>JAZNYV010000022.1:0-4417 GCA_045594585.1 Faecousia sp. | reverse complement strand
GGTTCTCACGGACAATGATCTCGCTGCCTGCCCCCTGGCAAACCACCTTGGTGTACCGCTTGGTGTCATCCACACCACGGATCTGGGTGGTTTCCAAGGTGACGGAAGCACCCTCCTCCAGATACAGAACGGTCTGGGGGTTCAGGATCCGCTTGCCGCTGCCTTCTCCATCGCCGTAGTGCTTCTCTACATACTTGACCTTGGCGAACTTGCCTACATGGAAGGTATGCAGTCCGTTGTGCTCCGAGTCGCAGTCACCGCAATTATGGATGCCGCAGCCTGCTACGATGGTCACGTCCGCATGATCCCCGATGAAGAAATCGTTATATACCAGATCCTTCCGTCCCGATTCCGTAACTACGACGGGAATGTGGACCCGCTCGTTATGGGTGTGGGGGGCAATGCGGATGTCGATGCCGTCCTTGTCGGTCTTGGATTCAATGACGATGTTCTCTGTATTCCGACGGAAGGCCTTCTTGCCGTCGGAGCGGATGTTGATGGCTCCCTCACCGGTGCCCTTGAGATCCGCAACCATTTCCAAAATGTGCTTCTGTACATCGTTCAGCATTTGTTGTTCACCTCCAGCATATTGCAGCTCGAAACGGTGTCTGCAAGGATCTTGGGATAGATCTCCTCCACGGAGCCTCTCTCGCTGAGGGTGCCTCCTGCAATGAGGATGATCTCGTCTGCCAGACGGATGATCCGCTCCTGGTGGGAGATAATGAGGATGGTGGCCTCCTTCTTGTCGTGGATCTCCTTGAAGGTCTCGGTGAGACGGGCAAAGGACCACAGGTCGATGCCTGCTTCCGGCTCATCGAAGATCATAAGGTCCGACTTGCGGGCCAGGATGGTGGCGATCTCGATCCGCTTGACCTCGCCCCCGGATAGGGAGGTGTCTACGTCACGGTCGATATAGTCACGGGCACAGAGGCCCACCTTGGTCAGATAAGAGCAGGCCTCGTCGTGGCTGATTTTCTTACCGGCGGCTACGGTCAGGAGGTCACGGACCTTCATGCCCTTGAATCGGGGAGGCTGCTGGAAGCCGTAGGAGATACCCATACGGGCTCTGTCCGTAACGGACAGGGAGGTAATGTCCCTGCCGTTCCACAGGATCTGTCCCCCTGTAGGCTGGTAGATGCCCATAACCGCACGGGCCAGGCTGGTCTTGCCGCCGCCGTTAGGGCCGGTGATCACAACGAACTTCTTGTCTTCAATGTTGAGGGTCACGTTCTTGAGGATGTCCACAGGACCTGCCTCTCCCTCAACCCGATAGGATAAATTTTTTATTTCAAGCATAGGCTTTCCTTCCTTGCGTATATAGTGTCTGTGACGGAAGAGCTTCCTCCGCAACATGAGTATACCATATTTTACCCGGTTTTTCAATCTATATCGTAACAATTCCTAAAATACGGCAAAACGTCCAAGATTTTTTCTCTTGCGGCTGTTTTAGGGAGAAGATCTCTGATCCATAATTTTCTCATACAGCTTTCCGTCCTTCGTGATTCCCGGGATATCTCTTCGTATTTTAACTCAAATAGTTCCGTAAACCCCCATTCTGCCCCTCCGCCGCTCTATTCCCTTTTTTGAATAATAAAATTGAGAATTATTATCATTATAATCAAATTCCTCCCGTTTCCCTACTATAGAAAGGGATTTTATGCACATTTTCAAATTCCTACCTGACACTATACAACAACAGCACCGGGCAACCGGTGCTGTTGTTGTATGGGGTGATGTATGCTTACTTTACGGGCTCGGTCCAGTGTTGGGTGTTGTAGATATCCGTAAAGAGATAAGTCAGTCTTGCACTGCCTTCGTCGATATAGACGTCGCTGATCCGCAGTTCCCCGGAAACGGTGAGAGGCTCTCCCAGCATATAGCTGTCCGTATAGGTGCCGTCGTAGGAGTAATAGTCGCAGAGGAAGTCCAGGGTGTCGCCTACCGCAACGGTCTCCAAATTCTTGGCTACGGTGTCGGTCTCCCTCTCGGTGTAGACCTTGCGAACACCTACGACCTTGCCGTAGGGCTCTGTATCCGTAAAGCGGACCATGAGATCTGCCCGATCCCCGTTATAGAGAACGGGGATCCGTCCCAGGATCTCGTAGCTGTCCCCCTGAGTCACGGTGGATTCGTGATAATAGGCAACGGGCTGATCGTTCACTGCGATCCAGGTCATCTCCGCCGGGGCTAACAGATTCCCCCTGTCATCGAAGTCGAATACGTTATCCATACCCATATCAATATAGCCCTCCCCGTCATCAAAGAACAGGTTGGCGTACAGACCCTGTACCAGGGACCACTGCTCCTCGGGCATGGAGATCACCTGCTGACCGTTGACTGTCTGCCAGGTCATGTAGCTGTCGTCGAAGTAGTTGTCTGCAATATAGGCGGTCATTTCCTCCTCGCTCATAGCCCTGCCGCTGAGGAAGTCCATATTCCCGGAGGTCAAGCCGGAAATACCGCCGTTGCCTCCGCTCAAGAAGCTGCCCAGGAGCTGTCCGATCATATCACCGCCTCCGGAGGAACCGCCCAGCATACCCATAAGGGAGGGCAGGGGGGAGCCGGTGCCGCCGCTTGCAGCCTGTCCCCCGGTCTCCAGGCTGGCAAAGGCCTGAATACAGCGGACGTATTCGTTGTCCATGCCGATCTCCTCGTAGGTGTCTACAGCCTGATCCACCGTAGAGACCTTGCGGTAGGGGAAGTAGATGGACAGACCGTAGGAATTGGTCATGTCAGAGGAGGTGCGGTTGTATTTGACAGCACCCAGGATAGCCTCTGCCAGGGCAGAGCCTTCCTCCGTGCCCATATTCTTGGCAAGGTGGACCAGGTCTACCTGGTCGATCTTGCCGGAGCTGCCGAATTCACGGGAGTCGTTACGGGCATTGGAGACCTTGGCGTATTCTTGGTTCTTGATCAGCTCGCAGGTGTCCTTGGAGAAGAGGGTCAGAGCCCGGGGGATGGTGTTCTCCGCCTCTGCCAGATCAATGATGGACAGAGTAGCAGGCTGTCCCTTACACTGTCTGCCACAGGTGTCTACGAAATCGTCAATAATGTTCTTGCCGATCTCCACCGTGGGCATAGAGGTGTCCCGGGACAGAGCGGTGAGCCAGTTGGTATAGTACCAGCCAATACCCGGCTCTGTTTCCTCACTGGCAATGAGGTAGTCTGCGTGCTTAGACAGCGTAAGTGCGGTCTCTGTAGTAGCCATGAGACAAGCGTCGAAGCCTACGAAGTCGAACTGCACGCCGCCGTCCTCCAAGGCCCGATTGATCTCGCCCAGGTCCATGGAGCCCTCACGGGGGAACTTCTCGTCATAGCCGTAGCCACTGACGGAGCCGCCGCCGTGATCCCAAAAGATCAGAGCCATACGATTGGCAGGATAATGCTTCTCACACCAACGGATGAACCAACTGAGATTGTCGGGGTCTGTCATGGAGCGGCTTCCCAGGTCCTTTTCCAGGCACTGCATACCGTCGTCCTTGATCTGCCAGATCTGATTGGTGGAGCTGCTGACAGCGGAATTCTGCCACTGCTTACAGCCTCCGGTATAGGCCAGGATGTTTACCTTGTCAGAAAGGTCTGCATTGATCATCTCCTGCAGATCCATGGAGGCCATCTTGTGCTTGGATTCCAGGTCTGTGCCGCAGAGATAGACCATAATGGTCATCTCGTCCTCACCGCCGCCCAAAATGTCTGTGTACTTGCTACGGGAGCCGGGGGCAACGGAGGTGTCTAAGGTCCCTAAGTTACTGCCGTTGTCCCAGCCGGAGGACACACTGCCCCCGCCTAAATTCCCCAGCATGGACAGGAGATTCCCTGTACTGCTCTGTTGCTGCTCTACCTGGCTCTGACCGCTGTCAGCAGGCAGGTCGCCGCTGCCTCCCAGCAGAAAGCCTCCTGCACCGCCGCCGCCTAACAGGAGAGCCAGAACAATAAGGATCAGCTTTAGGCCCCCTCCGCTGCTACGGGTGGTTCCTCGGGAGCTGCCCTGAGAGCCGTCGGAGGATCTTCCCGGACGGGAGGAGCCTACAGGCCCGGTTCCTAAGCCGGAGCCTCTGCGCCCAATGGACTTTCCTTGCCCCGTCACATTCCGCTTCCGCCCTGTGGGTCGATTCATTGGCATATGTATCCATCCTTTCTTCGCCCCCATAGGAGGGGAGCTATTCATTCCTGCCTCTATTCTACCACAGCTTTTACAGAAAAGAAAGAAAAATCTTCAAATTCCGATTTGGAGTATGGGATTTTATGCCTTGCCATTGTCTGTTGTAGGAAGTTATTAATACTATTTTTCAATGAAAAGTAGACACTTTTCATTGAAGCTTTTGTGCCACAAGTGACACAAAAGACGTCTCATACAAGTTTCTACGCCCTTACGGGCTATAAAAAGTAGCCATTTCCAATGTCTACTTTTTAAAGA
>JAZNYV010000021.1:0-8537 GCA_045594585.1 Faecousia sp. | reverse complement strand
AACTCCTTTTGCATTGGCCGAAAGCAGGGCGAGTGACTATTTTACACGCTACGGAGCCTCATTATCTCCCGGTGATAGTAGCGGGGAACTTGATTTGACTTATTCTGTAAGCACAGTTGCAACGGGAATTAGTCGATTAGGAATTGTTGCAATCTTTGTATATCGTACAGATGATAGTATTGCAAGAGTCATAACTGGGAACACAACAAATGGGCTGATTGAAACATCCGGCCCAGTTGCATGTGGCACCTATACCATTACCATGGAGCCGGGTGTTGCCTACTACTGTGCCATCCGATTTATTGCAGAAAACTACACCGGTAATGACATTAGGTACTATACAACAAATACCTCCGTCGCTCCGCTCTAAAAATTCATATTATTTGCAACAGCCAAGCTCTTCGGGGCTTGGCTGTTTTTCCTTACATATTTCATTTTTAATAAATTTTTAGGGCATGTATAAAAAAAGATGTCATATTTTGCTCTTTTTTGCAGTATATAAGTGAAAGGAAATATCGCACATACACTTTCTCCCTATTCAAATGATATTATCTACAGGAAGGAGGGCTGTTTCTCCGGTTTCCCAAGCAGAAGTATTACACAGTGATATGTTAACAATGAAAGGAGTCTTTTACATGAGAAAGCCATTCGGTAAATGCCTGTCCCTGCTACTTGTGGTTGCTTTGCTTATACAGCTTTTGCCTACCACGATCTTTGCAACCGAAAGCGAGACCACCGCGGATCCCAATGTAACCGATGATGCAATGTCCGGCTATGCAGACGAGCTTGAAAGCATTGAGAATCCCGCCTCCTCTGTCACAATTCTGTTTGAGGAAGAATCTCTCCGTGAGGAAAGCGTCAAGCACTTCCGCATGGACGATGGTTCCTATATTGCTGTCCAATATGGCACACCTGTACATTATGAAGAAGATGGCAAATGGGTAGAGTATGATAACACTCTTCATGAAGTAAGTACCCTTGACGGAGAGGGAATTTCTCACTACACCGTCACAAATGGGGATAGCACTCGTGTGTTTGCCGCAGATGCTAATGCCGAAACTCTTCTCTATGTGCAATATGGTGACTATGCTCTCAGTCTTTCGCCCGTCGAGGATCCCAATGCTGAAATCCCTCTTGTTCCCACAGTACCCGAAATGGCTATGGAAATGGGAGAAATCTCTCATGGAGAGAGTGCCGACACGGCTTCCATCGGCACAGGTGCAACTGTAGAAATCTCCACAGAGGAACTTGTACCGGCTACGATTCTTTCAGTTGCATCCGACGGCGGCGAAACCTTTGATGACCCCGTTCTGGCTGATGCACAGCCGGATAAGATTTACTCTGCACTTGAATATGCAGATGTTATTAGCGGAGCCGATATCCGCTACGAGAACTACGCTAACACCATTAAGGAAAGCATTATCATTTCCGAACCCCAATCAGAGTATGTATATTCCTTTGTTCTTGCAACTGAGGGATTGACTCCTTCTTTGCAGGAAGACGGAAGTGTTCTGCTGATTTCCGAAGATGGATCCGTACCCTATCGGATCCCTGCCCCCTATATGTTCGATGGGAATAGCGAGTATTCCTTCGATGCCTACTACACTCTTGAACCCGTTGGGAATGAATGGCTTTTCACCGTTACAGCAGATGCTGACTGGATCAATGCAGAGGAGCGAGTATTCCCTGTTTTCTTGGATCCTACAGTAGAAGAAACATATACAAGTGAATCCCAGCTTTGTGGCGGGTTTGTGCGTAGCGGATATCCCGGTACGGCGGATACCTCCAACCCCGATTTTTATGTAGGCCATAATGGTAATGCGAATGGTTTAACTCGGACATACCTCCATGTGAATGAATTAGTCACCCTTCCTGAAGGTTGCGAGATTTATCAGGCTACGATTTCGTTGTATCACGTGTTGCACTCGTACAGAACCTCCGGTGCAGATATTGAAGTAGGTGCCTATGAAATTACAAAAGCCGGTAGCCTGAACGGAAAATCTTCTGCTGATGCGTGGCAAACCTGGGCGAATAATTTAACATGGAATCAAACTATCAACGGTACAACAACCATTGACAGCGTGGTTTTAGATAAGCAGACCTTGGGAAGTTCTACCGCCGGAAATTATGTAAGCTGGGATATTACTACCTTGGCCTTCAAGTGGTATGATAGCGAAAATTATCACGCTAACAAAGGCATTGCTCTTAAAGTGATTACTGACGATGATGAGAGTACCGTAGGATCCAGAGCCGCTTTCAGAGGAGCCGGGAACACCAATTACACTTCCGGAAAGCCTTGTATGAAGATCTTATACCGGAACACTCGTGGTATTGAGGACAAGTATACCTATCAGACGCTAAATGTCGGTCGTGCAGGCACCTCCCATATCAGCGACTACACGCTGGATAATACCCATATTGTCCCCCTGTTTTCTTCCTCCAGCAATGTTATGCCATTTTCGGTATCTCTTGTATACAACACAGCTTTGACCGGAAAGTATTTCTCCGGTAGCTACAGCGATGTCAATACCCAGAACTACAATAATATGCTCGTAGGTGTTGGATGGAAACTGTCTTTACAGCAAACCGTGAAGCAATTAACCGTTGGAGGAATAACATATCTGGTATACACCGATGGAGACGGAACGGATCACTATTTCTATGATTCCGGCAATGGCTATCAGGATGAAGATGGCCTGTCCTTAACCATAACTGTATCCGGAACGACTTACACCATGACTAACCCTTATGGTGATAAATGGATCTTCGTAAACGGCTATCTCACAGAAGAAACAGATGCATACGGGAATGCACTTTACTATTGCTATAACGACAATGCCTACAGTAGTACAGCTACCGCATGGAAGCCTACTGCAACTGGGGCAAACAAGGTAACAGCAGTTTATCGTAAGATCGTCGGTGTTTCTGCTACGGAGCAGTTACTGAAGATTGAATACGATGGATATTTTGTATCCAAGATCATTGGAGAATGCGATTATAACAGCTCCTCTGCCATTGCGAATCGTACGGTCACACTTGGGATGACAGATTGGTCTACAAGTTCAGCGCCCTACAAAATGCTTACCTCCCTTACCCTCCCGGATGGTACGGAAATGCAGTATACCTACTATCCTACCGATGCGAAGTACAACATGAGGCACCGTCTGTATACTGTCTATGACAGTGAGGCAAACTATGGTATAGAGTTCAACTACAGCTATGAGAAAAATGTATGCAGATTTTATGAATACATTCTCAATAACGGTAGTCCTGTTTACGGAGCGAAATACCACGCCTACAAGAGAGCCCATTCCCAAACGGCATATCGCTATTATGGAAAAGATGGTCTCCCGTATATGGATTCCGACGGACATCTTGTAGATGGAGATACCGGTGACGATCTTCTGACCGTAAAGATCCTTGACAACGTGGGACGAACGGTTGGTAGCTATACCTCCAACAGCGATGAGTCCGAGATCCTCGGAGCAGGAGCGGCAACCTATACAGAAAACTCCGGCACCAGCAAGAAGAATAATCGCATTACTTCAGTCGCCTCTGCCGGTCAGCAGGGAATAAATATCTTGCAAAACGGCAGTGCAGAAAATGGGGCAACCAAATGGGTCAACGCAAATCCCACAAATGCAGAACATTTCATCGGGAATAAATCATTCCTCTTGGGAGAAATTGGACTCCTCCAGAATGTAACTCTGACAGAAGGAGAGACCTATACCCTTTCTGCCTATGTCAAGATCCCCTCAGATACAACTTTCTCCACCAATGGTGGCGTATGGCTTGCTTTCCTTCCTATGGGTAGTAGCGTTCCCTTGAGCTCCGGAGAAAAAATAAACTACACTACTGACGGTATTGATAAAGGCTGGGTTCGTTTAACTGCGACCTACACTCCTGATGCAAATATAACCTGCCGAGCTACTGTCATGAGGTACGGATTAACTGCGGGTAATGTTTACGCAGACTGCATCCAGTTAGAGAAAGGGTCGGCAGCATCTACATTTAACATTATTGACAATGGATCCATGGAGCATAACTCTTCAGGAACAACTCTTCCGAGCACAAATAATCACGGCTGGAGCTCTGATTCTTCTGCTCAAGTAGTTTCTTCGGAGTTGGCATTATTTGGAAACAATGTGATCCAACTCAAAGGTGCACCAAACGCAGTTCGCTTAAACCAAACTGTGCAAATTTATCTCCCGGGCAATACTACCTTCCTTCTCTCTGGCTGGGCCAAGGCCAACGCAAAGCCCGACAGTGCAAAGCTCATTACAGAAACGGTCAAGCCATTCTTCTCCATAATGGTTCATTTGCACTACAGTGATGGTACTACAGAGCCTTTCTTTTTCGCTTTCGACTCCTACTACGACGACTGGCAGTATGCTCAGGGAATTGTGGAGGCAAAACGAGACGATAGTGTAACTATTACCTATGCGGTAGTAACAGCCGCCTACGATAAGAACATCAATTCTGTTCTGTTCGACAATTTCTCCTTCCGTGTAGAACCTGTTTATAACTACGACTATAACGACAATGGTGATCCCACCAGTGCAAGCGGAACAGGTGTCGGTGAGGAGAGCATGATCTATACGGGTGTAGATTTGACAAAATATACTGCACCTAATGGCAATGTTACAAACTACACTTATAACAATCAGCATGATGTTACTGCAACGGCAACTGCCGGCGCTACCGCAAGCAGTGTTTACGACACCTCCGGAAACCTTACAAACTCCGAGCTAATGGCAACAGGTACAAGCAAAAAAATCCTTACATCCTCCGTAATGACAGATGACCGGAACAATGTAAAGGAAATCTATAATGATGTAGGTAACAAAACAACTTATAATTACCACAACTATTACGGATACTTGAATCATGTTGTTGATGCAAAGGGGACAAAAACCTATTATACCTATACACCAACCAATGGCAGAGCTGAGCAAAGCTATATCAATAATGTGATTGCCGTAAAACGGAGTTACGAGGATGATAAGCTGTCTCAATTGGAAAGAGTAGCGTATAATGGTTCTTCTTCGTTTAAGCAATATTACACTTTTGATTTCAATGTGTGGGGCCAAACAACCCAGATGGCTGTAGGGAATCAGACACTTGCATCCTATGTGTATGAAGACATCAACAATGGTTTACCCAATACCGGTGGTGGAAATCTGTCTACAATGATCTACGGAAACGGAGATTCCGTAAATTATTCTTATGATGAGTTTGACAGAGCGGTCAGAATCGATTATAATAATGGTAGGTATGTGACCTACACCTATGATGCCTCTGGTGGACTTGCCAATGCAAGCTATGGCGATAATGATACAGAGACTGCAGAATCTATTTTTGAGTATGACAGTCTTGGTCGCCTAGTCCGTAGTGTGCAGAGTGGCAATGGACATGTCTATCAGCGCACAGAGCATCAGTATGATGAGTTTAGCCGACTGTATATTCAGCGCTGGACAATTGATGGTAAGACTCGCAGTGAAAAGTATACCTACAATGACGGCGAGGGGAAGGACGGAAGCTTAAAACAGCTAAAAACCGGATCCGGTCATAAAATTAACTATAACTATGACAATCTGAAACGCTTATCTAATGCTTCCCTTACGAACTCTGACGGACAAGAACTCTTTAAAACAGCCTACGCATATAAAACAGTCTCCGGTAATCAAACATCTACACAGGTAGAGTATCGTAATATTCGTACTACAGAGGGCGTTCTGGTTACCGGATATAAATACGAGTACGACGAGGTAGGAAACATTGTCGAGATCCGCCAGAGCGAAGGATCAAGATATCTCCTGTACAAATACGAGTATGACACCCTGAACCAGCTTGTTAAGGAAACCCATTACGACGGTACCGGCGACACCGAATCGGATATTACGGCAGTCTATACTTATACCTACGATACCGCTGGGAATCTCCGCTCCGAAACCAAAAAGGTTGGTACCGCAACCACAAGTAAAAGTTATACCTACAGCACAGGAGATTGGAAGGATCTTCTTACTGCAGTTGGTGGAACAACTATTTCCTATGACGGTGCAGGTAATCCCACCAACTATTATAACGGCGTTAAGACCTTCTCGAATCTGTCATGGGAGCAGGGGAAACACCTTACAGGCATCACTACAGGAAGCAAAACCTACAGCTATTCCTATGATCTGGATGGCATCCGCACCCAAAAGGTTGTTGACGGAGTAACCCATTCCTATATTACGCAGAACGGAAAGGTCGTCAGAGAGTCCTTCCCCTACGGAGATACTACTATTATCATGGACTTCATCTACGATGAGTCCGGCAGACCCTTTGCTGTAGTATACTCCAAGAATGGTGGTAGTAGCTACACAACCTATTTCTATGCTACAAATCTGCAAGGCGACATAGAAGGTCTTTTCCGAGTAATCCTAAATGAAGATACCGGTCTGTATGAGCAGAAGTGGTATGGCAGATACATCTACGATGCTTGGGGAAATGTTACTGTAACCAATGCAAGCGGTGGTACTCCGAATACAACCAGTCTCGCTGTCCGCAACCCCCTCCGCTACAGAGGCTATTACTACGATTCTGAAACCGGCTTTTATTATCTCCAATCCCGGTACTATGACCCCGCAAATCATCGTTTCATCAATGCTGATCAGCCGGAATATACAACAGCTGCCGGTGTGAACTTGAATGCAACCAATTTGTTTGTATATTGCGCAAACAATCCCGTTATGAATATTGATAACGGTGGAGCATTTTGGGATACTGTTTTTGATGTTATCTCTATAGTCGTAAGCGTAGTGGACGTTGTAACCAATCCCCAGGACGTTACCGCTTGGATTGGACTTGCCGGTGATGTGATAGATCTAATTCCCTTCGTTACAGGTGTTGGAGAAACGGTTAGAGCAGTAAATATTGCCGGCGATGTTGCCGATGCGGCAGATGATGTCTATGATGCTGCGAAAGCTGTGGACCGATTGGATGATGTAACAGATACGGTTTCGGCGACAAACAAAATGGACAATTTCGAATTCACTGTCGAATGCTGTTTTGTTGCCGGAACACTTGTACATACTGAAAACGGGTTAGTTCCAATTGAGGAAATTCAAGAAGGAGATCTTGTTTGGGCATGGGATGAAAGGACAGGGGACATATCGCTAAAGCTTGTCGAGGAAACATTTGTCCGAGACTCAAATGAGTTGGTTTGCATTTTTGTTAATGGGGAACAAATTATTGCAACTCCGGACCACCCCTTCTATGTACCGACTCAAGGTTGGACTAATGCAGGCGATCTTTTGGCTGGCGATACCCTTGTGCTTGTAAACGGGGAATATGTTAAAATAGAATATGTTCAGCACGAGTCATTCATTCGACCAGTACCTGTATATAATTTCCGTGTGCAGGATTACCACACTTATTATGTTAGTGAATCGAAAATTCTTGTACACAATAGCAATTGTGCTATGGACACACCCTCTCCAAAATTTAATGATGACCAGCAAGCTGTATTAGAGTTAGCAGATGAATATAAAAAAGGAATGAATAGACAAGATGCAGAAACACTGGTTGAATGGGCTAAAGAATATGGTATTAGCAATCATGGACCGATGAAACATCCGAACCGTTCTGGCATATGGAGTTATACAGAGCATATAAAAATTAAGAATTATCACATTCCGGTTTTGGATATCAAATGATTATTCCATGTCATATGGGGGATAGAATGAAAAAAATTAACATAATATTTGAGTACGATTATAGTGATGTGGATATTTTATCTGTTTCAAATTACGTCGCTGATAATTTAGACGAAATCGTTCAGCGTTTTTTTGACTGGATGAGTGACGAAAAAAATAATCACAATTATCGCAAGCAAAACAGCAATGGCACATCGACTTTAGAAATTGGAACAGAAGCATTTGTTTGGTGGCTAAACACCCAATGTATTGGTGATACTAATGCTAAGATAATGGCTCAGCATGTAAATTATTGCCCGGATTATCCAATTGCCGATTTTTAACACAGGTACAGGTACAAGTAACACAGGGGACGGTTTTGCGTGAACCCTCTTAAAAAGTGAGACCTAAAAAAGCGTAAACTACCCCTATCATTTTCCTTGTCTCTCTACGATTATCGTCTAAGTATCTTTATCTCTGTATTCTTGTTGGGTAAAGGGGATCGTAATACTGCTCCCTTTCCAACAAGATATAGACCATTTCTAATAACTTCCGAGCTACTGCGATGATTGCTTTTTTCTGTCCCTTATGACCTTGGTGGGACCAGAACCATTTTGCGAAAGAGGAATTTCGGACACGAACTGCACTCCATGCTGCTTGACAGAGAATCGTCTTAATGTACTGGTTGCCCAGTAGGATTTTTCGTGATTTCATACTTTGGGCACTTTCGTCATTCCGTGGTACCAATCCCGCCCATTTGGTCATGTGTCCGGCAGTCGGAAAACTGTTCTTTGGTGTAACACTGATTTCCGATAAGACAGTCATAGCAGTGATCTTATCTATACCGGGAATGGAATCAAC
>JAZNYV010000020.1:0-15493 GCA_045594585.1 Faecousia sp. | reverse complement strand
TAAATAATGCAAAACACGCCCAAAGGCCCCCCGCCGGTCCTGAGATCACCCCGCCAAGGGTAACGGCAGCGGGCCGCAGATGAGGCCAGCGGCGGCAGCTCCACCAGCGGAGCCGGGGCGGGCCGGGGGTGCCGGTCCCGCCTGGGTGCTGGTGCCAAACCTGGGCCGTTTCCTGATCGGGAACCTCACCGAAACCTCACCAGAACCTCGCCGCATTCTCACTCGGAACGGGAAAGTTGCCAGAGAGTTGCCAAAGTTGCCGGGGAAAGTTGCCAACCAGAGTCGCCAGAGTTGCCAAAGTCGAAAGTCGCTCGAAAGTCGAAAGTCGCCAGAGTCGCAGAGTCGCTTAGTCGCTCTCCTCATAGTCGCCCACAGTCGCTTCGATATACCGCTGCTGAAGTTCTTCGGGAGTCGCAGAGTCGCCCATCTGAGAGTTGGGAGTCAGCACGACCTCCTGCTTGTCCTGATAGCCCATGTTGTTCTTCATTAGGAAGATGCCCGCAACCGGGTTGATCTTGCCGTTCTGCATATAGTTCTCCATCTGAGAGTTGAGAAGTTGGTACGCCTTTTTAATAAAGTTGCGACTTGCGGTGGGAATGTAGGCACTCTCTACGCCATTAGCCCATTTCCACAGAGTCGTTCTATCAACTCCAAAGGCCATAGCCATACCCGCAACGCTGGGCTTCATATCATCCTGCTCACACAGAGCAAAATATTCCATCACTCTCGCCTTGACAGCTTCAGGCTCCTTCATGTCCACTTCAGGCCAATCGAAAATCTTCATGGAATGCTGAAGGTAGTGACGATTGTCGCCGGGTTCCGTGTGTACACTACACGCTTCCGTCCGATCAGGTCGCTTTCGCTTGGGTTTCTTCTCGCCGGTGGTAGCCAGCTCATTCTTCTCGCTCATAATTCCTCCTTCTGGGTGACTTGGGTGAATGATTTCATCATTTTGTATATAAACTCTCTTATAGAGCTACTATATAGAGGACTTTATAGTAAAAACTTAAAATGAGTCACCTAACTCACCCAATCTACGGTTTTGCTTACACTCGACCATACTCTGTGTAGGGCCGTTTGTCCCACTCGTCACAGCTCTCGGTAGGGTCACGGGACACATACTCGCCGGTGCCGTTGATCTCAGCGTCAAAGAAGCACAGACCCTCGCTCAGAGAGTAGTAGCGGCACCCGGAACAATGCTGTGGCTCATGGGGTGAGTCGAAGAAGCTCTCGAACTCCTTCAACTCAGCTTCGGTGGGTTCATCTTCAGGTCGGCCCTGGTCATAGCCCAGGGTGCATCCAGACTCGAAGGTACAGTCGCAGAGGTCTTCTGCGGTTTCCACCCATTCAGGGTAGTGAACATAGCCCCAGGGACATTCCTGACAGTATTTCACCACAGGGTCGATACATCTGGTCGGCTTATCCATGGTCAAGGCACCTCCCAATCGAGAGCTTGCCCACAGTTATCACAGTGAGGGGTTTTGTCCATTTTGCCGTACCTATAAAGGAAAATTCTATGACAGTTAGGGCAGGTGCCATCTCTAACTTTTTCAGGCTGTTGCTTTCTCAGGGCATCCATGATGGCGGTCTTGTTCAGCACCAGACAGCTTGTTGCGCCACTCAGTCTTGCAGCCTGGGCGATTTCCTCCACCACAGCGTCTTCATACTGGTTGGTGATTTCCACATAGGCTTTATGAATCATTTCAACTTGATAATCAGAGTCCCCGTATTCCACTCTAAGGTTTTCGGGGAAATAGAAGCCCGTGCCGAACTTCGGCAAAATGGTGTTACTCATAATCATCTTCCTCCGGGTCATCCTCGAAGCAATCGAGGGTGTGAATGTCATCGTCCAGATCGTCCTTGATCCAAGGCGGGTAGCCGGTGCGCTCGATGCTGGCAATGACGGGGTGGTCGGGAAAGTCTCTCATTTGGATCCCTCCCCCGGTAAGTTGGGCAGCTTCACCCCTCGGTAGAGAGAAAAGACTTCTCTGGGCAATCTCGGAATCTTGTCCCACGCCTTTACTGCCCGATTCAGGCTAATCTTTGCCGGGCCGGGATATTTGCAATTCCAGCACTTGATGTAGTACCGGGTGAAAAGCCCGTAGGGGTGGAATATAACCCCGAAGCTGGGTCTATTGGCCCCGCACTTGGGGCAATATCGCAGTTTACTCATAGTCAGCCCCTCCTATTTTGTCTGCGGCTTTTCTTTGCCATTTTCCGATGCTCTTTCTTTTTGAGGTCTTTGGCTTTACTGGCAGACCACGGACGGCCTTTGCATCTACCCTCACCGGTGATACGGTTTGGCTTCACAATGGGGCCGGCACACATAAATTTCTCATAACGATCATCAAAGTAGTTCTCCCACATGGTCAACCCTCCTTTGCTGGCGTGGGAAGTGGCATCCAGTGGGTAAAATAATGCGGAAAAGCTGCTACCTTGAACCACTTCCAAATGTTTAGGCTATGGCCGTTCATTATTGCTACTATAAATCCGTCATTTTCCGTTGCATCTTCCTCATTCGGCAACCGCTCCGTCACAGGAATCCACTGTTGCACCGTTACGCCGTTGGCAATAAGATAATCTGCCAAATCTTCCATATGCCGCTCTTCTTCACAAGTGCTGTGACCAAACGGCATATCCATCAGCAACTCAATCAGCTTTTCTCTCATTGTCTGCCCCTCCTATTCAGTTTGCAAAACGACTTTGCAATCACCGCTTCTCGTTTCAATAAAAACGATGTCGGTAATAGGCGTTCCGCACTTCTGCGGATTATCTCTGCTATGGCAAGCTAACACAGGTGTATCGCCCTTTCCTTCGCCACAAAATTTGGCTAAATAATCTCTAATTTCGTTTATGGTCATTGTCTTTCCCTCCGAGTGCCGCTTCGCATTCCTCACGGGTGGCAAATATGGTCACGCCCCAGAAGCCTCTGGTGTTGTATTTCGGCGCAAACTTCACGGCAATGGCCAGCCGCATATCATCCAGGTAGGCCATTTCACTGACCGTGCCCTGCTTGATGTAGGGCACTCCAGTATGGTATCTAATGCCCCATACTGTGTCACCGATCTTGCAAGGGAGCGGATTCACCGCCGGGGCATCTTCCATCAGCTTCCGTGCTCCACCGGGCGGCCCGATATGCACCCGGTCATATTCTGCTATCAATGCCTTTCGGCTTATCAAATCATCCATTGTCCTTCCTTTCTCCGTCCATCTTTGCACCGCACCAACGGCAATACCTGTGAAACGCTTTTAGCGCACTTGCATTTTGTGCGTGTTGTTCTGTCGCACAAGCGGAGCAAAAACCGTAGCAATCACCGTTGCCGAAATCTGTGATATTTTTCCACTGCCCATGCACCACTTCCACGGCATCCACGGTGGGAGCATCCCTTACAACCATCCATGCTGGTTGATCGCAGATCTTAACCCTTTCTTCTAGTACATTGGCATCAACCAGCCGCCGTTCACTTGCCATCTTCCGCCCTCCTGTTCCATGCTTCTATGAGTTGCTCCATAATTTCCTGTGCTTTCTTAAAATCAACCCGGCCACCAACGATTCCAGCATCTTCAAAAGAAAGCGTCATACTGGCAATGCACCCTTCGCCGCCAGTGCAGTAAATCCGAAACTCCGAAAACGGAAAATAGATTTCCGCCTGTACATATTCATCGCCGCAAAACGGACACGGTTTCAATTCAGCCATTTTTACCTTCCTTTCTCCTGCGCCGCCGATGGACGGCGTACTTTATCACATACCAGATTTGCCGGATGTAACCGATTTTCTTATAGCCCATCAATTCCACCTCCATCTTTTCTTTGCTGTGTAAACGGCCTTTTCCCTTTGGGAATCCAGTTCATATTCCTGTCGCTTCTCGGAATCTATTTTAGCTTTCCGGGCTTCGTGTTCAGCCTTTTCCTTCTGGTAGTCTGGGCAAGTGCTGTGGCAATAGGGAGTTCGCTTCGGCGGCACACAACCTTTACAACATCGAATCACACCCATGACGGGGATCACACCCCTTTCAACTTAATGCCCTTGTAGGAGGGGTAGCCGTGGTAGGTGATCTTGCCGTTGTGCCACTCCGGGTGCGTTTCCAGATCGGCGTTAAACCGCTTTGCGCTGCAAGCAAAGTATCCGTTGGACTTACACCAGATTTTGTAAGCATCGTAGAGGGACTTGGCTCTGGTGACGGCATCACTGTCCACCTCGCACTTGTCCTCCAGGAACTGAAGCACAATGTCGTTGTCCTTCTCATACTGCCTGACCACGGTCTTCATGTGAGCAGGCATCTTCAGGCCGTGCCGCTTGTACTTGAAGTAGCCCTCGACCATCCAGGCGAAAATGCCTTGCATGGCTTCCTGAGTCTGGAACTCGTTCTTCAGGTTCTTGTCCTGCTCCTCAGCAGAGAAGTGACGGTTGAACTCGATGACATTGATACGCTCGGAAGCGAACAGGCTCTTGTCGCTGACGGAGGGAAGATCGTTGCAGGACAGCCAAAGGGTGAACTGCGGCAGGAAGGTGATGGCACTCTCGTAGAGGTTGCGGGCCTTGATCTCCTCGCCGCCGGTGTACTGCTTGATGGCTTCTTCGTCCAGCTTGCCGTACTGGTTGCTCTCAGCCATGGTCACAAACCGCTTGCCCTTCAGAGAAGCCAGCATGGGGTTGGCGGCTTCGGCGTTCTTGGAGCGATCAGACTTGCAGATGATGGATACCGGGGACACGGAAGCATAGTCACCGAGAAGGTGGTGGATGGCACTCAGCATAGTGGACTTGCCATTGCGGGTGGTCTTGCCGTGAAGGATGAACATACACTCCTCGTTCGCCATGCCCAGCATGGAATAGCCCAGAGCGATTTGCAGATACTCGGCCTTGGCCTTGTCGCCACAGGTGACTTCATCGATGAACTTCTCCCACCGCTCACAGGAAACATCCTGCAAGGTGTAGTTGAAGTTGGTCTGCATGGTAAGAAAATCTTCCCAATTATGCTCCCGGAACTCCATGTGCTTCAGGTCGAAGGTGCCGTTCAGGCAGTTAATCAGATAGGGGTTTGCGTCAAATTCATCGGCGGCAATGGGCATGGCACCGGCAGCGTCCTTCACCAGACGGTCACGGAAGCGGCGATCTCCCATCTTGGCAATGAACTTCATGTACTCCCGGCGGCGGTCTTCGTTGTTGATCTCACCGCAATACAGGGCCATCAGGCGGTAGAACTCCTTGATCTTCTCCGCTACCAGCAGAGAGCCAACATCCTTACGCCATGCACCATCAGAGTAGGTGTACCAGCACTTCGTTTCGGGACAGTAGCGAGTATCGTTCTGGTAGCATTCGGAGAACAATTCAGCCATGCCCGACTCGTCCCAAGAGTAGCCGGTGCCGCTGGTCTGGTGGCTACGCTCAGGCTGTGCTTCCTTGATCTGGTACATTTTCCGGGACAACTCTGCGTCCATGATGTACCGTCCGTTGGAGAGCTGAAAAAGCTCCTGTTCTTCGGTCAGAATTTCATCGGGCATTCTTGGTCACCTTCTTTGCAGATTTGGCGAGTACCAACACGGCACACGCCTGAGCATCTTCGTCCCACCATGCACAGCGGCCCTCCTTGCAAGGCAAGCTCTGTTCGGTGGAAGTGTTCAGCGGACAATCTTTCTGAGCCATTCAATCACTTCCTTCCAAAGCTCTCCCTGAATAGAAGAACGCATTCTTCAGGGCGGTATCGACATGGGTCATGATCTCGGCAGGAAGAGTGCAAATGTACTTCCAGTCTTCGGTCACATCTATGACCCGAACCTGTTCACATTCCACCATACAGGGCCGAAGATTTGCCCAGGTGATGGCCAGAGGGGTGGGCATATCCAGCCGCTTGAACTTGGTGGTCAAAGGGACAACGATACTGGTGGGAGAATATCGGTTGCCCATCTCATTCTGGACAACGATCCAAGGGCGTTTGCCGCCCTGAACATGGCCCGTGGTGGGAATGGGTACATCGATCATGACCACATCGCCACGCTGATAGGTTTTCTGCATAGTTACCTCCTGTATTTGGTCACGCTGTTGACGATCAGCTCCACCTCGGAGCGATCCAACGGGGGCTTACACGCCACCGAGTTTGCATACAGCAATTCCTTGTAGATTTCAGCTTTCTCATAACCCTGGCTGTGCATCTGACCCGCCAGAGAAGTCAGGCTGAGATTTCTGCTGCCGGGGGCGATCTCCGGGTACTCAGGCTTCAGCCTGACCTTGCCGTTCTCAGGCTTGGCGTACACGGGAGAGTAGATCCGCTGGGGGATGTTTGTGCTGTTGCTCTCCTTGGGGGCATCGGGGAAGTATCTGGATATCACATAGTCAATGGCTTCCTGGTTGTCGATGATCTCAGGGTAAATCAGCACATTACCGGTCATAATGAAGTACCGACCGCTCTTGTAAATCTCCACACCTTCCCGGTTGTTGCGACCCTTGAAAGGCAGCTCACCTCTCAGAAGGATGTGGACACCACGCCCGCTGCGGCTCTTTTCCGTGTAAGACCGGCACTGACCGATGATGTCAATAGCAAGGGGACTCAGAAATCCGTCAGAGTCAAATCCATCGTCTATATCAATGCCGATCAGACCGTCATTGACGAAAACATAGCCAATGCCATCATAAGTACCGTCTTCCACATTGTTCACAGCGTCCTCGAATGTACCCCATGTGTCAGGCATGACAGAGCTGGCACCTTTACGAACGGTGGTCTGCATGGGAATCTTGCTGTTGTTCCAGACATTGACCCATTGCCGCTTCGAGCGGAGGTCTTCCGGGATTCGTTCATACATGGGCATCCCTCAGCTTTCATAGGGTGACGGCAAGCTCCAATCCCAGACCTCGAAGCCTTTATAAACCACACTGAAAAGGTTGTGCCGCCCGGTTCCTCTGAAGTAGAGGTAATCTGCGGGAAGCACTCTCCCAACCGACTCCTCACCGTTCTTCTCCCGATACCAACGACTCAGAACATCCTCGCTGAGAGCCGCCAGATCTTCCAATACCGGATGATCGGGGTTATACCCCTGAAACTGGTTGGGTGCGGTCACCACTTCGATCACAGACTTACCGTAAGCATCACAGCGATTCAGAACGCACCAAACGCAGCCCGCCTGTTCCGTTACGGACTTAACACCACGGCACTCTCCGTAGAGCATCTGGGCCAGAATTTTAACTTCCTCATCTGTCCAGGGTTTCACAACTTCCGTTGGATTTTTGCGAGGAATCGGTTTCACAACTTCCGTTGGAACAATTGCAATTTCCCCATCAATTGTCACCGGCACGGGTGCATCAAAATCTGTCGCCCGTTGGGGATAAAACAGCAGCGCCAGCATCATAGCGAGAAGGAATGGGTTACACATCGCTTTTCACCTGCCTCCTGGTTTTGGCCTTCCCGGACTCGGCAGCCAGGTAATACCGGTTATTCACGCAGACGGGGAAGCCTGGGAACCGGTTGCTGGCCCGCTTAGTGCCGGTGGCAAGCATCTTTTCGGCTTTCTCCACGGGCATTTCAGCAGACACCACATCCTTACCGGCTTCCATCTTGTAGGCAACCATGCCGTTCTTAATTGTGAGATTCATTTTGTTCCTCCTGTTCTTCTTTGTACCATTGCTCCACATCCACTCCGATCTTCAAAAGCTGCTGCCGGCAGAGCCAGCCGCCATCCTCCGGGGCCATCCCGTAGTGTTCTCTCAGCTTCCTGTGTTCGGCGTAAAAGAGCTTCCACGCTTTCTTCAGTCGCTTGGGGCCGAAACCGAAGTGGACATGGAGCATTTCGAGAATGGCTGAGTCGTTGTCGATCTGAAATTGGAGATCATGCTCCAAAATCTGCTTATTGATTTCCTCGTCCAGCACTCTTTGTTCTACCTTGTTAAGGATGATGCCGAACGGTTTCCCGCCATTTCTCTTGAAAAGCATCAGTCTACCTCAATGTCCTCGAAGAAGACGGGGTAGGCATCTCGCAGCAACTCATGGAGCTTCGTGGCGACCACACGCATATCCGGATGAGCGGCTCTGGCAGCTCTCAACTTGATGAAGTGCCGCCATTCACGGATGTTGGCGGTCATCACGACCTCGGTCTTCAGGCTGTTAGGCAGGACAGAGCGGGCATCCTGGGGACTGCAACCGATGGTCAACAGATCGAAGTAGGCCAGCTCTGCTCTCAGGCAAGCCTTTTTCCAAACATCGTAGGCTTCGCTGCCGGGATGCAGACCCACCGGCTCGATGACGGCGATCTCGCTACCGAAGCCCTCCTTGGAGTAATTGCAGTAGCGGGTGGACTCCTGACAGTAGGAAGCCAGACGGTGACGGACGATCTCATGGGACACTCCACGGTCACAGGTGAAGCGGACGGTGAGAACGCCATGCTCGATGACAGCGTGATGACCACGCTTGACAATGCCACGGACGAACTTCTCTGCGCTGCCCTCGGTGATCTTGTCCTCGGACTTGTAACAGGTGCGTCCTGCGACCTCGATCAGAGATAGAAGGTCAGAATAGGTGGGAGCGTTGACCAGCTCCACTTTGGGTGCAATGATTTTCATGGTTTATACTCCTTCGATGTTTGTTTGGCTGTATTCGGGACGGTGGATGCTCCGCTCGGAGTCAAAACCGTCAGGGTAGCGGGCTTTCAGCTTCTCGACATTCATCTTCAGAATGTCATCGAGGGTGTAGCCGATGGCATGAGAGGACACGGCGAGATACCATGCCACATCACCCAACTCCTCGGCAATATGGGGATAATGCAAGTGGTGTCCCTGGAAGCGGCTTTTCTTCACCAGATCAGCGACTTCCCCGGACTCACCACACAGGCCCAGCGCACCATTCAGCAGAAGGTCTTCAGGCTTGGTGACATTGGCTGTCCGCAGAGCGGCTTGCTGGTACTCATTTCCCGTCATGCGGCTCACACTCCATTTCCAGCACCGTCATGATGGCGTAATTGGCGAGGTCGATCAGGGTGTCCCGGATGGACTCGTCATTGACCTTCTGCTCAGGGTTGCGGGAGAGGGTCTTGAAACGATTGAACTTATCGCCCAGACGGATGCGGGCCATTGCCAAGCCCTCCTCCCGGAAGGACTGACCAAAGCTGTCGCCGTAGTCATGGTTCTTCTTGGCGTACAAATCATTGATCTCGTCACAGATTTTTCCGTGATGGAGAACCTTTGCAGCGTTTTCCATAGTATCGAAACCTTTCTTTTGAGATTTTCGAGGGGTAGCCATTGGAGAGGGAGGGTCTAAAAATATAGCACCCTCCCTCTCGGTCAGGTATTAACCCAGCAGAGCCGCCAAGTCCATGGCGGGCTTACCAGCCTTCTTGGTGACGGCGGGAGCGGGCGCAGGATCGGTCTTCTTGGCGGGGGTAGCCTTGGGTGCTTCCTCGTCATCCCAGCCCTCAGAGGGACGCTTCTCAGCCAGACGGACGAAGGTGACGGTCTTACCCGGCTTGTTCTTGCTCTCCTGAACTTCATGCTCCACATCACACTCGATGAAGCAGCCGACCAGATCTTCGTGGTCGATCTCACTCAGCTCAAAATCATCCAGGGCGGTCTTGGCGAAGTAGCTGAACGCATTCAGCGCACCTTCGTTGGGAGAGCCGTCAGACTTCAGCAGAGAGAAACGCTCGATGTGCTTGCTGCCGCCCTTGGTCTGCATGGTGACTTCCAGCTTGCCGAAAGCCTCCTTGTAATTGACGGCGGTGATACAGAAGATATGCGTACCTTCGGGAATGAGGGAAAAGCCCTCGGTGAGTCCAATTTTAGCCATTGGGGTGTCCTCCTTAAATTTCAATGTTGGCGGGTAAGATGATGCCGACCAGCTCAATATCATCATCGGCGGGGTTGTCGGGGTAACGCTTGACCAGCAGAGCCTTGGGTTCATACTTGTTGGTGTCCAGATCGTAGGCGAACTGGATTTCACACATATCGCCCTTCTCGATGAGCGTCCAGGCATCGTTGCAGATGGGACATTCCAGAGCATCGTGAGCCTTGTAGACTCTGATGCAATCCTTGATTGCGCTGTCAGGCTGGGGCATGACTGCTCTCCACAGAACAGCGTCAGCGGAGCGTCCGATCAGGGTGATGATACGCTCAATGGGGTCGGGCATCTCCCGGACAGCACAGCCGGTCACGGACTGGACACCATCGGGGATACGCATGAACACGGCGGCGGTTGCCAGCCAGCGGACACCATTGCTGGTTTCGTAGATGACACCATCGGTGCCGAGGGACTTGACGAACTTTGTAAACTTCATCGTAAGTCCTCCTTATTTCTTCTTGGTGGTGACGGCGGCATAGATGATGCAGCCGATGATTTCTGCGAGAATGGTGGCGACCACGCCACACACAAAGGAGTGAATATACATAGGCTTATTCCTCCTTGATAGCCTTGGGGGAGATACAGTAGCTCTCCTCGGTAGTTGTGTACTTCGCCAGAATGCCATCCTTCTTCATGGCATCCTTGTCGATCTTGGTGGTGGAGCTGCGGCTGACCTCCCAAGTATAGGCTGCACCGGGGATAGACGCCTTCTTATCACCGGGACGGAACTGAGCCATGGCAGACTTCTTAATCATATCGACCAGAGTCTTGTACCGCTTCTCGTCCTCTGCAACGGTGGCCTGAACGCTGTCGATGTGGGCTTTCAGCTCCTCAGCTTCCTTGACCAGAGCCGCAATGTCGGTTTCGGGATTGACATTGTTGGTGCGGAGAACCTTCAGAATGTCGGCATCCTTCTTCTCGTCAAAGGCGGGAGAAATGCCTGTTTCCACATGATCGTGCCACCACTTCAGGGCGGGCTTCACATACGTCTTCTCGAAGTTGGGATACCGCTCGGACACCTTGAAGGGCCGGGTGATGGTGTTGCCGCCCTTGCAGACAAACTTGGAAGGGTCATGGTAATCACTTTCCTCCAAGAAGGAAGCGACCATGATAACATCATCCACGCCGAGGAGGTAGGCATAAAGAGCTGCCTGAAGGGCATAATACTCAGGAATGTCATCTGCCCAGTCTTCCGCTCTCTTGGTGGTCTTCATTTCCAGAACGGTGGTGGGCTTGCCCTCCTTGGTGTACAGAAGGTAGTCCCACATACCGCCGAGGACGAGGATTTCGGGGAAGAAGTCACCCCAGGTCTTCTTGAAGTAATCCTCACCCCACAGATCAGTGGGAGTCACGATGTTGGTCATGAAGTAGGACTGCTTCATATACTCGGCCTGTTTGGGTTCGATAGTCTTACCGGCGAGGGTGTAGATGGTGTCCTCGAAGGGCTTCTGATAGGTGCGGGTGACTTCGCACCAGACCTCGAAAGGAGTAGACCAGGGGTTCAGACCGAGGATGGTGGCGAAGCGGGTGCCGGTCAACTTCTTGGGCTTCTTAGGAGGAATGATCTGGATGCGATTGCCGTCAAGCCACTCCATATCAGCTCTCCGTGTCGTAGGCAGCTATCATTTCCGCCACACCGCCGATAAGCCGGTCACAAACCTCAGCGGTGATTTTGGTGAAGCCCTCGGTCTTAACGGCAATGTCCTGCACGAAGGATTCCTGCTCAGGATCCAGCTCCATCAGGGCTTTCAGAGAGGTCTTCAGGGTGGCGATCTGCTCGTCAGAAGCGGCATCATCAGGGGCAGCGGTCAGGTTCTTCTTGATGTCCTGACGCTCGGCGGCGGTCACGGGCTTACCCTTCTTCTTAGGTGCGGGAGCGGGAGGTGCGTCATCGTCAGCACCGGCACCAGAGGTAGCATCAATGTCATCGGCTTCGATAATGTCG
Source organism: Faecousia sp. (assembly GCA_045594585.1). Lineage (GTDB taxonomy): Bacteria > Bacillota > Clostridia > Oscillospirales > Oscillospiraceae > JAZOXB01. The sequence continues at coordinate 3,729 of JAZNYV010000020.1, read as the reverse complement.
AGGACGAGCTGCCACAGATAGCGGCGCATATAGGTGATGGAGCTGCCCAGGGCCTGCATCTCGTTGGTGACAGCATTACCACTCTTGGAGATGATGGGAGCGATCTGGGTGAAGGGAGCTTCAAAGACGATGGGTTCCTCCGCACGGTTGTCGCAGTTATAGACCCTTGCGATTGCGTACTCCTTGCCGAAGGTAGGCACCATCAGCAGACCCAGCCTGCCGAAGATGGTTTCGGCGGTGGGAACAATGTCAGCCAGCTCGAAATACTGGAACTCCATGGAGATATTCTTGCCAGACTTCTTGACACCGGCTTTCAGGAACTCCACACGGGCCATCTGCAACTTCTGAAGTGCATTCAGGCCGGTGAAGTCCTGCTCAGGGGTATCGGTTTTCTTGGTAGCCATATTGGTTTCCTCCTTGATATTTAGCATTTTCCATCGGAATTTACGGTCTTTGGGGACTAAGCCCTCGTCTTCCAACTGGAAGCGGAGGTCATAGTCATGGACGGTGTGACCGTCTGCCTTGAAGGTGGTAGGACTGTCCAAGTCCCATTTCAGAAGCAGCGACCACAGGTCAGGGTATTCTTTGCGGAGAAGACGAAGCTGGTCAACGCCCTGATTGTGGCAGAACCAGCATCCTCCTCGGGTAGCATTGGTGTAGATCGGTGAGAGCAAATCGTGTTCCTCACACCATTGACGGCAGTAGGCTTCATCCCAGCCCGCTTCTACCAGAGGGAGCATGAACCCCGGCTTTGTGTGCCTTGCAATACGCTCAGGCTCGTCAGCCGCTATACCGAGGTACTGCACAATATTTATCTTCGCTCCTTGTGCAAGGGAGCTTTGGGAAAACTCTCCGTTTGAGGTCGCTGGTACACCACTGTCCCCTGATGATGGGGAAGCCGAGGATACGACCCGTCTTTGAGCTTCTTGCACCAGCTCCCCACTGTGTAGGGGAAGCCGCAATGCTGGGATTTTGAGGTGTCCGTTGCACCATGGGCGATGTTGATACGGGAACCCTGTAATCCCCCCCCTCAGTACATCGTTCTTCGGCTTACGATTGGGGATATGGTAGAACAGCTTCTCATAGGTCAGCTTCTCACCATTGCGGACTGCACAGAGGTGTTCCACCTCAATACCGGTCATCTCCTTGATGATCTTATCAGCCTTAGCCTTAAACTCGACCATCGGTGGCGGGTCTGCGGGAATGGTGTCGGTGGCCCAGACCTCCGCATGGATGATGCGGTCAAGCCGCCACCCAAGCTGAACGATTGCACCCAGGCAAGCCAGACTGTCCTTGCCATAGCTTAGGGATAAAACATACTCAGTCATGGGTTACGCTCCTGAAAATGCACAGCATAGAGGGAAACGGCGACCAACCCAATTTCTTGCCTTGATACTCATGGCGAAGCCGACCTCGCAGAAAACGGATTTCCACATTGGGTTGATTGTAGATGAAGTCATGGAAGGAAGCCCGGTCTGTTCGAGCCGGGATAAGAAGCACCACCAGCGTGTTGGGCTTCTGAGCTTCTTTCCAGCATTTCTCAGTCCATAGACCTGTTTCCTTATTTCCATAAGGCGGGTTACAGAACACACGCTCCCCCCCCAATCTTGGGACAGGCCATCGGTTTCTGCGGTATAATACCGAGGTAACTTGTGGTTTTCATCACTCGCCGCAGCGTCCAGGGTGAAACCGAACTCAGCGTGAAGGGCATCGAACAGCTCTTGGGGCGTTTCCCAATTATTCTTTTCACTCATGAAATGAACGGTGTTCACTGTTCCACCTCCCACAGAGCCATCAGCTTCTTCTTAATGGAATTTACCCGGCGAGTCTTGCGCTTCGGCGGCTTCTTGCCGAGGAAGTCATTCACATACCGCTTTGCCAGTCTGATATACCAGTCACGGTCAATAACCTCGATGGTTAACGAATTATCGTTGTCCACCACGCAGTTTGCAGGAAGACTCGGCACCTTCATCAGCTTGCCGGTGTCCAAGTTGGTCTTGTAAAGAGTACCGTGGCGGTAGTCATCGGTGGCATACACACGGTTGACCTTCTGCACCGGCAGCAGATCATCTCCGACCTGATGTACGACCTCACCAAATTTACCGCTGGCCTTAGCAACCAACTGGAAATCCAGCAGACGGTCAGAAGCCATGATGGTCTGTTCCACGGGAGTGCCGTAGGCCAAATAATCTCTGACGGCTCTTGCGACCACAACCGCATTGTTGTTGATGTTGAACGCACCGGCAGGAGCGATACCACGGACAAGGGTCACGCCCTTGATCTTCGGCTCACCCTCGATGGGCAGCTCCACATAATTGGAAACATCCTTCTGGCAAATCATCTTAATCAGGTCTTCCTCCAACTCGAAGCCCGTGCGGGACTCCCACTCAGCGGTGATCTCCTGATATGTGGGAACATCCACATTGTCCAGACTGACCATGATGCCATCGGTGTTGAGCTGGATGACCTTCAGGGTGGGACAATCTGTGATAAGGTGGTTAGCCAATTCGAGAAGTTGAAGCTGACCAGAGATACAGACCGAGCGGCCCATCAGCGGGTCATACAGATCATTGTACTTGTTCAGCATGGCTCCGTAGGTGGTGTTCAGAACCAGCTTCAAAGCGTTGGCAGTAGCCTTGTCACCAGACTTCTTGGCCTTAACACGCCGCTCAATGGTGGCTGCATACACATCCGGGGACGGGATGTTTCGGCTACAATAGCCGTTCAAGATCATCTGGTGGGGGTAGTAACTCGCCACATCCTTGTTACGGATGGTGCGGTCATCAGTGGCTTCCTCCCGGTAGCACGGGATGGCTCCGTGGATACCGCCGAAAGCCAGAGTGGTGGGACACTCACCGACCATGATCTGCAACTTGGCACCCTCGACTTTCTTGCCCCGCTCGTCATAACCTCCGAACAGGAGAAGATCGGGAATTGAAGGGTCATGGAGCTGGTCGAAGAAATCGAAGACTTCTTGGGGGATATACTGCCGAAGCAGCTTAGGCGGGTATTGGTAGTTACGCTCGTCATTGTGGGGCTGGGCGATTGCACCCAGGTATGCGGCGGTCAGCTTGGCGTTGGTCATATATAACGCTTTGCTCTCCCTCATATCCTTCTCCCGGCCCAGGGTGGCCTTGTTGAGAAGGTAGCCCTGACGAAGATCATCGAGCTTGTCCGTAGCATCAACATCGTGACAGCAGTAGAACTCTACTTCATCCCGCTCCTCGTCAGTCAAGGGACGGTCAATGTCGAAGGGAACCGTGGTTTCACGAATGTCCATGCCCAGGTGAGCTTCGATAGCTTTCAGGGACAGGCCATCGGCACAGTCATCCTTCAGATCGTATTGGTCGAAGTAGATACGACTCTCCCGCAAATGCGGGTGTTGCCAGCCCTCGTACTTCTCCACCACGATGAAATCGTTGACAGCCTTGACCTCCTCCGGGGTGTAGCCCAAAAGGACTGCTTTTAGAATGAACTGGTCATAATGTTTGTTGTTGAAACCACCCAGCAGCGGGTTACGCTTCATGAACTCCATGACCGCTTCGTTATCATTCCAGATACGGGTTCGCTCTTTCGTGACCTTGTTCTTGAAGACTACCAGCCAGTCAAAAGCGAAAACCTCGAAGTCAAATATATATCGGGTTTCGTTCAGGGGGTATCACCTCCTGTTACAGAATTTTCCAACCACACTTGCGGTAAGTGGTACACCGTTTCATAAAGCTGCGGACA
>JAZNYV010000019.1:0-21733 GCA_045594585.1 Faecousia sp. | reverse complement strand
TATTATGCCGCTGGTAAGCGGCATGGCGGCAAAGCCGCCAAGAAATGCCGTGTAATACTGTTCTTGCCGCCATAGGCGGTGCAGGATATTCATCCTGCAATAAAATGGTTTTCAAACCATTTTATCAAGAAACAGTATTATACCAAGTCTCTTTAAAAGGTAGACATTGGAAATGGCTACTTTTTATAGCCCGTAAGGGCGTAGAAACCTGTATGAGACGTCTTTTGTGTCACTTGTGGCACAAAAGCTTCAATGAAAAATAGTATTAGTCGGCGGAGAACTGGATGCCCAGCTCCTCGGGGCGGAAACGGGGGCAGACATTCTCGGCGGAGGTAATGACGGAGGCGGCTAAGTGGGTGCCGATCTCTACTGCCTCGGGGAGGCTCTTGCCGTAGGTCAGGCCGCTGGCTACCCCTGCGCAGAAGGCATCTCCGGCACCGGTGGTGTCCTTGACCGCCACACGACGGGCAGGGCAGTAGCCCTTGAGACCGTCACGGTGGGCATAGACCGCCCCATCCTTGCCCAGGGTCACTACCATGGAGTTGATGTTGGCTCTCTTGATCTTGTCTGCCAGGATGTCCTGGAGCTCCTCCTGCTTGGTATCCGTATAGTCATCCAGGAACAGGAGACCTGCCTCCTCACGGTTGCAGATGAAGCAGTCGAACTTCTGCAGGAAGTCACGACGCTCTGCGGCAATGCTCATATTGGAAACCAGGGCATAGGTCTTAATATTGTACTTGTCCGCCAAGTCGAAGACACGCTTGACAATATCCTTATGGAGGTCCACCTGGAGGACTACGGAATCCGCCTTTTGGAAGATCTCGTCTCCCTTTTGATCCAGGAGCTCTGCAATGGGATAGGCATCGGGACGCTTGGAAATGGATCCGGCTACGTCACCGCTGTTGTCGAAAACCGCCAGCCACAGACCCATACCGTCGGGAACCGTAAGGACGTAATCGCAGTTGACCTTGTGCTTCTTCAGCTTGGTCAGGACCTCGGTGCCCATGGGGGTGTCATCCACAATGCCTACATAAATGGGACGAAGCTCCATGTTGGCAATATCCTCTACAACGTTACGGGCAACGCCGCCGTGGACGTATTCCACTCGGCCTACGTTCCGTCCTGTGGGCATATAGGTATCCTCGGGGAAGCCCTTAATATCCACGAATACGTCACCAATGACTACAATGCTCATGCTCTGTACCTCCGATATTAGTTTCCTCTATTATATCAGACTTTTCCCAAAAGTACAACAGGAAATCTGCCATCTTTTCAATCTTCCCACAAATCACATAATTCCGGTCTATCGCTCCGATCCGTATTTGCGTAGACCAATGTAGGGGCGGCTATTAGCCGCCGCAAGGTTGCGATTTCGTAGACATTTTCGTAAGATTGATAACATTACCGTATCGGTGGTGCACAGGCAGATGATATCCGCCCCTACATTGGGTGCGTTGCAACAGTTCCGTAAATCGGAATTTAAGCCTTTTACGGTTTTTGGGTCAGGAGCTGTAGAGCTTCTTTATAGCCCCGGAAGCCTAAGCCCTTGTAGGTGGCGATGCAGGCGGGGGCTACGTAAGACAGGCGGCGGAAGGGCTCACGGCTGTCTATGTCGGACAGGTGGACCTCTACCGTGGGGAGGGCCACTGCCTTAAGAGCGTCTAAAATGGCTACAGAGGTATGGGTATAGGCGGCAGGGTTGATGACGATGCCGTCAAAGCGCCCATAGGCCTCCTGGATCCGATCTACTAAGACGCCCTCGTGGTTGCTCTGATGGATATGGACCTCACAGCCCAGCTCTTGGGCAGAGGCTTGGATATAGGCTACCAGGTCGCCATAGGTCCTGTTGCCGTAGACCTCCGGCTCTCGAATGCCTAACATATTGAGATTGGGTCCGTTTAATACAAGGATCTTCATAATACCTCCAATATCTTCTCTACTGCCAGGTCCACGGTGCCCGTATTCTCGATCCGTGCATCTGCAAGGGCGGTGTAGAGGGGATCTCGCCTGCAGAACAGCTCCTGCAGGTCGGTGCCTTGGCTCACAGGTCTGCCCGCAACAGGCAGCTGCTCCAAGGGGCGGCAGATCCGAATGATCCGCCCGTTCTGTTTCAGCAGGGGACCGTTCTCCTGACGGGTGACACAGCCGCCGCCTGTGGCGATGACGTGGCCGGAGAGACTGCCCAAACGGCTGAGGACCCGAGTCTCCAGCCTGCGGAAGGCCTCCTCTCCCTCTTGGGCGAAGAAGGCGGGGATGTCCCCGATCTCCTTCCGAAGCTCCTCGTCTGCATCTGCAAAGGGACGGCCCAGCCTCTGTGCCAGAGCCCTGCCTACAGTGGTCTTGCCGCTGCCGGGCATACCGATGAGGATAATGTTCTCCATCTCCATCCTCAGTTTACATAATATCTCTTCCTCTTTCCTGAGAGAGAGCTCTGCTCCCGTAAACAGCTCTGCGGCGCCCATTGCCTGGGCAACCAGCATGGACAAGCCGTTCTCCCATTGCAGACCCAGGGCCTGTGCATCCAGCAGGAGCTTGGTACGGCCGGGATTATAGATCAGATCCAAGACACAGCGGAGCCCGGGCAGGGAGGATAGATCTACAAGACTCTGCCCGTTGTTGGGGTACATTCCCACAGGGGTGGCATTGACCAACAGGACAGCATCCCTGTGATCATAAAGGTTTACATAATTATTTTTTCCGCTGCGGGAGATCTGTATGGGCACAGCCCCCCGACTCTCTAAGACACGGCACACCGTCCCTGCGGCTCCCCCGGAGCCTAAGACCAGGGCCTTCTCCCCGGGGGCGATGCCTCCGTTCCTGTCCAAGAGTCGGGCGAAGCCCAAGGCATCCGTATTGTCCCCGTACAGGCTGCCGTCCTCGGCTCGCAGGAGGGTGTTGACACAGCCCATGGCACGGGCGGTATCCGATAATCGGGCACAATAGGGCATCACTGCTTTCTTGTAGGGGATGGTCACATTGAGACCGTCAAAGGCTCCCTCTGTAAGGAAGCCCTCCAGCTCCTGAGGGGCTACCTCAAACAGCCGGTAGGAATAGTCCCCCAGCTCCCTGTGGATCCGGGGGGAATAGCTGTGGGTCAGGTGCTCCCCCAAAAGGCCGCACCGCATCACACTACCTCCGAGTAGCTGCCCAGATATCGAAATTCCTCACAGATGCCGTCGATCTCGCACATAAGCCGTGCAAACTCCTCAGAATACACCGAGGTCTCCAGATCCAGGTAGAACATGACCTCAAAATCCCGTTCCGGCAGAGGGCGGCTCTCTAACTTCAGCAGATTGATACCCAGAGCATAGAGCCGTGCCAGGACCTTGTACAGGGCACCGGGCTTGTGGGGCAGGGTCATCATGACGCTGGTCTTGTCTGCACCGGGATAGATCTCCGTATTCTTGGAGATACACAGGAAACGGGTATGGTTATTCCCCTCATCCTGGACCCCGGAGCGGAGGATCTTGAGCCCGTACAGCTCTGCACACATACGGGAGGACAGGGCGGCAACGTCCTTCCGCTCCGACTGTGCCACGGTCATGGCGGCAATGGCGGTATTCTCGCAGACGGTGAGCTTCACATTCCCCAGGGTCTTGAGGAAGCCTGCACTTTGAGCAATGGCCTGCTCGTGGGAGAAGATCTCACGGATCTGCTCATGATCCTCCTTGGCAAGGAGGCAGTGGTCCACCTTCATACGGGCGGAGCGGACGATGCTGAAATTGTGCTTCACCATCAGGTCATAGACCCGTTTGACGGAGCCTGCGGTGCTGTTCTCAATGGGCAGGATGCCGTATTGGCAGAAGCCTGCCTCAATGGCAGAAAAGACTCCCTCGAAATTGCGGAAATACTGGATCCGGGGGTTCTTAAACAGCTTCTCACAGGCAAGCTGAGAGTAGGCACCCTCTACCCCCTGGCAGGCCACCGTAGCGGTCTGAGGGAAGAGTCGGGGGGTGTTCTCTATGGCGGCCTCGATCCTGTCAAAGAGCTCCGTGCGGTTGCCCCGCTCCTGGTAGGTACGGCTCAGCTCGAACAGGAGGGAATAGAGCACACGGATATAGGCCTGCATATCCTCACGGGACTTTTCGCTGACCTCTGCCAGCTTCTCCCGTTCCCGTGCAGGCTGCAGGATGGCCATGCTCCGTTCCTTCTTATATGCCGCGATCTTGGCAGCAACATCCATCCGCTCCTGGAAGAGGCGGACGATCTGATCATCAATTTCGTCGATTTCCTTACGATAGGTTCTTAGGTCCATTCCTTTGCCTCCAACATTATATCTAAAATTGCTACAGCCACAGCGGCCTCTACACAGGGCACTGCCCGTGGCACGATACAGGGATCATGTCTGCCCTTGATCTCTAGGATCCCTCCTTTGCCCTCGTAGGAGACAGTCTCCTGGGGACGGGCAATGGAGGCCGTAGGCTTGACAGCTACGCGGAGGATCAGAGGCATAGAGGTAGACAGGCCCCCTAAGATGCCCCCTGCGTGGTTGGTACGGGTCTTGATCTCTCCGTCTTGGTTTACATAATACGGGTCATTGTGGACACTGCCTCTCATAGAGCCACAGTCAAAGCCACTGCCGAAGTCCACACCCTTTACCCCGGGGATGGCGAAGAGGATCTGTGCCAGCCGATTCTCCAGGCCGTCAAACATGGGCTCCCCCATGCCCACGGGGAGGCCCGTAACGGCACATTCGATGATGCCTCCCACACTGTCCTTCTGTGCCTTGGCCTCTGCGATCTCCTCCAGCATGGCCTCTGTAGGCACAGCATAGGCAGAGGGAATGTCGGGACGGAGGGGGTCAAATCGGGGATTGGTCACAGAGCCGATCTGCAGGATCTGAGCACCGATGGCGATGCCCTTCTGCTCTAAGAGCTGGAGGCACAGCCCTCCTGCAATGCACAGGGGTGCGGTGAGCCTGCCGGAGAACTTCCCCCCTCCTCGGCTGTCGTGGGCCTCTCCGTACTTAACGTAGGCGGGATAGTCTGCATGGGAGGGACGGGGGCTCCGTTGCACATTATCATAGTCACGGGAACGGACGTTGGTATTGGGGATCACTGCACACAGAGGCGCGCCGCAGGTCCTGCCCTTTACCAGGCCGCTGAGGAACTCCGGCTCGTCTGCCTCCCTACGGGCTGTGGTGTGGGGACCCTGTCCCGGAGCACGACGGTCCAGGAAGGCACGCAGGGCCTTGCCGTCGGGCTGAAAGCCTGCAGGCAGTCCCTCTAAGGTCATGCCGATGGCAGGACCGTGGGATTGACCGAAGATGGTGAGCCGTAGGGCTGTTCCGTAGCTGTTACTCATAGCTCCACCTGTAACCTTTCCAGATCCTCCCAGAAGTCCGGGTAGGATTTCTCCACCGCCTCGGCCCCTACTACACGGACAGAGGCAGAGCAAACGCAGGAGGCAACTGCACCCAGCATGGCGATTCGATGATCCCCCGCAGAGTTGACCCTGCCGCCCAGGAGCTTGCCCCCGCGGATCAGGAGACCATCCTCAGTGACCTCTACCCGTCCCCCTAAGGAGCGGAGGGCGGCAGCGATGCTCTCCAGCCGATCACTTTCCTTTAATCTTAAACGGGCGGCTCCCGTAATGACCGTGGTACCCTCTGCACAGGCGGCAACCAGTGCCAGGGGAGGGACCAGGTCGGGAATGTCCCGTACATCTACGTGGATACCCTTAAGAGGTCCTGGGGAGACGGTCACTCCTCTGTCATCTCCTGCTACCTCTGCGCCGAAGGCCTCCAACAGCTCTGCGATCCGCCGATCCCCCTGGGTGGAGCAGAGCTCCAGCCCCACTACCGTAACAGGTCGGGAGATGGCACCGGCACAGAGCCAGAAGGCGGCATTGGACCAATCCCCCTCTACACGGAGTCTGCCGGGGCTGTGATAGGTCAGCCCGCCGGGGATCTGCCACCCGCCGCTGCAGGGGGGCATCCGCAGACCGAAGAGCCGCAGTACAGCCAGGGTCAGCTCCACATAGGGAGCAGATTCCAGGGCCGTTGTGAGACGGAGCTCGCTTTCCTCCTCTAAGAGAGGCAGAGCCAGCAGCAGCCCTGTAATAAACTGGGAGGAAACATTCCCTGCCAGGGCGTAGCTGCCCCCTGTGAGCCGACCCTCTAAGCGAATGCGGTCGGGGGCAGGACGGCTGAGGGTGATGCCCTTCTCCTCCAACAGCTCCCACAGGGGAGACAGGGGACGTCGGGGCAATCTGCCATGGAGGATAAACTCTCCCCCACAGCCTAAAGCCGCCACGATGGGCAGGAGGAAGCGGAGGGTAGAGCCGCTCTCTCCGCAATCCAGCTCCCCGAAGGTAGGCTCCCGAATAGGCTCTACGAAAAAGGTTTGGTTTACATAATCTATTTCAGCCCCCAGAGCCTTGAGGCAATTTACCGTTGCATCCATATCTGCAGACCGTTGGGGACAGTAGATCTCCGAGGGACGGTCTGCCAATGCGGCGCAGATCAGCAGTCGATGGCCATGGGATTTGGAGGAGATCGCCGCGATCTCTCCCCCTATGGCCTTGGGGTATAAGGTCTCAGTCATGTTCCAGCCCTGCCTTTATGATCATTTCCAGCTCCGCTACGGGGATCCTGCGGAGCTCACACTGTCCCACCTCTACGGGGACCACAATAGTAATGGTGTCTCCCTGCCGCTTCTTGTCCATAAGGGCTCCTGTTGCCAGGACCTTGGGGGAGAAATAGCTGTCCGTAGGCAGGCCGAAGCTGCGGAAGCACTCTACGATCTCCTCCGGCTTCTTGGCAAAGGCCCGGGCGAAGATGGAACAGCCTGCGGCAACGGCGTAGCCGTGGGGGGTGTCGTATTCCGTCAGTGCCTCAATGGCATGGGCTACGGTGTGCCCTAAGTTCAGGAGCTGTCTCTGCCCACGGTCCAGCTCATCGGCACAGACGATGTCCCCTTTTAGGCGGATGCAACGGGTGATCACCCACTCGCGATCGAAATTGATGCCTTTTGATTGCAAATGACAGAATAATTCCCTGTCAAAGAGGATGGCGGTCTTAATGACCTCTCCGCATCCGCAACGGAAGACCTCCTCCGGCAGAGTGTCCAACAGCTCCGTATCACAGAGGACCAGAGAGGGCTGGTGGAAGGCACCTGCCAAGTTTTTCCCTGCCTTGAGATTCACAGCGGTCTTTCCCCCTACGGAGGAATCCACCATAGCAAGGAGGGTGGTAGGGATCTGTACAAAGGAGATCCCACGGAGATAGGAGGCGGCTACGAAGCCTGTCAGATCTCCCACCACCCCTCCGCCCAGGGCTACGAGAGTGTCGGAACGGGTCAGTCCCTTTTCCGCGATCCGTTCCAGTAGGTTTACATAATATTTCAGATCCTTGGAGCCCTCTCCTGCAGGCACCGAGGAGGTATAGACCGTAAAGCCTGCGGCCGTCAGACTCCGGTAAACTCTGCCTAAATACAGGGGAGCTACGTTCTCGTCCGTAATGACCATGACCTTGCCCTTGGCAATTTGGGCAAGCTCGGTGCCAACGGTGTCTAAGATCCCCTTGCCGATCTTTACGTCATAGGGCTTCGAGGCGGTGATCCTCAGGGTGTTCATCCCAGCTCCTCCTTTCGCTTCTTCCCCTCCTCCAGGAGGCGGCACAGGGCCTCATGGTCCCCCTCCTCCATGGCGGTGCGGTACTTCTGCAATTCTGCGATCAGCAGATCCACCTCCGGGATCAGATAGTCCTTATTCTCCATGAACAGCTCCGACCACATAGAGGGATTCAGCCATGCCACACGGGTCAGATCCTTGTAGCTCCCTGCGGAGAAGCCCCTGTGGAGTCCTGCAGTGGGGCTCTTAATAAAGGCGTTGGAGACCACATGAGGGAGCTGAGAAGTAAAGGCGATCATCTCGTCATGCTTCTCCGGGGTGGTTACGGAGAATTTGCCGAACTCACAGGGAGCCAGCAGTCCGGTGATCTCCTCAATAAGCTGCATATCATCCCGTCTGGGAGGCACCAGGACCATAGGAGCACCCTTAAACAGGGTAGCTCTGCTGTACTTAAAGCCGGAAAAATGGGTCCCTGCCATAGGATGTCCCCCTACAAAGAGGAAGCCGTATCGTTCAGCCAGGGGGAAGCCTACGGCACAGATATCTGCCTTGGTGCCACAGCAGTCTATAACCGTGTGCTTTAGCAGGGGAGCCTTCTCCTCCAGCCAGGAGATGGCGGCACGGGGATAGACCGCCAGGAGGATCAGCTCACATTCTCCCAATCGCTCGTCCTCCAGGATCCCCTCTGCGGCACCTGCCATAATGGCAAAGTCCGATACACCGGGATCTAAATCATATACCAGGACCCTGTGGCCCTTGGCGGTATAGGCACGGGCAAGGGAGCCTCCGATCAGGCCTAAGCCTACGATGCCTACGGTCATAGGACCGCCTCCCTTATGACGGAGATCCGCTTTGCCAGATCCGCAAACTGCTCCGGCTTAAGGGATTGGGCACCGTCGCAGAGGGCGTGGAGGGGGTCGTTGTGGACCTCTACCATGACGCCGTCTGCACCGCAGGCCACTGCCGCCAGTGCCATGGGGGGAACCAGGCGGACCTTACCCGTAGCATGGCTGGGATCTACCACCACAGGCAGGTGGGACAGCTCGTGGAGCATGGGAACTGCCGTCAGATCCAGGGTGTTCCGTGCGTAGGTATCGAAGGTGCGGATGCCACGCTCGCACAGGATCACATTCTGATTGCCCTCGGACATAATATATTCCGCACTCATAAGGAATTCCTTTAGGGTATTGGCAAGACCGCGCTTTAGGAGGATGGGCTTGTCCGTCTTGCCCAGCTCCTTCAGCAGGTCAAAGATCTGCATATTCCGTGCTCCTACTTGGATCACGTCTACCTCGGCGAAGAGGTCCAGTGCATTGATGTTCATGATCTCCGTAACGATGGGCAGACCCGTTGCCTTCTTGGCCTCCAGCAGGAGTCGGATGCCCTCTGCTCCCAGACCCTGGAAGTCATAGGGGGAGGTACGGGGCTTAAAGGCACCCCCACGGAGGAAGTCTGCCCCTGCAGCCTTCACCCCCTCCGCTACCTCAATGATCTGCTCCTCCGTTTCTACGGAGCAGGGGCCTGCGATCAGGGCGAAGTGTCCGCCGCCCAGTTTAGCCTTCCCCACAGTGATCACCGTATCCTCCGGGTGGAATTGGCGGTTACACTGCTTAAAGGGCTCCGTGACCCGTTTGACGGATTCTACAATGTCCAGACTGCCCAACAGCTCCATATCAATATTCCCGGTGTTGCCGATGAGGCCCAAGACGGTATAATCCTCCCCGTGGGAGATATGCACGTCTAAATTCTGACTCTTGAGCCAGGAGATCAGATGGTCGATCTGTCCCTGAGAGGTTCCCTTTTTGATGACCGTTATCATAGTACATACTTCCTTTCCGCAGGTAGGCCATTGGCTTACCCAAATGAAAAAATAAACCGCACGATGGAGCTCTGTTTAAAAAACAGCTTCCTCGTGCGGCTAAAAACCTGTCATGTAAAATGAAACATCCGATTTTTATTGTTTGCTGCACGATTCCCTGTCACAAAAGTAATAGAAAAACGCAAAAGCAAACGCAAAATACATCTCAGACGCTCCTTTCTCATATCAGTAAGCCTATTATACCACCTAATTTAGCGAATTGCAACAGAAAAGTTTCCGCTCTGCAAAGATTTTTTTCCCCACAGTCCCCTTGTTTAGGCGTAACATTAGGAAAGGGAGAGCTTGATCAGGCGGATGGGCTTGCCCTCGTTGGCCCGGAGGACGGTATAGAGGGAGCCGTGGGAGATTTTGTGTTGTCCTACCACTTGGCCTCTTACGTAGGCCTCTTGGGCAACGGTGCCGTCTTGGAGGGAGATCTTCTTGACGGTTTTCCCGAAATCGCCTACGTAGGCGTGGTCCTTCCATATATCGTAAAAGGCACAGCCGTTCTGCAGGAACACGGACCACAGCTTCTCACCTGTCTCACTGTGGACACAGGTAAGATAGTCCGTATAGAGGATGGCTGTATTTTCGTAAGACAGGAAGAAACGGTCGCCGGGCAGGAGGGAGTAGGGGTGATGCACACGACGGCACAGACCCTCCCCCGTTTCCTGCCGGATGACATAGATTCCTGTGCCCTTCTCCGGCATGGCGAAATACAGCCATTCCCCTACGATCAAGATGGGGGATTCATAGTGATGATCCCTGCTGTGTTCATCCGTTGGGAGGCAGACCTCCCATTTTAGCTCTATGAACTTACATCAGAGGCTCCAGGCTCAGGACGGGGTGGTTCTTCTCGGTGAGGAAGTCCATGAGGGCGTCGCAGTCCTCGCAGATGGTCTCGTCTGCAACCATGTCGATGAAGTTGTCGATGCCGTAGAGCTCCTTGGCGGTCTGATTCAGACGGGTGCCTACATCGTCCTTCAGCTCCTTGGGCATCCACACGATACGGGCAATGCCGCCTTCTGCCGCAACGAACTTCTTGGAGGCGATGAAGTGTCTGCCGTGGCCCATGTAGCCGGGGGCCTGCACGCCGCCGCCGGTGCAGGAGGCCAGCTCACCGAAGCTCATGCCTACGGGAGTCATGCCCTTGTACTCACGGTTGACTACGATGACACCGTTGGAAACAGGCTCAATGCCGCAGATACACTCGAAGCAGCCGCAGGAGGTCATGGGATCCTCTAAGATGGAGTAGAGGGTAACGGATTCCACAGCACCGTGGGTAGCTTCCTTGACCATCCTGTCAACGGATTCATAGCGGCCGGTACGCTCGTCAATGCAGCCCTCCTTAAAGATGGGCTGGCAGGGACCCTGGGGGTTCAGCTCATTGGTAGCCTTGGCATCCAGCCAGGAAACAGCACCGCAGAGACCCAAACGCTCGGGGGTAACCACACAGCAGTGAGCAGGGGCGAAGGACTGGCACAGGATGCAGGTATAGTAACGGTCCACAGCCTCGTCGGTCATGGAAGCCAAACGGGAGTCGCGGGCCTCGTAACGGGGCATGGCAACCTCATCACGGAAGGCACGGGCCTGTGCCTCGTCGGTGATCAGGGTGATCTGACACTTGTCAACAACAGCCTCGAACTCGTCCATGATCATATAGTAGAGGACCTGGGCAAAGTCCTTCAGCTTCAGACCCTTTTCTACAGCGGCATTGCTGACACGGATACGGACCTGGTTCCTCTGACCGGTGTGCATGACACCCTCCATGTAGTTGTACCAGGTATGGATCTTACGCTCGATCACGGACTCGAAGTCTGCCTGCATTCTCGCACCGCTGACTTCGATCTTCGTAGCCATGGCAAGGTTCTTGCTCTCGCCGTCTAAGTCCTCTCCTATAATGGTGATCTTGTGATCCTCTACGTCCTGCGCCATCATGACCAGCTCGGCGGTGGCATTCTTGCCGGACCAGAATTCCTTGGCCATATCGGCCTTGCGGATGATCTCACCCTCGAAGGCGGCGGCGAAGGCTACGGGAATGGGCAGCTCCTTGACCTTGATCTTAATGTTCCGCAGCTCTAAGGAACGCTTTACAGTCAGAGCATGGTCGCAGACGGATTCCAGTGCACCGGGAACCTGGTTCTCGCCCAGGTCGATGTCTACTACAACGGGGAAGCCCAGGGCAATGGCACCTGCACCGGCAGAGACCACAACGCTGTCAATGGCACCGAAGGTGTTGACGAAGGCGGGAACTCTCTCCTTGGTGTACTTGAGGAGGCCTGCCAGGTCCCCGGGCTGCACGGCACCGAAGATCAGAGCGGCACGGACAGCAACGGTAACTACGTGGATCACGGAGGTGACACCGTGGCCCAGGGGGACAACACGGTACTCCAGGCCCATCTTAACGTCCTGTGCGGCACACTGGTCGATGACGTTGCCTACCAGGAAGGTCAGAATGCCCTTGCTCTGATAGTCCTTGACCACGGCGGCTACGTCCTCTGCCTTCTCGGCCTGGCCCAGGACAACGGCAACACCGGGGATGTCTCCTGTAACTAAGGGAACACCCAGAGAACGGATAATGGGATCGGGAACGAAGCCGATGCCGGTATCGTTCTCATAGGGATCTGCACCGTTTACGTAGCCCAGGCCCTCTAAGATCTCGGCACCTACAGCGGTGGCAAGACCTGCATTGAGAGCGGCACCCAGGTCCTCCCGGTCGGTGATCAGGCTCTTAAGAACGCCGACACAGGCAGGCAGGTCCCCCAGCTTGGCAACCTTCACGCCGGTAGCGGCGTAGATGGTGGGGAAGTAATAAGCAGTGTCGGGGAAGGCAATGGCCTGCTCGGGGCCGTATTTGGCGATGGCATCATTTACAGCACCCTCTACAAGGCCTGCAACAGCATGGGAGCCCCCATAGATGAGATCGGTTAATACACTCATGTTAATTCCTCCATTTTATAAAGTGAAAGGGTTTATTACCCACAGAGAACCGTTGTTGTTCAAATTCCGATTTATCGCTCTGTCGAGCGATTTGGAATTTGAGTGACTGTGGGTGATGAAAGGATCGCACTGTACCCCCGAAAGGGCACAGTGCGCCTATAGTATATTAGATGTTCAGATAGCTGTCGGAGTACAGCTCGTTGTTCTTGAAAATATCGCAGGACTTGATGGTCTCCATGAGGCGCAGGTCGTTGGGGTTGACGATAGCGGAGGTCAGACCCTGCATCATGCACATTGCAACCAGGGCAGAGTCCATGATGGGACGCAGAGCCTTGGGAGCACCGTTGGAGTTGTTGGACAGACCGCCGGTGGAGTTGAGGCCTTCTTCGGAGAAGAGACGGATCGCGTTGAGGACGTCCATCTGCTTGTCCTGCATACCCTTAACAACCAGGAACAGGGGGTCGAACCACAGATCCTGTGCATCCATACCCAGAGCGATACCGCGGTCCAGCATGGTGTGGCAGTGGTGCATACGCTCGTCGTTGTCCTTTGCAATGCCGTCGGCAGAGCACAGGGCGATTACGATAGCGTCGTTGGCAGCAGCCAGGTCGATGTAGGAGATACGGGAGCCTGCGTCAGCGGAGTTGACGATGGGCTTGCCGTTGGTACGGTTGTAAACAGCAATACCGGCTTCGATGGCCTTCTTGTTGGCAGTATCCAGAGCCAGAGGTACGTTGTTGAAGTTCTCCTGCAGGAGCTTAACTGCCCAGGTCATGAGCTCGGGGCCGTTGGACTCGGCAGGTCCGATGTTAACATCCAGGTAGGTAGCGCCGGCCTTGATCTGCTGTGCCGCACGCTCCAGGATGGGATCGGGATTGAAGGTAGCCATAGCCTCACGGATCACGGGGCTGATGCAGTGGATACGCTCACCGATGGTGATGAACTTCTTGGACTCTACGTTACGGGTCTTGTAGGTAACGCCCATATCCTTAACAACGATCTCGGGAATGACGATCTTGGAGAAGTCCAGGGGAGCATTCTCGTCAACGACTTCCTTCTTGGGCTCTGCGGGCTTCTTGGTGGCGGCAGCAGCCTCGGCGGCCTTGATGTACTCGCCGTCACGCATATACTTGACCAGCTCAACAGCCTCACGGGGGCCGATAACAACATTCCACTCAGGGAGCTTGTCGGCGATCTCGCCCTTCATAACAGCCACCTTGCCGGGGATGATGAGGGTACGGTTGTTGATCTTGTTGAGGAGATCGAACTCGTCAAAGGTCTTCTTAACAGTGGAGGAGGAGAACTTGCCTGCTGCCCATGCAGTCAGAACGGACATACCGGAAGCATCGGTAATGAGGAGGTTGACGGGAACGTTGGCACGCTCCAGCTCGCCGCTGACCAGGAAGTAGGACAGAGCGAAGTCAACAGTCATAACAATGGGATCATCGGGACCTGCACCGTTAATGGGGTAGATACCGGGAGTGACCTTCATGGGCTTCTGAGGATCGGTGTAGATGTTCTGACGCAGGCCGTACAGAGGCAGAGCCTGTGCATAGGTCATCTGTTCCATGACGATGATGGAGCCGTACTTGAGGGTGAATACGGAAGCCAGGGCGTTCTGCAGACGGAGGTCGCCCTTAGCCAGCTTGCAAACATTGACGATGGAGGGATAGCCGAAGGAGCGGTCCCCGTCCTTAAGAGCGGTACGACGGACCAGAACTGCGTTGGCATAGGTCTCCTTAATGGTCTTGCCGGTAACGTCCAGGATCAGGTTCTTGTTGCCTGCTGCTTCCAGCTTGGTAACGGTGTCATAGAGCTCAGCCAGGCTCTCGCCCTTAACGCCCAGAACAACACCTGCAGCAGTAGCTACAGCGTTCATATCGGCGTAGTTGGAGGCATCAGCGCCAGCCAGGATGGGCTTGCCGTCCTTGCAAAGCTCCAGAGCTGCCTTGGCAGTCTCGGGGCAGGGGCAATCCAGGATCAGGGTACGGCCGGTGGCCATAGCCTTCTTGACCAGGTCTGCATACTGAGCAGCACCGTTCTCGCCCAGGGCGACACGGACGAACTCAACATACTCACGCTCGCCGATACGCTCGTAGTCTACCTTCTGCAGGTCAGCCAGCTTAGCGTCGGCAGCAGCCTCGTCCATGCAGGTGCAGACGGAAACTGCGAAACGGTTACGGGAAACCAGGGTCTTCTCGTGGCGGAAGAGAACGGTCTCGCCGCCCAGCTGGATGCCGTCACCGACGGTGAGGGTCTTCATGGGAGGTGCAGTAGCCTCGGACAGCTTGGCCAGTGCATCAGCGGAGAAGTAGGGGCATTTGCTCAGCTCAACAGCACCCTGTGCAACCTTCATGCAGAAGGCCATACAGGTGGGGCTGCCGCATTCCTTACAGTTCTTCTTGGGGGAGAGTTTGAAAATATCTAAGCCTTTCAGTGCCATGTGTAAGTACCTCCTTATTAGACCAGTGCGGCGATCATGTCAGCAATTGCCTTAACTGCTGCAGGATGGCGCATGATCACTGCATCGGAGCCGCTGGCCAGGCAAGCGGCGGCAGTGGTGATCTCCATGTTGATGCCACGCTCCTCGGCATCGCCCCACTCGGGCATATCGGCCTCGGGCATAACGGATTCCTTAACACCCCAGGTCTCGGTGGAAACGGGGGTGATGATGGGCATCTTGAGCTGATCGTCGGACTGAGCCAGAGCGGCGGCACGGATGCGGTCCAGGGTGGAAGCGACATACTCGTAGCCGTAGCCTGCGGCGGCGGAGCCGGCGTTCATCACGATGGAAGAGGGAGCAACCCCAACGCCCTCGACGAGAACGTTCAGCTGCTTTGCCAGGTTGATGTCAACGGAAGACTCTGCGCCCACCTTCTGACCATAGGCCAGAACTGCGGAAGCGGCGACGGTCTTGTAGTTCTCTTCACGAGCGGACAGGACCAGGATGTTCTTGCCCTGGAGAGCCTCGGAGACCTTGCTGAACAGCTCGGCGTCCTTCTCGATGTTCTTGCAGCCCATGATGACCAGGGGCATGTCCGTTGCCTCGGCAACAGACTTGGCGATCTCCACACACTCAGCGGTGGCCTTGTTCTCGCCGTTGGGGTCTGCACTCTCCATACGCAGGCAGAGGAAGGATGCACCGGCCATGGACTCGGCACGCTTGGCCATCTCTGCGGGGGTGGTGCAGCCTTCGTAGAACTTCAGCAGTTCGGGCTGGGTGAAGGCGGCGATGCCGGTATCGGGGATCTCGACACCGATCTTGGGTGCGTTTTCGATGGGAGCATCGAAGGTGTAGAAGGGCAGGACATTTACGCCGCCGAGGGTGACGGCCTTATCGCCGGTGCCGATGGCAACCTTGGCGATAGAAGCGTTAAATGCCTGGGTCTTGGGTTCAAAAGCCATGAATATACCTCCTGAATATAATATAAAAGTTTGCTGACTTTGGCTAACGGATCCAGTTAGATCCCGATGCTACACAGAAGCTGACTCAGAGCCTGCTTCATGGGGCTGGAATCGGGGATCTTGCTGCTGGGCTTGCCCATGCAGTCTGCTTCGTACACGGCCTCGTCCTGGGGCAGAACGCCGAGGAGCTTTAAACCGTGCTTCTCGATCTCCTCACGGACACCCTCGTTGAGGACGCCGCCGGGAGCTCGGTTGACGATGAGGCCCATCTGTGGGGGGTTCAGCTTGAGCTCCTCTACCATCTGAGCAATACGGGCAACAGCCTGAATGCCTCGACGGGAGCAGTCGGAAACTAAGAGCAGGGTATCTACCTTGGGCAATGTGCCGCGGGCGATGTGCTCCATACCGGCCTCGTTGTCGATGACGGTGTACTTGTAGTTGCCTACATACTTGTCTACCTGGGACTTAAGAATGCCGTTGACGAAGCAATAGCAGCCCTTGCCCTGGGTCCTGCCCATGACCAGCATATCGAAGTCGTCCTCTTCTACCAATGCGGTATTGAAGCGGTACTCCGCATAGTCGGCCTTGGTCATGCCCTTGGGGATCACGTCTCCTCGGAGCTCGGCCTGTGCCATCTCCTCACGGACAGTGCCTAAGGTGGTATCCACCTCGACGCCCAGGACCTCGTTGAGGTTGGAGTTGGCATCGGCATCCACCACCAGGAGAGGGGTCTTCTTTTCCTTGATCAGGTAGTCGATCATCATGCCGCAGACGGTGGTCTTGCCTACGCCGCCCTTACCGGCCACTGCAATGGTGTGTGTCATAGGGTTCTCCTTGCTATTGGTCTTTACCCATAGGGGTTCATTATCATGTTACCACATAAGGCTCAAAATTGCAAGTCATATCTTCCGATTTTCTGCAAAAGCCAAGGTTTTTTCACAGAATTTTTTCTCCCCCCAAACCCATGCTGCAGATCAAGTTCCGATATGGAGCAGTATGAAAATATTTACAGATCCAGGCTGTCTGTATTTAGCAGAAAGTCATACACACTGAGGACAAGAATGCCGTCATCGGTGTATTGGGGAGCGGGAGCATCCTTTACTACCATGATCTCTACGTTAGGGATCCGCATGAAACCATTCAAAACCGACTCAAACTCACCTAAAAGCTGTACCTCGTCAAGAAGAAGGTAGTACATCCGATCATCTGTGAGCTTCTCCTTTACGTAGGGATAAAGGATCTCGGGATCTCGAAGCTTTATGTATTCAAAGGAGTCGAAGGGGATCTCAATAATATGATCCGGCTCTACCCCTTCTTCAAGCAAGTGTTTTTTATACAGGGAGAAATATTCCGCTATAATGAGGAAAAGGGTTGCATTTTTTTGTTTCAAGAAGTATAATAAAACTGTTAAAAAATGGGCGATTACGATTGTTATCTGTTGTCGCTACTACAGAAGGGAGCACCCGATCATGGCGAAACGATGTTTTGCGATCCTATTGACCCTGGCGATCCTCTGCGGCCTTGTGCCCACGGTCCTTGCCGCCCCCAGCGCCGCATCCACCGTCAGCATTACCGCAGACCTGTCCTATTCCCTTAAGGGGCTGAAGTTCAATTCCGTCCTGCAGAACTTCTATATTGATACAGATTATATCTATGTCACACAGAATGCAGGGACGGGAACCTTCTACCTCTCCCGTCTCAAGATCGACGGAACCACCGCAACCTACGTAGACCATATGACCCTGACCAACTGCGGCAACGGCGAGTCTCTGGCAGGCTACCGCTATAACGGCAAGCTGTATTTCTACATCGGTGCCAAGGGGCTGGAGGCCACGAGCTACGGCTCCACTCAGGTCGCCCGTTTGGAGTATAAGGCAGGAGCCTCCTACACCTATACGGATCTGACCCGTTTCATCCATCTGTCCAGCAGCTCCGCTGACGGAACCTCCTTCGGCTCTGCCAACCGTGTTGCCGTTGCGGCGAACGACCTGTTCACCGTATTCCGCATTCAGACTACGGATTCCGCTGTTACCTATTCCTGCTACTATACCGAAGCACTGAACAAGGCCCTGGACTCCACCAAGATGCTGGGCATGGAGACAGCGGAAGTGCTCAGCGGATTTATGTATTCCTTTACCCAGGCCAAGGACGATCGGGTCCTTCCCAACAACTCCTTCCAGGGCATGGAGATCGCCAACTCCGATATGATCCTGGTTTGCGGCGGCAATTCCGGGGAGACCCCTGCCATCGCCAGAATGAGTCAGAACGGCACCTATCAGTCCCTGGCAAGCATCACCAATATAGGCACCGTCTCCACCGGCCCCATCAGCATTAAGGCAAACCGTGTGTACATTGCCTACGTACCTGCCAGTGACTATGTGAACGGACAGAAGATCTACTCCGTTCTCGGCACCGAAATAGGGGTTCCCGAGGCAGTCCACGTCCCTGCTACCCTGGGCTATACCCTGACGGGGCTGAAATTCACCTCGGTCATTCAGAACTTCTATATTGACAGTGACTACATCTACATCACCCAGAGCAACGGCACCGGCACCCAGTATCTCTCCCGTCTGAAGATCGACGGAACCACTGCCACCTATGTGGACCATATGACTCTGACGGATTGCGGCAACGGGGAATCCCTGGCAGGCTACCGCTATAACGGCAAGCTGTATTTCTTCGTAGGTGCAAAGGGGCTGGAGGCCACGAGCTACCTTTCCGTACAGATCGCCCGTGTGCCCTACGAAGCAGGCAAGACCTACGTCTACACGGACCTTAACCGCTTCTGCCATCTGTCCTGCAGCACCGCAGCCGGCACCTCTATGGGCACCGCTGATCGGGTAGGCTGCAGTGCAGACGAAAACTATACCGTACTGCGTATTCAGTTAGATGACGGAACCACCTGCTATGCCTGCTACGATACCAAGACCCTGAACAAGGCTCTTGACAGCACACTGCTGGTCGGCATGGAGGATGCCACGGTCCGTAGCGGCTATATCTATGGCTTCAAGCAGAAGAAGGCTGTCCGTGTGATCCCCAACAACTCCTTCCAGGGTGTGGAATTGGCAGGGCTCAATGCCATTCTTCTCTCCGGCGGCAATGACGGTGAGACCCCTGCCGTAGGCAAGATGAATAAGAACGGCACCTACGAGCGTTTAGCCTACATCACCAATATCGGCACAGTGGGAACAGGCCCCATTGAATACCTCAATGACCGTCTGTACATGGTCAGCACAGCCAACAACAAGATCTATTATATCGGCGGTGATAAGTTAGGCATTGCCGCAAGCACCGCTGCCACCTATACTACGGATGCCGCAAGTGTCCTGGAGGCTGCCTCCTATATGAAGGCCAACCTGGATGCAAAGGTTCTGCCCTCTGCCGTGACCATCGGCGGGAAGGTCTGCACCGACGAGCAGTTCCTGGATCTGGCCTGCAAGCTCCTTCTCAACATTGCAGACGGTACACCCAATGCAGACCTTAGCTTCTCTGATGTGTCCGCAGCCTCCTCTCCCTCCGGTACCGCCGTGGGCACCGTGTTGAAGGAAGACTATATCTCTATGGCTCGCAGTATTATTGCCAACATCGAGAGCTTCCGCCGTGCTCCCAATTACGCAACCAGCAGCACTATCGGCAAGATGCAGCACAGCTACTGCGTCCATATGTATGCCTTCCTCCTGGACTACTATGCACGGTACGGGATGCTTCCCGAGGCCTATGCCTCTGTAGCCTGGGCAGGGACTACCGCCTCTTCCATTGCTCCCGAGATCCCCGGCGTTTCTGCTCTGGATGCCGCCTCCGCAACTACCATCCATCAGCTCCCCAGTGTGGTTCCCGATGCAGATACCGGAGATTATATGCAGAACCTGTCCCTGGTGATCCGCACAGGCGAGGGCAAGACCATCGTCATTGACGGCGGTCGTAAGAGCTATGACAGTGATTATCTATTCAAGTATCTGCAGCGTGTCACAGGGGACAACACTCCCCATGTAGATGCCTGGTTCATGACCCACGCCCACTCCGATCACCACGGTGCCATCATCGGTATCGCCAACAAGTACGCATCTCAGATCACTGTGGACAAATTCTATCACCGTTTCCCCACAGAGGCACAGCTCAATAAGTACTTTGCCGCTGTGGAGCCTGCTGCTACCTACACCAATATTCAGGCGATCCTGACTGCAGTAGGCAAGTTCAAGAATGCCAAGGGCGGATCCACCGACGTTGTGACCCTCAATGCCATCCATACCGGGGAGTGCAATTCCTCCTTCGACTTTGACGATCTCCACATGGACGTGCTCCTGACCGTCGAGGATATTTTCTGGGCAGTGGATAATATCTCCACCAAGTATACCGCTACCTGGGAGACCCATAATGCAAACCATGTAGATCAGACCCCCAAGCAGCTGGTCTCCGAGAACTTCAATAACTCCAGCACTGTGTTCCGTATTACTGTAGGCGGCAGGACCATCATGATCACGGGAGATGCCGCTACCGTCAGTACCATTATGCTGGAACGGTATCACAAGGCCCACGCCTCCGACAGCAGTAAGTACTACTCCCTCAAAACGGATCTTGTTCAGATGGCACACCACGGCTCCAGGAGAGGCCTGTCCCAGGCAGTCTATAAGCTCATTGATCCCGATGCAGTCCTGTGGCCCGTCCCCAAGGCAGGCATGGCCAATACGGATAAAACGGGCTACCCCAAGCAATGGATCGACGCACTGGGAGCAACCATTTATTACTCCTATGAGGGACCCCAGGTCCTGACCTTTGCACCTAAGAGAAGTGCCGCGGCTACCACCATTCCTGAGGAGCTTAAGCCCCTGGTCTTCGATGCAGAGTATTATGCAGAGAGATACGGGGACCTGAAGGCCGCCTACGGCACAGACGAGGCACAGCTCTACAACCATTTTGTCAATTACGGCATTGAGGAAGGCCGTTGTGCAAGCCCCTACTTTGATGTTCGCTTCTATATGAACAACAACGGGGAAGCTATGCGAGAGCATTGCCACGGAGATTACAATGCGGCCTTTGCCCACTTTGTCAAGTATGCTTCCGACACCACCGAGCGGAAGAATTCTCCCAAGCTCCTTTCCCCCACCTTTGATTGCGGCTACTACGGCAGTGCCTACAGCGATACCAAGACCCTGACCACGGAGCTTGCCCTCCTGCAGCACTTCGTCGCTACAGGGGAGGCCGAGGGCAGACTTGCCTCCCAGGGCTTCACGGCAGAGGACGGCACCACCTATCACAAGCATTCTGTGAGAACGGTCCTTTCCGAAGCCACCTGCTCCACCCCGGGCAGTGTCAAGTATACCTGCTCCGATTGCGGCTACAGCACCACCCTTTCTGTTCCCACTACGGAGCATACCCCCGTGACCGACGAGGCTGTGGCTCCCACCTGCACTGCCTCCGGCCTTACGGAGGGGACACACTGTGAGACCTGCGGTGAGATCCTCGTGGTGCAAGAAGTCCTTGACCCCACAGGCCACAGCTACACCTACGTGCCCCTGGATGCCGCCGCCCATACCGTAGGCTGTGCCAAGTGCGACTACACCGCAACAGAGCCCCACAGCTACACAGAGGGCACCTGTGTCTGCGGCGAGGCAGAGAGCAAGGAGCCAGTGGTAGATGAAGCCATTGTGATCAACCACAGCCTGAATTTGGCAAGTGATATCTCCATCAACTTCGCCGTGCGGAGTGACCTTCTTGCAGATTATGTAAACCACTATATGGCCTATGAGATCCCCGTATATGAGGGGAATGTGCAGACCGGTACCGAGACCGTCACCGTAGAGCCTGTCCTCACAGGCGGCTTCTATTACTACACCCTTACGGGCGTTACCGCCGTGCAGATGGGGGATGTGATCACCGCACAGCTCCATATGGAGAAGGAGGGTCAGCCCTACCTGTCCACGGTAGATACCTACAGCATTGCACAGTACGCCTACGCCC
>JAZNYV010000018.1:0-14365 GCA_045594585.1 Faecousia sp. | reverse complement strand
TGTTAAAAGAAAATTTAACAAAATGCTTGACACCTGAAATCTGATATAGTATAATCAAAGCATCTTAAGAAAGGAGGGTAAGGACGATGAATAAACTTACCGAATACAACTTAAAATTAGAAAGAGCTATCAAGAGAAACTTGGAGACTATCAGGGAAAATTGTAGTGATAAGGATCCCTACTGGGATGGGTTTAGAGACAGTTTAACTCTGGTCACATCATTATCAGATCTTGTATACATTAATCTGATGAGTGAAGAGTCAAAGGAGAGAAGATCATGATGGCTCGCATTATCCTGTTGGCGGTTTTTACCGCCACAGGTGTGCTTATACTTAATAGATGGAGGAGAAAGAAATGACTAAGAAAAGACTTGACTACTTTATAGTAGACATAGATGACAACGGCATAGCACATGACATGATTAATCTGAATGACCTTGCAAATACATATGTGTTTGTCAACCGCAAGGGTAGAGTCCTTAACGGGAGCACACCTTTCAAGTCTCTTACCGTGAGATACTGCAGAGGAGACATAGAGGCGGTGAAAATCAATGGCTAAGAACTATGAACCTGCAAGGATAGCAAAGACTGCTGCAAAATACAAGATGAGGCTCCCTGAGCGTAATCCTTTTGAGAAACCTATACAGTATCTTAAAAGGATAGAGAAGGCAGCTAACGAACGTATGAGGCAGTTGGAAAAACTCTCCGAAAGTAAAGAGTATAAAGGTGTTAAGGAGTTTGCTTACCGCTCAGCTGCATACGATATAGCGCATCTTTTCCAGAAGGAAGGGGGACTCCCCCGCTTTGGACTTAAGGGCATCCGCAAGACCAAAGAGGGTGGATATAATGAACAGGACGTAGAGGCCCGCATAAGATCTGTAGAACGCTTTATGGCGGCACCATCATCAACAAAGGGCGGAATTAATAAAGTGTACAAGGAAAAGGCAAACACACTTAATAAGCGGTATGATACTGACTATAGTTGGCAGGACTGGGCAAGAATCTTTAAATCAAAGCAGTGGGATAAACTTAAAGAGAAATATGGAAGTGATGTAGTAATAGAAGCCCTGGTCGCTACCGAGGACATGGATAAAGATGAAATACAGAAAATGTTGGACAAGGACATGAAGATCTCTGACAGTGAAGTTAGAGACGAACAGATAAAAAAGTTTTTGGAGGAGAATGATGTAACAGAGCTCTTCTAAACAATGAAAAAAGCAGGTGACCACCTATGAACAAAGAAGCATATATAAAACAGCTGACAGAAAAAATAAAGGAGACACGCTACGAATTTTGTTTCTGGAAAAGTTGGGACTATACAATACTTAAAAATATAACATACAAGCTTAAACCCGGAAAATGGGGATATACTTATAATGATATCACTATAATGGCGGACACTGAGACGAGTAAGAAACTGCCTAACCAGTACGAAACAAAAATGCACAAAGACGGCACAATAGAGCAGAACTACATCCCTCAGGAGAATCATGTAGTATGCTGGACCATAAGTCTCAGGGCTGCAGATACAAACCTGTGCACCCTCTGGGGACGCAAGCCTTCCGACTTTACAAAGTGTGTAGACATTATAACAGGTATGATGAGAGGTGAGAAGACTATCATATACTTTCACAATTTGTCATATGACTATATCTTCCTGAGAAAATTTTTCTCACTTGCCTGGGGTTTCCCTTGTAGAGAGCTCAGCACAAAGCCGTATTACCCTGTACTTAGAGAGTATCCTAATGGGGTAATAATAAAAGACAGTCTTATACTGGCACAGAGGAAACTTGAAAAGTGGGCAGATGACCTTGATGTTGAACATAAAAAGCAGGTTGGAAAATGGGATTATAATAAGATAAGGTCTCAGGGCACTCCTCTCACAGCAGAAGAGCTTGAATATATAGAAGGCGATACACTTGCAGGAGTTGAATGTCTGGACGCCCTCAAGAAGGCACTGAAAAAGGACATTGGCACACTCCCCGCAACAGCTACGGGCATTGTTCGGGAAGACGTAAAGAAGGCAGGTAAAGCAGCAGGATTCCATAATCGCTTTACTGAGATTGCACCTGACCTTAATATCCAGCAGCTGCTTGAAATGGCTTACCATGGGGGCTTCACACATGCTAACAGGCATTGTGTAGGACAGGTGAAACATGGTGTGGAATGCAGGGACTTTGCGAGCTCTTACCCTTATGTACTGCTGAGCGAGAAGTATCCCATGGAGAGGTTTCATCCGTTGGAAAATAAAAGCAAAGATTACATTTTAAGAAACTCAGAAGATTATGCTTTTTTGTTTAAGTTTGTCGCTGTTGGTATTGAGCTTAAGGATCCTAACTGGCCTATGCCCGCTCTGCAGATGAGCAAATGCATAAAGACGATAAATGCAGTTGTGGATAACGGCAGAATCCTCTGTGCGGACTATGTGGAAATAGAACTTACTGAACTGGATTTGTCGGTAATTGATGAACTCTACAAGATGCAGAAACACTGCTGCTGTGACGTATATGTGAGCAAAAAGGATTACTTACCCCGTTGGCTGACTGATAAAATTTTTGAGTACTTTACGAAGAAAACACAGCTTAAGGGTGATCCTGACAAGGTTGCATATGATCTCGCAAAAGCCATGCTGAATAGTATATACGGGCTTCATGTCCAGAAGCCTATCGCTGATGACATCTCAGAGGACCCCCTCACAGGCAAGTATCTGAAAGAGGAAGGTGAGACAGAAGAAAAGTATGGGAAGTATCTTACCAGGAAGGACAGCTACCTGTGCTACCAGTGGGGGTGTTGGTGCACAGCTTATGCTTTCCGCAACATCTTTGAGCTTGGAAAATGCGTGGACTTTTCCAGAGGTGACTGGCTCTACACAGATACTGATAGCTGTTATTCAGATGCATGGGATGAAGAAAAACTTGCAGCATACAACACTGAATGCATCAGGAAGATTGCTGCTAATGGATATGGACCTGTCGAGAAACACAGTAACGGAAAGATATATAATCTGGGTGTAGCAGAATTTGATGGCGGATACTCTGAGTTTATTGCTCTGGGTGCTAAACGGTACTGTGCAAGGGACAGAGAAACAGGGAAACTTAAGATTACGGTTGCGGGTGTTCCTAAGAAAACAGGCGTTAGCTGTCTCAATGATGACATAACGAACTTTAAGAAAGGTTTTATTTTTGACGGTGAAACGACTGGGAAACTCACACATCACTACAACCTTATCGACGAAATCTATATTGATGATGATGGAAATGAGACTGGCGACAGTGTGGACCTCAGCCCCTGTGATTATCTGTTGGATGATGTCGAGAACCCTGAATGGGAAACACTGGAAACACTTGAAATCGGAATACAGGTATATGGAGAATAAATTATGGGAAAATATTATGATGTAGCAGAAGACTTGAAAAACTACCCGGACTGTTGGATATATCTGATAGTTGGGGGACGTGGAACTGGTAAAACATACAGTACACTGAAACATGTGTACGAAAACAAAATAGACTTTGTGTTTCTGAAGAGAGCCATGGAAGATGTAGATACACTTGCTTCGGGTTATGGTAAAGCAGGTGCGAAACACACAGACCTTATAGACTTTGACCTTAACCCCTTCTCGGCTCTCAATAGGGACCTTGGCTGTAAGGTGACAGCGGCGGGGATCCGTAAAGGCATAGCGGGCTTTTGGGAGCAGGACGGGGAAGGTCAAATCTCAGGTGCGCCATTGGGGTACATATTTGCACTGAACGGTGTAACGAAATACAAAGGTTTCGATCTTGCAAGCAGCAAGAAAGAACAGTATATTATCTTTGATGAGTTTATACCTAATGTATATGATAAGGTAAGTCGTAACGAAGGATTGCAGCTCTTAGACTTTTATAAGACTGTATCCCGTGACAGGGTACAGAGAGGACTGGATGAGATAAAGCTTATCTGCCTGAGCAATGCGACGGACATAGCAAATCCTATTTTCGACACGTTAGAGATTATGGATCAGGTAGCAGAAATGCAGGTTAAAGAACAGGAGATACTGTATATAAAAGAGAGGGGTATCTTTATTAGAAAGCTTAAGACATCTGAGGAATATCTGGCAGAGGAGGAAAAGACAGGTATATACAAAGCTATGGAAGGTACTGCATGGCACTCAATGTCATATGGCAATGACTTTGCATATAATGATTTTTCAAATGTGGATAAGCTACAGCTGAAATACTACACACCTGTGTGTTCATTCCTATATAAGAGAGATATATTTTATTTATATAGGAAAGAAGGCAGGTACTACATGACATATAGTAAACACAACAGTCCTAAAATATACAATCTTAACCGTGACAACGAAGTCAAAAAGTGTTATAATGATATCATATGGGATCTACAGGAGCTAAACATAGAAGATAAAGTCAGATATGAAAGCTACACTATGTATGATCTTGTAAACAATTACAAAAAGATATTTGCAAATGTAATTAGATAAGGAGGTATATTATGAATGTAACTTTTTATAGTAACTTCGTAAAGAAAAGAAACAGCACATTACAGCCGTCTGGTGGAGTCGCACTTGACTGTAAAATGAAACAAAGCTGTAGTATCACGACACCCACGTTTTTAATAGATGGCATAGACTTATCATATAACTATTGTCAGTTTAATGGACGGTACTATTTTATCAATGACATTACACTCAATCTTAATAATATATACGAGATAGAATGTAGTATAGATGTCCTTGCTACTTATAAGTCACAGGTAGCAGCATACAACGGATGGGTCTCCAGGGCAGCAAGTAGATGGAACAGTTGGATCTTGGACAACAGGCTTACTTCAAGACAGGCAATAGAGGAAGAAGTTAGTGTATCGACACAGTTTCCTTTTACATCTCAGGGATGTTTTGTTTTTACCGTAATTGGAACTGGTGGTTTGCAGCTGTATGCTTGCGGTACAAATGCAGCACTTGGCACACTGTACAGCGAAAGTGCATATCCAAATGCATCCGCACTCACACAGATTATACAGCAGTTTTCATATGCACTTGTCAATGTTTCCGACTATCTGGGTGCTGTCCTGTATGTTCCAATCTCAATATCTGATCTCGGCGGAATAGGTCCTGTCAATACGATAACAGCAGGGTGGTGGCCTGTCGATGTAACAGGATTCGACATATACCAGATTCCCACTCCTGTATGGTCATCAGGGACAAGAACACTTGTGATACCGCAGAACTACTATACAAATGACTTCAGATGCAGGTGTGATGAATATTCCGAATACAGCTTATACCTGCCTGGTGTGGGTACTGTACCGATTAGGGCTATTGATGTAGAGTATGGACCCATTACTATATCAGCGCATGTAGATCTTTATACAGGTAATATTGCATACTTTTTGCAACATGTAGAAGATGGGGTATTACAGGGAGAGGTGTGTCAGTACAACGGTCAGTTAGGTGTACCTATACCGATGGGTAAAGTAGAGAGTCCTTTAGGGGGTGCTGTCATGACGATAGGATCTCTGGTGGCTACCGCTGCGTCAGGATCTGCTGCGGGTGCTGCCATTGCTGCTGGTGGCGAGATGGCATCATATGACACAAAGGATGTGGCAAAAACAACCGAGAGACAGACCCGTAACAATATCAGAATAGCCGACAGTATGGGCAACACTATAACACAGGGCATAAAAAATGCACTATCGCCTTCAGTAAGCATTATCGGTGGCGGTGGTAATCTTGCTCTTGCAACCTCGCATCCCCTTGTTGTATTGACACTAAGATGCTATGCCACACAGGACTTTCCCAGAATAACTCAGGGTAGACCTTTGGAAGAGTATGCAGTACTTGGCACACTGAGCGGATACATACAGTGCTCTGGTGCCAGTGTAGATATACCAGGCTTTGCAGCGGAAAAAGTCATGGTAAATAATTTCCTTAACAGTGGATTTTATATGGAATAAAATGCTTGACAACACTTTCATACTTTAGTATAATGAAGTAAAAAGAGGGGGGATTACCCCCAGACCAGGGGAGCATGCCCCAGGGGGTTGGTTGGTCACCTGCTAACCCCCCTCTAATTACTATTTAGGAGGTAGAGCTATGAAGCTTTCAGACCGTATCGCACTTGCAAAAGCAGGTTATAAGAAACATGAAATTGAAGAGATAATCAAATCCGAACAGGCGGGACTTGAAGAAGAGACTATAGATGAAGTTGAAGAGGTAGAAGAGACTGAGGATCCTGAGCCTGACACGGACACAGGGGACACGGATACAGAGACTAAGGATCCAGAGCCTGATTACAAGGCACTCTATGAAAAGACTATTGAGGATCTTAAGAAGGCTCAGGAGGCAAACCGCAAGCAGGTTGTAGCTACAGATAAAGACCAGACCGATGAGCAGACCCTTGAGGAGATTATAAAAGAATTTATATAAGGAGGATTAGAAATGGAATTTGAGGCAATCATCAGTACGATAGGTTCTCTGGGCTTTCCTATTGTCATGTGTATTATACTTGTTAAGTATATGCAGGAACAGATGACAGAGATGAGGGAAGCTATTAACGAGCTTAAATCAGCTATTCTTGTCCTTACAGAGAGATTCAAAGATAAGGAGGAAGCATAATGTATAGCAATGAGTATATGGCAGACCTTGCAAAAAAGATAGCTGCTGATAATACATATGGATATAGTAATAATTGGCCGTATAATCGCTTCTACGATGATCCTAACGACAAGACCCCCAAAGATGGGGACTGTGGTGCTTTTATGAGTTTCCTGCTTAACATGTTGCTTAAGCGGTTGGGCAAGACAAGCACAGAATATTTTGAACCCCAGGGTGGTTGGTCAATCTATAATGAAGCTTTCCTCAAAAAGTATTGTAACAGATACAACTATGAGGATGTGCGGAATAAGATAGGTGATATACTTGTAAGTGGTGGACACACCGTTATGATCACAGGTGTTGACCCTGACTATATCACACATGCAGCTAATGACTATGATGGAAAATCCGGAGACGGAAGTGGACGTGAGATCAGGACAGAACGTCTGTACGATGGCGGATGGCACTACATTTACAGGCTTAAGCCTGAATACAATGTTGAGCTTGATCCGGAGCCCTCGCCTGATCCGAAACAGGAGGATGAGATTATGACAAAATTACATACACTTTACAAAGGGTGTACAGGAATGCAGGTAAAGAACCTGCAGGGACTTCTCAATGTATGGGTACCCGCAAATCCCCTTAAAGTTGATGGACAGTTTGGTGCATACACAGAAGATAAACTTAAGATCTACCAGAATGCACAGGGACTTGTCGTGGATGGTGTTTGCGGACCTAAGACATGGGCAGATATATTAATCACGGAATAATGAAAGGAGATAAAAATTATGGCACGTGAATTAACACCTAAGGATGCCTATGCGATAATGAACCTGTTAGTAAAACAGGCTACAGGACAGACAGGTATCACAGTAACAGACACATCAAGTTTTGTATCTGCCGGTGAAGCAGTACTTGCAACAGGTACAGAGAATGTAATTAACTCTCTCTCGCTTGTGCTTAACCGTACGCTTGTAGCTTCCAGGCCGTACAAATCAAGACTTGACCTTATGGAGCAGGTTGACACGGGTGTGTACTCAGGAAGGCTCAGGAAGATAAGCTACTATGCTAAAAATGCTCTGCCTTCAGGTGAGTTTAACACTGATCTCTTTACTAACCTTGCTGAAGGTTACGGACACGGTGCAAACGGTGGTGAGAGTACAAGATCCCAGTGGGAGCAGCATCAGCCTAAGGCGGTTGAGGTCAACTTTGCAGGCAGCTCAACCTGGCAGGACTGCATTACGATGTATGAAGATCAGTTGCAGATTGCTTTCAGGAGCCCTGAAGAG
Source organism: Faecousia sp. (assembly GCA_045594585.1). Taxonomy (GTDB): domain Bacteria; phylum Bacillota; class Clostridia; order Oscillospirales; family Oscillospiraceae; genus JAZOXB01. The sequence goes on along the minus strand of JAZNYV010000018.1, from coordinate 6,485 downwards.
TTTAACAGATTTGTGGCCGGATACCTCACAGAGCATGCAAATGATATCGAGTCACAGCGTGAGGCATGGAATAGAATGAATCTGCTTAACAAGATCGCAGGTGTTATTGCACTCTCGACGTATGAATATCAGGAGAGCACTTTTGTAGACTATACTCACGGCGGAGCCATCAATCTTACCGCAACTTTCAATAGCAAATTTGGCACAAACTATACATCTGAGCAGCTCAGGACTACATATCTCAAGGAATTCCTTGCTTTCTTTGTAAGTCAGTTTAAGCTTGTATCTAAGTATATGACAGACAGGTCTACGAGATACCATCTTACACTTGATAAGGTAGAGACTGAGATAGATCCTGTATCAGGTGAGGATGTCAATGTCACATATAAGGTACTTAGACACACACCTTACAACAAGCAGCGTGTATATCTGTACAGCCCGCTCTTTACTGAGGCTGAGGCTCTCGTACTTCCTGAGATCTTCAACCCGAAATTCCTGGATATCAATACTCAGTATCAGGAGGTTACATATTGGCAGAGCATCGCTGACAGACCCGCTATCAATGTTACTGCAGCCGTGCCTACCATCGTGCCGATTGCAGAAGGTAGCGATGGCGGCATGATCGGTGAACAGACAGCTCAGACAGTTTCTATACCATATGTAGTTGGTATGATCTGTGATGTAGATGCGTTGATGACTAACATGCAGCTTGAAGTATCAAGAAGTACTCCGGTGGAGGCAAGGAAGGGCTACAGAAATGTTTGGAATACCTTCCTCCGCAACAACATCAATGACTTCTCAGAGAATGCAGTAGTATTCTATATGCAGGACTAAAACAGGATGGGGGCGCAAGCCCCCTCCTTATTAAGGAGGATTTATTATGTATGCACCATTAAATTACGATCAGATAAATGTCGCTGCAGGTACCTATAATCCTTCCCCTGTCAAGAGTTACAATAACAAGACCTTCTGGTTTTGGTTTCGATCCCTGCTGCACAGAGCACAGAGTGTTCTTGTTTTTGATGAACTCCCTGAAGAGTGGGGTGGTAGCAGGAGAGATTTTTTGCTATACTGTCTATTCAGATTTGGTTATGTAGGAGTCTTTAATATCCCTGAGTATGGTAAAAGTTTCCAGCCAGGCTCATTAAGAGGATATGATTTTTATTATCAGCCAACAGATTTTCTTGTTGCAAACCCCCTGCTAAATAGAGAGTTCAAAATAGGAGAGGATTGCGAGTTACTTAAGCTCACCCCGGACTTTATTGGGGTGTTTGATATCATCGAGTATTATGCTGAGAGGCTCAGCACTCTTGACAATGCTATCAATATGTCACTTATAAACAGTAAGTTTGCACTGCTCATGTTTGCCAAGAACAAAGCAGCAGCGGCTGCACTTAAGAAGGCTCTTGACCTTATCAATAAAGGCGAGCCTGCTGTTGTACTTGATAAGATAGTAGAGGATGAGAGCAAAGAAGCACCTTTCACCCCCCTTATTCAGGACCTTAAAAGCCTGTACCTGACAACAGAACAGTTGCAGGATTTTCAGACAATAATCAACAATTTTGATGCTGAGATTGGTATCCCTACAGTGCCGTATTTTAAAAAAGAAAGAATGGGTGAGATAGAGAGCCAGAGCAGACAAGTTGACAGCACTGCAAGATGTACCGTGTGGCTTGAATGCCTGAAAAACAGCTTAAAGAAAGTGAACAGTATGTTGGACACTAACATATCAGTAGAGCTTAGGTTCCCGCTTGAATCAGAAGGAGAGGAGGCAGAGGAAGATGGCGAGCAGTAAGATAACCTTAATAGGATTTGACCACTTTATGAAATCTATCGGATCCGATCTTTTTGCAGATCTCAAACTCCCCGATGGACTCAATAAACAGACCTTCCGTGACTCTCTTGTGATGCACTCAGGAGAGTTTGAAGTGCTGTATGCAGATCCATATTTTATGCAGGAAGCTATAGGTGTCTGGGGTCGCAAGTGGTATGATACTTTTGCTAAGTGGCTTGCCGTTCTTGAAGAAGAGTATGACCCCCTGTACAACTACAACAGGTTTGAAGGTTGGACGGACAAAGAAGCTACGGATGAGACTGTCACCAAGACGGAAAAAGAAACAGTAGAAGAGACCGAAGGTATTGATACCACTAACAATGTCAACAACAGTGGCGAGAGCTCTACAGACAGCACAGGGGAAAACAGGGTGTCTGCATACAACAGCAATGTCTATGAGCCTAACAATATGAACACAGACAATACTGACAGTACAATGTCTTCAACTTCACGTGAAACAGGCTCTTCAGATCGTGACAGAAATGAAGAGACAAACAAAAATGCTAAAGATATCACGGATAACGATAGACAGCTTGACCACACAGGTCATATGTATGGTAATATCGGTGTCACAACTACACAGAGTATGATGAGGCAGGAACTGGAAATAAGGCGTTGGAATATCTATAATAATATGATAGACCTTTTCAATGCTGAACTGCTTGTACCTGTGTATTCTTAAGGAGGTGTTATTATGAGAAATAAATACCCGTATAGTGACTTCCATGAACTAAATGACGACTTCTTACTCAGAGAGTACTACCGTATGAAGAAGGGTTTTGAACAGATGCAGAAGAAAATAGATGCATTATCCCTTAAAAAGATAATTGATGCTGTGCTCTCAGAAATTGATGCGACGGAGGTGAGATACTGATGGCACTTAGAGCTTATGAAGAAGAAAATATACAGGCTATAGCAGATGCTATCAGGTCTAAGAACGGAAGCACAGATACTTATACTGTATCAGAGATGGGGCCTGCTATAGAGGCTCTGCCTCAGGATCGGTTGACACAGTATATAATTAACAGATTCCAGGGTTATAATACATACCAGTCAGGGGATACAATAGGAATTGTTATACCTGATGGAGTAGATACATTACAGCCCCTCGGAGCCGCTAACACTGACAATACTTTTCCCTCTGGCGTTAATGTTAAAATATGGGTTTCTGAAAGTGTAATCAGTATTCCAATAAGCGGAACCCTTGTATACCAAAAGGCACCTTTCTATAATGTCCTTAAATCGTACACACAGTCAACTACCTATCACAGACTACAGATTTTTATTGCCCATGATAGTGCTCCTGAAGACTGGAGTAGTAATTGGTCCTTAATCAGCACAAGTGCTGTGATTCCAGAAGCTGATATTCACTGGGGAGCCACTTATGAGGATTTCCTTAATTATGAGTTTCCTGCAACACTTACAGCGTCGCTTGGTGATAATCTCGAGACAATGGATATAGACCCTAATAAGGAGGTTACGATATGAAAAACAGATATCCCTACACAGATTTCCATGAGTTGAATCTCGATTGGATGATAAAAGACAACAAACAGACAAGAGACTATGTTGCTGCAGATCATCAGTCTTTTGAGGGTAATATCAACCCTGTAAACAGTATTTTATACGGCAGGGGTATTATACCGGACGAGAGGCCTTTTGAGGACCTGGAAGAGCTTACATATGATGAGTTTATTGATATGTGGGATGACATCGTCGCTACTTACCCTCAGTATATGACAAAAGAGACATATACAGATGAACAGACAGGTTATACCAATTATATTTATAACTGGAAGGCTCGTAATATCGACATGGTGGGTGTTAACAGCTCAGGGCAGAGCTTTGTAGAAAACTATGAGACCCAGAGAGATGTAAAGCCTGGTATGACAATTATCGGAGCTATGCACGGTAACGAAAAGGCAGGAATTAATGCCTTCTATCACTTCTTCCTTTGGTGTCTTGACGACTCTAACCAGGTTGGCAGCTGGATTTTGTCAAATTACAGCTTTAAAATCGCTCCTGTCGTAAATATTTACGGATTTAATAACAATGTTCGTTTAAACGGTAACGGTGTGAATATTAACCGTAATTTTGCGTATGACTGGGCTGCAAGCACAGATGCTCAGAAAGGTCCTGCTCCTGAATCAGAATGGGAAACAAGATTTTGCATGTATATTCTTAACAGCTATGATAACTCAGACCGCTTTACATGGCCAGTTTTTGACCTGCATGGACACTTTTATACTATACATGATGATAAGAGAGTGCTCTGGTATTCATCCACTAACCAGCAGCTCAAAATGAGTGCTTTGTACATGTCAGGCTTCCTGCACGACGAAATTGTGAAAAAATACCCTTATTTAGAGGTAGATTACTCTAATGTTGGTGATTATGACACACAGGAAGTGTTCATGCGTTGGACAAGTCCTGTATCAGCACCCACTTTCGATAATGAGGCTCGTGAGCGTGGTATTGCGGATATTCTGACAGAAGTGCCTCAGGAGCTCACAGAAGGTGTTATTTACGACGAAAGAACACAGTGGCTTGCAGATCTTATAGTGTGGAATACTGTTGTTAATCTGCTTGATTTCAGCCGCCAGGAGCCACAGGGAAGAACCTTCTATATGCTGTATGATATAGGTGTAAACCGTGTTGAGGGATACACTCTGGAAGACATATGCGACAGAGTGCCCAGAGGCTCTAAACTGGTTATAAATTGTGGCCAGACACATTATCTTAATGTTAATGGAATGTTACCTACACACAACGGTGAAATTGTTTCCGGTACACTTGAAATCCAGAAAACAGGACTTAGAGAGGAAAGCAACACCTGTACACTGCAGTTTACTTCTTACGGTTTGAGTTACACATACCGTTGGATTGCTTCCCGAAGCGTAAGCGGTAAAATGCACCCATGGATAGCTGTAAATGACAGTATGACTGGATATGATGCCATCCGCCTTTATAATTACATTAACAGCTCAGATCTGGCAGAAGAGACCATTAATTTTAGTAATATTGTCTCTATTGTACCCCCTGGGGTAGACTGTGAACTTTATATCAGTTCTACAAGTTTTCCTTACGTATATTCGGAAATCGGAATCCGCCCTGGAATGCTTAAGATCTTCAACCCGGAAAGCCACGGGCTGTTCAGGAAGTATGCAGAGCTCATTACAGACCGTTGTGAGACGTGGTGTGCCTTTTTCGATGATCCAGACGATATAGATGTGAGCTTCCGTAAAACATCCAGGGTTTATAATGATGACGATTTCGGTACTGTGAATATCCTAACAGGTCCTTTTATCAACATTATGGCGGCGGGGGCTTCTTATAAGGTCTATGCTTCTGCTTCCCGTGCTGCTGAACTGGGTATCACCCCGCCCGCCGGAGTAGACTATGCTACCTATGACCTTACTAAGTACGTATCAGGAACTGGCAGCGAATGGGGTGTCTTGATATGCCAGACTGTTACAACAGGCAGTTTATCCCGTTGGGTTTGCCGTGTAAACAGTGAAGGCGTCCAAGGTGATTGGACCGAGCTTGTAACATCTTAAAATTGGTGCTTGACAATATGACAAAAGTATGTTAAATTATACTTGTTCATAGAAGGTTCTACCATCCTTTTTCAAGGAAGGCCCCCGGGTTGGCTAAGTGCAGCCCGGGGGTTTTCTGTGTCAAGCTTCCCTTGTACATGTCACGGTTTTAATATACATGCCTTCAAGCTTCTTTAAGTAGTTATTCAACTTTCTTTCTGTGAACTTTTCAGGATCCCAGATCTTGAGTGCGTGCCTTTCGCCCATATAATCTTCTGACTCTAATACGATTAAGTCGGGGTAACTTTTTAAATATGTTTTTAATGTTGTCATGTTGTCCCTCTTTCCGCCTTTTCGGCTGTTTATTTAGGCTTTCGCCCTTAGAGCCGTCGCGGGGGCTTGCACCCCGCCGCCTGCTTGTACGGCTGTTGTATAGCTGTTATTCCTTATGCTGCTAACTCGATAAGATCATAGTTTTCACCTTCGTACTCTTCCCAAAGTTCTTTAAGAGCTCTGAAAGTAATTCTTTCAGGATCCGAACAAACATAAATGTTGTGTCCGCCGCCGTCTTCATCCTCCACATATTCTTCAGAGAAAAGATAAACAACCTCTTCATCATCTTCGTCGATCCCTGCAAACATTTTGCCGTCATCATCAGAGTAAATTACGATTTCTTTATAAATCCTAATACCCTCTTCAAGTGTTGATGCTCTTTCTAACTGCTCTTCCACATATCCTCTTAAATAATCGATAATAGCAGCCTCTTCACCGTATGACATTCCCAGGCCGTTTTCATCCTCTTCATAGATGATACCTTCATTAAGAAGTTCATACATAAGATCCGTTAAGTTTTTCATAAGATTTGCCTTTCTGTTTTATAGAGTTCTCTCTCTTATTTCTATAGTAAGTATATCAAAAATTTTTTAACAAGTCAAGCCCTAATTTTAATTTTTTCTAACTAAATTTTCTTTTAACATTTCTTCTCCTCTCCTCTCTCCCCCTCTTTATCACTTTATCACGCTAAAGCGGTTGTGGTTGGCGAACGGGTATTCGGCGAATGAGTGTTTGGCGAATGAGCGTTTGGCGAACAGGTGTTCGGATGCGGGCAGAGCAGG
>JAZNYV010000017.1:0-8943 GCA_045594585.1 Faecousia sp. | reverse complement strand
GTTGAATACCCTGCGTACCGTTCGGCGGCAAGAACAGTATTACAGGTTATTTCTTGGCGGCTTTGCCGCCATGCCGCTTACCGGCGGCATAATAAAACGGTTAATCCGTTTTATTAGAAATAAGTATAAATAGCATGATCTGCCTTCTTGCCTCCCCCCTGAGCTCTGTTTTTGGGGAGTATTTCATTATATCACAGAAAGCCCCTTCCTGCAACAATTGTTTTTAAATTTCATTTTCCGTTTCCAAAAACCAAACAAACTCCGACCGCCAAATTCCGATTTATGGAGCTGTTTGAAAAAGCATAAACCACCAAATCACGCACTATCCCGTAGGGCAGCTTGCCCTACGACAGCCTTGTACGATAATATGTTGCATGGTACGGGAATTGAACAGCTCGATAAATCAGGAATTTTGCGTTACAAGAGCAGGAAGATGAGGAGGGTGAGGACGGTGCCGCGGGAGTCCTCCTTGCCCTCCCATAGGAGGAGAAGGAGGAGCATGAGAGCCATAAGATCCCCGGAGCGGTTCCCGAACAGGAGACTCTGTAAGGGGGGCGGCAATGCTCCGCCTCCAAGGGGTCTGCTTGCAGACGGCCTCTCCGTCTCTGTCCCTCCCTTATGGCAAGGGGTGGCAGGAGAGGGTGCTTCCTGCCTGTGACAGGCTTCCCGTTCTGCCGGCCTGCGGGGCTTGGGCGGCTCCTCCTTGCCGGGGCAGCAGCTTCTGCGTTGTTGGTAACGGTGATACACGGTCTATCCCACCTTTCCCCCAAATACACCGCCCGGTCCAAGGGCGAGACCTGCCAGCTTGGTCAGCTGTGCCAGCTCCATGGCCCGATCCAGCTTCCTCTGCCGCTCCGGGGCAAGATAGGCCCGCAGGGCACACAGGAGGGCATCCTGCCGCGGATCCCTCTGCTGCAGCTGCTGAAAGATCTGCATCATTTGCAGGATCATCCCCTCATCTATGGAGAACAGATCCCGTCCGGGGGGCGGGGAGGGTCGGGAGGGCTCGGGCTCCTGTCCCATACCGAAGGAACGGGCCATAGACAGGATCTGTGCCATGGTATCCGGATCATTCAGGACCCGATTCAGTTGTTCCTCCATACCCTCCGTTTGGATCACCTACTTTCCGTTTAGCTTCCGAAGAAGCTCCTCTGCCTTTTCCGACGCTAAGGCAGGCTCCAGGGCTGCCTTTACACCCTTCATGTCCCCTCTGCGGAAGGCCTCCATGGCCTTCTGCAGTCCTCCGCTCTTGGATAACAGGGTCAGAAGCTCCTTGCCTTCCGCACTTCCCATGACCCTTTGCATCTCCCTGGGAGAAAATTGCGGATTATTGTCCTTTTCTTGGTTCATACACTTGCCTCCTATGGGGGAATCTGTTATAATATCTCCATATCATTCCCCGTTGCCCGGAATCTTACCATGGGTTACTATAGTCTATGCAGGGGAAGCAGAAAGGGTGATTGTATGACCGTGCTTGTTCTGTCGGACTCCCACGGAGACCTTAACAAAATGCGTATTGCCATTGATCGGGAGATGCCCCGTGCCATCTTCCATCTGGGGGATCACGACTCCGATGCCTTCCAATTGCAGAGGGAGTTCCCACATATTCCCATATACTGTGTCTGCGGCAACTGCGACTGTGTATTCCCCCAGGCTCCCGAATCCCGTATAGAGGAGTTAGAGGGGGTCAGAATCTTCGCCGCCCACGGCCACAAGCAGAACGTCAAATACGGCCACATGAGCTTCTATATGGCCACCAGGGAGGCAGGGGCCCAATTGGGACTCTTCGGCCACACCCACCAGCCTCTGTGTGAGGACCATGACGGCCTGTGGCTCCTGAACCCCGGCTCCTGCAAGGGCTACGGTGCCACCTACGGCGTAGCCTACGTCCACCAAGGCCGCGTGGTCCGCTGTGAGATCAATCGGATCCTGTAATCATAATAAGGGACTGCCTCAGATGCTGCAGCATCATAAGCGCAGTCCCTTTTCTTCTGCAAATTCCGATATGGAGATACGATTTGCAATGCTTTTTACGTAACCGATGATGAAATCGCCGGGGACGAGAGATCCTGCTCCCAAATTGAAGTTTGGAAAACGCAGGGATCCTTTGTGTATTTCAAGTTTTCCGAACTGAAAAGCTGGGACAAAAGATCCGGCCTCGTCCGAAGCTGGATTCATCAGCGGTTACTCAAAGGGCGGCCAGGCAGGCGGCAACCAGGAGGAGAAAGCCTGCGCAAACGGTAACGGTAGCGATGGTTTCCGTCAGGTCCAGGAGGGCCTCAAAGCGGCGGGCTTTCTTGTCTTCCTTGGGTACAGAGTGCTCTGCTCCCGTGAGCAGGGCAGAGTCGGTCCTTGCTTCCATAGTACGATACATTGGGATAGTCTCCTTTCGTTCCTTGTTCTGTCTGTATTATATCAAATACCCTGTCCGATAAATGGGACTTTGCTAAGATTATTTTTCCCGTTGCTGAGAAAAATGTGAGTTCCTGCAGGGATTTATAACAAGAAGTTGTAACAAAATTGTAATTTTTGTATAATTGACGCCTTACAAAACGGGGTGCACTTGACGAATGTACGATCCTTTGGTAGAATGGTGTCGTAATACTACCAAAGGAGTGTAACAATGAAACGACGCATTTGCAGTCTACTACTGATTCTCTGTCTGCTTCCCCAGCTATGGATCCCCTCCGTAGGGGCAAGCACCATGACCACCAGCACCGACGGCAAAGCCTTTATTGAAGAACACCAGGCAGGTGCCTCCTACAGCCTCTCCGCCGCAGAGAAGGAGGTCAACAGCTTCATGGAGCGGTACGACTTGGATCTGGAGCAGAGCCAATTCGATGCACTGGTGGACTTCGTCTGTGCATACCCCAACCACGACATCCTCAATCGGGGCTACGGTGTAGAGCGTGTCATCGGCAGCAACAGCTATACCGACGCTCAGCTTGCCAGTGCTCTGACCTCCTGGGTCAAGGGCAGTGACGGCTCCGTATCCCAGACGAATCTGAACCGCCGCCTCCGTGAGGCCAAGCTTTTCCTCTACGGCAGCTACAGCGGCAATTGTGATGCAAACTTCCGCTACGTCCTCTTCAATCCCAACGGAGGGACCCCGGATCCGGACTTTAACAGCGTGGTCTGCTTCCCCTATAACCAGGCCTACGGCAACCTGGGCACCCCTACCAAGAGCGGCAAGTATTTTGCAGGCTGGTACACCCTGGCAGGCAGTGACGGTGTCCATATTTACAACAGCACCAAGGCAGATGCCAACCGCACCCTCTATGCTCACTGGTCCGATGATCCCGTATCCGATCCCAATATCAGACCCGGGGGAGATTTTGACTACCCGGAGCTTAAGGTCAGTGAGTCCCTCATCGGCTTTATTAAGGAACAGGAGGGCTTCAGTGCAGTCCGCTATTGGGATTACAGCCAATATACCATCGGCTACGGCACAAAATGGGACTCCGAGCTCTATCCCGACGGCACCATTACCGAGGAGGAGGCAGATTACGAGCTGCGTAAGGAGCTGGTAAAGTTCGAGGAGGAGGTAGACAGACTCTTAAAGAAGGGCACGGTCACCCACAACCAGCACCAGTATGATGCTATTATCAGCTTCACCTTTAACCTGGGGGGTCAGTGGATGAAGCCTGCCAATCGGATCTATCAGTATGTTCTCTTCGGCTACCCCTCAGAGCTAGAGTTTGTGGATGCCATGGGTGCCTGGGCCAGTGCGGGGGGCGAGGTCATTCACGGCCTCATGCAGCGTCGTATGGACGAGGCGGATATGTATCTGAACGGCAATTATCAGCGATTCAGCCGGACCTACTTCGGTGCACATCTTACGGTACATACGGAGGACAAGACCGCCGTTATTGATAAGAGCGGCAAGAGCTACGCCATGTTCTACGCCAAGACAGGGGAGCCTGTAGGCACCATGCCTAAGGCGACCCGTGAGGGCTACACCTTCATGGGCTGGTATGACAAGAACAATGCCTTCTACACCCCGAGCACTCCTGCCCCCGTCACCGATTCTTACCTGAATGTCTATACCCTTAAGGCTAAGTGGGAGAAGGGTGTTACGGAGCTGCCTCCGGAGCCTACCGAAACGGAGCCTACCGAAACGGAGCCTACCACAACGGAGCCTCCCACAACGGAGCCTCCTCAACCCACCACGGAATTTACAGATGTCCCCTCCGATGCCTGGTATGCTCCCTATGTTGAGGCCGTTGTAGAGAAGGGTCTCCTAAACGGCTTGGGCAAGGGTCGATTCGGTCCCGAGAGCACCATGACCCGTGCCATGGTGGTCACGGTCCTGCACCGTATGGCAGGGACCCCTGCTCCTACAGGCTCCCATCCCTTCACCGATGTGGAGGCAGACAAGTGGTACTCCGATGCCATTGCATGGGCCTATGAGCAGGAGATCGTCAACGGTGTAACAGCAGACCGCTTCGGCACCCAGGACAGCATTACCCGTCAGCAGCTTGTGGCTCTGCTGTACCGCCTGGCTCAGCAGGTCGGCGTGGATACTCAGGGACGGACGGAGCTGACTGACTTCTCCGATGCCTCATCTATCTCCTCTTATGCAAGGGAGTCCTTCCAATGGGCAGTTGCCATGGGCATCATTAACGGCAGTGAAGGCCGCCTCCTTCCCCGGAGCACCGCCACCCGTGCCCAATGTGCCAAGATCATGGCCCTCTTCTCCGACTTCCTCCCCCAAGAATAACCCCCACCGGGCTGTTTCCCTCAGAAGCAGCCCGGCCTTTTACCTCAACCGATTTATTGCGACCGAAGAGAGCGATAAATCGGAATTTGCATTTCCGGGGGAGTTATGATACAATAGGGGCAGGTTTACTGCTTTTGTGCTCTGATTTGTGAGAGGATCTGAAAATATTCTTAGCAAAGTCCCATTTATTGGACAGTGTATTTGGTATAATACCAATATACAAACCAAGAAGGGATGATGACACATGAGTTGGAGCATCGTTGCAGAGAGAGGCTATTACACAGTTTACGCCAACGGAGAATTTGCATTCACCGCCGACACCAGAGCTGAGGCTATGGAGGAAATGGAAGAATGGGAGAACAGAATTACCGCTTGATCATCAGCTACGACGGCACACGCTTTAAGGGCTGGCAGCGTTTGCCGGGAGAGAATACCATCCAGGGCCGCATCGAGTCTGCACTGTCGGATATTTTCAATCAGCCCATAGAGATCCACGGCAGTGGTCGGACCGATGCAGGGGTTCATGCCGCCGGGCAGGTTGCCTCCTTCCACGGACCTGCCTGTGACAGGAAGCGGCTCTTTGCCCAGCTCCGCCACAGACTGCCGGAGGATATCGGCATCCTGGACATAGACTATGCACCGGAGCGGTTCCATGCACGGCTGTCCGCTATGGAGAAGACCTACTGCTATCGGGTCTGGAACAGCTCCGAGCCCGACGTATTCGGCAGGCTCTACCGTGCTCCCGTCCCTCAGAGGCTGGATGAGGAGGCTATGGAGAGGGCTATGGCCCTGTGCCTGGGGAAGAAGGATTTCCTTGCCTTCTGCTCCAACAAGCACTTCAAGAAGTCCTCTGTCCGCAGACTCTGCGAATTCAGCCTCCGCAGAGAGGGGAAGGAGCTGATCTTTACCCTTCGAGCAGACGGCTTCCTGTATAACATGGTACGGATCCTGGTAGGGACCGTATTGGAGGTAGGCATGGGACAGCGGACCCCGGACTCCATCCCTGCCCTTTTCGCCTCCCGCAGACGGGAGGACGCCGGGGAGACCGCCCCTGCAAGGGGCCTATGCTTAATGGAGGTGTGCTATGAACATTCAGATCTTCGGGAAGAGTAAGTGCTTCGACACCAAGAAGGCGGAGCGGTATTTTAAGGAGCGGCGGATCAAATTCCAATCCATCGACCTCCTCCGCTATGGAATGTCAAACGGAGAATTTGAAAGCGTTCTCCGTGCAGTAGGGGGCATTGACGATCTGATCAACTGGGACAAGAAGGACCCGGATATCGACCTTATGCGGTACATGGAGGATCGGACCGCCAAGGAGGACAAGGTCTTCGATCGGGTGGAGCTGATGAAGACTCCCGTTGTCCGTAACGGCAAGAAGGCCACCGTGGGCTACTGCCCGGAGGTGTGGGAAACATGGGACTGACCATCCGTATCCCTCCCGAGGTCCGAGGCATCCTTATGACATTGCAGAGGGCGGGCTATGAGGCCTATGCCGTAGGAGGCTGTGTCCGTGACAGCCTGTTAGGGAAGAAGCCCCTGGACTGGGACATCTGCACCTCTGCCCGTCCCGAGGAGATCCAAGGCTCCTTTGATCACTGCGTCCTTACAGGTGTCAAATACGGCACCGTCACCGTTCTGCGGGGACCAAAGGCCTACGAGATCACCACCTTCCGCGGGGAGGGGGACTATGCCGACAGCCGTCACCCCGGTGAGATCCGCTTCCTAGACTCTCTTTATGAGGATCTGGCTCGGCGGGATCTGTCCATCAATGCCATGGCGGCAGATCCGGACGGGAATGTGACGGATCACTTTGACGGTCTCCACGATCTGCGGCACGGTCTGATCCGCTGTGTAGGGGAGCCTAAGGAGCGATTCACGGAGGATGCCCTGCGGATCCTGCGGGCTCTCCGCTTTGCCTCCCGTTTTGACTTTACCATTGAGCCCCGTACCGCCTTGTCCATCCATGAGTTAAAGGACAGCCTCCTTAAGGTATCCTCCGAGCGGCTCCGTAAGGAGCTGGGGGGACTCATCCTGGGCAAGGGAGCACAGAGGATATTGACAGAGTTTGCAGATGTTCTGGCAGTGGTCCTGCCGGAGCTGGGCCCTGCCATGGGCTTCCTCCAGCAGAATCCCCGCCATCTCTACGATGTATATGAGCACAGCCTCCGCTGTATGACCCTTGTCCCGGAGAGGGAGGACCTGCGGTTTGCCGCCCTCCTCCACGATATGGGCAAGCCCCGTTGCTTCCACGTAGACGAGGCCGGGATCGGGCACTTCTATGGTCACGCCAAGGAGGGCGGTGACCTGTGCCGAGGCATCCTGCGACGGCTACACTTTGATAACAAGACCGCCGACACCATTACTACACTGGTTCGGGAGCACGATCTGTATCTGCAGCCTACCACAGAAAAGGCCATGCGGCGCTATCTCTCACGGTTCGGGGAGGGGCTCCTACGGGATCTCATCACCCTCCGCAGAGCAGATGCCCTTGCCACCGGCACCGCAGACCCGGAGGCCTTGGAGGCCTCCCTGGCAGAGACAGAGGCACTCCTGGACCGTCTCTTAGTGCAGGAGGGCAGGTTTACCCTAAAAGACCTTGCTGTCAACGGCAATGACCTGCTGGCAATGGGCTGTCCCCGGGGACAGCAGGTGGGCAGGGCTCTGAACTGCCTGTATGAGGCTGTCATCGAGGGTATTTGCCAAAATGAACGAGAGGTCCTTGTGAGATATGCACAAAAGTTATTGAAACAAGAAGATTCCTGTTGACATTCAGAACGAAAAGGGGTAGTATTGTTATGATACGCCCCTTTTTTGCACCAGTCGTATCTTTGGAGGAATATCTATGAACAGCTTTGTATTAAAAGGCAATATTTGCCACAGCGGCCGAGACGGTAAGATCGAGGCCCACCCCAATTCTTATTTGGTTTGTATAGACGGCATTTGCAAGGGCATCTTCCCTCAACTGCCGGAGGAATATACCCATCTGCCCCTGACGGATTGGGAGGATCGGATCCTGATCCCCGGTCTGTCGGATCTCCACATTCATGCACCCCAGTTCTCCTTCCGCGGGCTGGGTATGGATATGGAGCTGTTGGATTGGCTCAACACCTACACCTTCCCCGAGGAGTCCAAGTACGCAGATCTGAGCTATGCAGACCGTGCCTACGGGCAGTTTGCATCGGTGCTGGCTAAGAGCTTTACCACCCGCGGTGTCATTTTCGGCACCATTCACGGACCTGCCACCGCTCTCTTAATGGAGAAGCTGGACAGCACAGGCCTGGTCACCTACGTCGGCAAGGTAAACATGGACCGCAACAGCCCGGATTATCTCCGTGAGGCCGATGCCGCCGCTTCCTTGGCAGCTACGGAGGAATGGATCTGCGAGACCCGTTCCCGTTTTGCCAACACCCGTCCCATTGTGACTCCCCGTTTTGTTCCCTCCTGTACGGATGAGCTCCTTGCAGGCTTAGGTGAGCTGTCTCGGAAGTACAAGCTGCCGGTACAGAGCCACCTGTCCGAGAACCTGGGCGAGATCCAATGGGTCAAGGAATTACAACCCGATGCCAAGTTCTACGGCGATGCCTACGACCGCTTCGGCCTCTTCGGCGGGGAGCAGCCCTGTATTATGGCACACTGCGTCCACTCCGGCCCGGAGGAGGTGGCACTGATGAAGGAGCGTGGGGTATTCATTGCCCACTCCCCCTTGTCCAACACCAATTTAGCCTCCGGCGTTGCCCCGGTTTCCCGATATATGGAAGCGGGCCTTAACGTCGGCTTAGCCTCCGACGTAGCCGGCGGCGACACTCTGAATATGTTCTCCGTCATTGCCGGTGCCATCCGTGCCTCCAAGCTCCGCTGGAGACTCCTGGACCAGTCCGTCCCCTCCCTGTCCGTAGACCGGGCCTTCTATCTTGCCACCCGTGGAGGCGGTGCCTTCTTCGGTAAGGTAGGCGCCTTCGAGGAGGGCTACGAAATGGACTGCATCGTCCTGGATGACAGCAGTATCGTCCATCCCCAGGAGCTGACCCTTCGCTCCCGTTTGGAACGCTGCTTCTACTTAGCCCACGACCGCAGCATTATAGCCAAATACGTCAAGGGTAATCATACCAAGTTTCTTTAAAAAGTAGACATTGGAAATGGCTACTTTTTATAGCCCGTAAGGGCGTAGAAACTTGTATGAGACGTCTTTTGTGTCACTTGTGGCACAAAAGCTTCAATGA
>JAZNYV010000016.1:0-16646 GCA_045594585.1 Faecousia sp. | reverse complement strand
GGTTCCAATTTCCCTAAAATGTCCGGATTAGCTAGCATGATGGGGATGTACAGCATAACACTGAAATCTTCTGTCATCAGATAAAGTGCTGAACAGAATCCACTATCCCCCAAAGTAGTTGCCCACTCACAGGAATGTTTCTCGTCGTCAAACAATTTTCTTGCTCGCTCAAGATCTGCGTCTGTATCAACAATCAGGGAATATCCCCCGGAATCAAAAATGTTTCTGTCTGTGCCATAATCAGATTCCAATACGGCAAGACCACGGACAATCTCTCCGAATACCTTCGAGGAGATTTTTCCTTCGAGAATGGCACATTCTGCAGTTGTGCCCAAACAGTAATACAATATCAACACCGCCTTAAAAATTTCAAGCTCTGTCGGAAGGTTGTACATACCTTCCGGCTTTCAAATATTTGCTTTCTGTGCGGAGGAAACAGGGAAACAGGGAATCTTCAATGAAACTACGCTATCCGAAAGGAACTTCGAAGCAGCTACAATTCCTTACATAGAAGGGAAAACAGGGTAATTCCTTGGAAAATTACGAAACCCCCGTGGACGATTGCCCACGGGGGATAAACTTACTCCGCTTTCATTTCTTGCGGCTGATGCTTGTAATACAATACTTTGCAGATCAAAATACCAATCTGTGCAAGCAGAATGAAATAGAATCCTGTACCTGCAGAGGTAGTGGTTTCGATACTTACGGCTCCATAGATATCACCAACGCTATTGAACAGATCTGTACCGAGAAATAACATACACTCTACAATAATCGTGATGATAGGAAGTGCAAAGGAAGCAACCTGCTCATAATCTTGGAAACCCTCAATGTGCTTCATTCCCATGATTACAACAGGGGCAACGATCAGAATCCATCCGAAGAAGGACACAAAGGCTGCTGTCCATCCGGAGATAGAATAATACGAACTACTACCAATATCACCGATGGAAGCCTCGAAAGTGCTGGTAGCAAAAGTGAAAAACAAAGATATCAAGGAGAATACACATAATGCATGAGAAGCAATGTGAAATCGCTTTGCCTTATTTTCCATGATTCTTGTCTCACAGTCCGAGTAGTTGTTTCTTCTTGGCATCAAAATCTTCTTGTGTGATGATGCCCATATCCAGTAACTCTTTGAGCTTTTTCAATTCGTCTGCAGCGGAAACCGCAGGAGCAGCAGGAATTGCGGCTTGGTTCTTCGACTTTTGCAAAAGATCCAAAATGTCATTCTGACGAAGGATGTCCATCATTTCGCGGCATTTGCCTGCTTGTCCGTAAAGCGATATGCCGGTGAGCATTTCCACACGCAGAACAATAGTCTTTCCATTTTCCTTGTATGTGATCTCAATATTATTCTCCTGCTCCATGGACTTCATATCACTGCTACTGCTGGAAAGTAGCATCTCTGCGTTGGTAATCTGATGCTTGGTGATTTCAAAATTTTCCACTGCAGAGTACGGAATTTCGAAATCCTCCTCCATCTTCGAGGTAGGAAGGGGGCGGAAATAGAAGCGATCCGGCATGATGTTCATGCCAATTTCTCCGCTGAGCTTCTTGGGGTATTTCGCCAGACCACCCAAGTAAGTAACCGCGTAACGAATGATTGCACCCTCCAAAGGAGCTGCCGCGGCTTTCTGTTCCGCACGGCTCTGTGCGATCTTGTCCTTTGCCTCCAAAGCACTTGACTTGATGGAGTTTGCTCCCTTGACTGCCATTTCCTTGCCTTTGTTGAGTAAATCTTTAAGTGCCATACTATCTCTCCTCTATTGATTTTTTGATGATCCTCCGAATGGATTTCTCGGAGTAATCATATTTTTTTGCTAAAGAAGCAATGTTTGTGCCATTGTATTCTTCGAGAATCTTTTGCTTGATGCACTGAGGATTGAAAAAGCGAACAGGGAAGGTAACTTGCTGACCCTTGAACATCCGGTACATCTCCATTGCTGTATCTGTGCCCAAAGCCTCACTGATTTCACGATATACATGATTCAGTAGCTCATTGTCAGTTTTCGCCATTTTCACCACCTCTATGTCGGATTCTATCACATTGCGTGTCGCAAGTAAAATCCCATTGTCCTTATGTTTGTCCATATTTCCCTCCAAAAGCAAAAAAGTCCATGCAAGCGAGGCTCACATGGATCACAGAAATAATATACAATTGTACTTTGGGAAGCTACGCCTGTGCCGACGACTACGCCGACGAACACGCCGACAAAATCTATGCAGAGGGATAGAAATGGGCAGAAACAGAAAGAAATGTACAAAAATCAGAAGTCTCAGAAATCAAGGAAACGCAGTGAACGGATGGAAATGGATGAGATAAAAAAAGAACAGCTGCCACCAAATGGTAGCAACTGTTTCTGGTGGACGATATAGGACTCGAACCTATGACCTTCCGCACGTCAAGCGGATGCTCTAGCCAGCTGAGCTAATCGTCCGTAGCGAGGCTTATTATACACGAAGGTGTGGGATTTGTCAAGGATTATTTTTGAGGAAGTGAAAAAATTTTGAGGAAATTTTGGGAGATGCATGATTTTTTGAAGGTGGGGATGGGTTTACGGTGGAGAGGGACCGAAGGGTGAGAGAGGAGGGGGGAGAAATTTTAGGTCCGAATAATAAAAACGGTTAAACCGTTTTATTAGAAATAAGTATGAGACGTCCTTTGTGCCACTTGTGGCACAAAAATTTCAATGAAAAGTCTCTGCTTTTCATTATTCCGATTTATTGCGACCGAAGGGAGCGATATCGTAATTTGCAGCATTGTAAACAGGGTTGGGATATGGTATAGTAGGGGTATGACTATGGGAGGTGGTTAGGTGTATCGAAGTGCCAACGGATATTATAGGGAGAAATTTGGGTGCAAGGTGTATAAGCTGTCCTTAGACGGAGGCTTTACCTGTCCCAACAGGGATGGGACTGTTGGTGTGGGAGGCTGTATTTTCTGTTCCGCATCAGGGAGCGGAGAGTTTGCAGAAGGCGGGACAGATATCCCTACTCAGTTGGAGCTGGCAAAAAAGCGAGTGGCGAAAAAAATCAGGGACGGAAAGTACATAGCATACTTCCAATCCTTTACCAACACCCATGGCCCTGTGGAGCGGCTGAGAAGGCTGTTCTATGAAGCCATTGCCCCGGAGGATATTGTAGGTCTGAATATCGCTACCAGGCCGGATTGTCTCCCGTCGGAGGTCATAGGCCTGCTAAAGGAGCTGAACACTCTGAAGCCGGTGACCGTGGAGCTGGGACTCCAAACTGCAGACAACAACGTAGGTGCATATATCAACCGAGGCTATGATACGAAGGTCTATGTTGAGGCTGTTGCTCGGCTGAAAGGGGCAGGCATAGAGGTCATCACCCATATTATTATCGGTCTCCCCCAGGATGATCCCGTAGCCACCACCCGATTGGCAGTGAGCTGCGGCACGGACGGAGTCAAGTTCCACCTGCTGCACATTCTGCGAAACACCCGTCTTGCCGAGGAATACGAGGCAGGACGGATCCAAGCCCTGTCCTTGGAGGAATACGCAGAAGCCTTGAAGGCCTGCATTTCCCTCCTTCCCTCTCGGGTGGTAGTCCACAGGATCACAGGGGACGGTGCCAAGAAGGATCTGATCGCCCCCCTGTGGTCCGCTGACAAGAAAAAGGTCCTTCATTTCCTCACCGCCTACTTACAAAATCCATGATTCAACCTCCATTTCTTTTTTGCAACGGTGGAAAATATGAGAGCTTGTGCTGCCCGAAGGCGAAGGCGCTTATACCGAGTTTTCTGCCCCAAGGTGGATCCGAAACGGCTGTTTTTACAGAAGCTCCGCCGCAAGAGAGGAGAGGAACAAGACTGCAAAAATTGTCATTTTTGCAAAAAATCCGTTGCGATTCATATAGGGATATGCTATAGTAACCATAGGTTCTGTTAAATCATTATGATGCATATAAGGAGGAGAACGTTATGGACATCCATAAGAACGGCATGCTATCCGAAGAAGCTGAGGAGACAGAGATCTCCCGTGAAAACGCAGAGGAGAAGGAAGAGCCCTACGGTCCGGCGACGATCCGATTTCTCCTGTCATTGAACAGTAACGAGGTATATTCCTCCCTGTCCGATGCAGAGCGGAATATGCTACTAACCGATGATGGGCAGACCCAGCCCGGAAAAGCCTATTACGTAATGCCTATCCTGGAAGGTGCCAAATCCTATAGAGAAAAGTCCAAGGCCGCACTGGCAAAGGTCCTGGGTATTTCCGAGAGCACCTTATCCAAAATAAAAAGCGACGATTTCCCCTCAAACCATCTGGGCAGAAACAGTATTTTCTGTGCACTCCTGGACCATACCGAGATTTGGAGCGTACAGAAAGTCCGTCACGACGGTCTCCTGCGAAACTTCCAGGAGGATCTGTGCCGAAATACCCACAGCTTTATGAAGAATATCCGCAATGCCCTAATTATGGAGGTGTTTGATTATGCCTCTGAGGGAAACGCCTGTCCCTGTGACAACTGGATTGCTTTCTCCTCCACTGTATTTAAGCTCGTTGAACGAGAGCTTAGACAGAAACATACCAATATTGTACCGATCCCTGTTCTGAACGGCAAGTACAAGGAATTCAGCGCTGATGAAGCCTTCCTTAAAGGAGAGAAGAAGCTTCCGGACCGCTTCTATCGGTGCGTCGAGGGAATCAGTTTCTGCGATTTCAAGTGGTTCCGTCGAAAAATGGTAGAGCGGTACAAGGAGAAGTACGGACACGTGAAGGATGATTCTGTTTTTCATAAGATTGGCCTTGGCATAAACGATTCCAGGATCACACCTACCTATTTGCGGGGGATGTTCGGAAGCGGTGTCCGCTGCAAGCCGGGATCAAGAAAAGCGGTGATAGATGTGGCCATCCGGCTGGAGTGCTCCCTGGATGAAACCAACAGAATGTTGGCTGAATGCAATATGCCCCTGATCTATCCTCGTAACAGAGAAAAGGAAGACTATAGGGCGGCATATTTTTTATTAAACAACGAAAAGAATAGAGACAAGACGCTTGCGCCGCTCAAATAAGCAATGATTAAATCATCGCTTACCCGGTTCAGAGGAATGAAGCAGAGCCCATTGCAATAGTATGGGACCTGCATCATAACATAAAACGCAGTGTTACACATCTTTTTTCCAAATGCAAAACAAAATAGTCCCCGTCGAACCATGGAAATATGGGAAAGCTTATGGTATACTATGGTCGTAAGAAAAATAAAGGAGGGCTTTGCCATGGCTAAAGATTTCTATGATGATTATGAAGATTATGGTATTTTCGGGAAGACCGCTGCATCTAAGTCCCGAAAGGTCGAATCGAATCGGACTGCCGCATCCGAGGAGAACGTAAAAACTGAACGGAAGGCACAGTACCTGATGGGGAGCATCCGTAGCGGCGACGAAATCGGAAGCTTCTATGGCGGAACTCTGGTTCAGCGTCAGAGCAAGGACGGTCCCATTCTCTCCTTCGTAGTGGACGACATTTCTGATGAGGATCACGAGTGTCTCGAAAAGTATGGAAACTATTTCCATCGCAACCGCCGGCTCACCAATTTCCTAATCCCTACCAGCAATTTCCATGAGGTGGCTCACGAGATAGTTCACGGCAAGACCATTGCCCATCACATCTACAATTATGTTGTGCCCACCGAAGGCATTCAGAGCTTTGCTCAGCTCGTGGATGCCGAAGAGTGGTACAAGATTGAGGACATCTTTAACAAGCTCCTGGCCATTCTGAAGGAACACTGGATTTGTCGTGGAAACGGGGCCTACCTTCCTCTGTACTTCCTGAGCATGGATACTACCTTCATGGACGAAGAGAGCAATATTTACATCCTGCCTGTAACGCCCTGTGGTGGGAGCAAGGCCCACACTATGGCCCCGGAGGTCCTAACCTATGGACTTGATGGAGCGACGATCCGCAGCGATATTTTCGCTGTAGCAGCCATTTCCTGCTCCATTGGCCACGGCGGTTGGGATAAGCCTCAGCAGAAGGATGTGCATCCCGTTATCAAAGCTGCCACCAGTGCCCTTCCTGCATTCCGTCCCGACCCCTGTTGGATCCTGAACGAGAGGCAGGTTAGAATAGGTAACAAGAACAACGACAAGCACAGCAAGAACGCGGGTAATGATTTCTCCACGGCTTATGACACCTATTACTCCCGGGGCGGCGGTAAGATCGGCTCCCACCGGAAGGAGCAGGATGAGAACGATGAGCACAAGATGCCTTCTGTTATGGACAAGCTTAAGGATAAGCTTGATAAGTTTGCACAGAGAGGTGACTATGCCCCCGAGGAGAACGAGGGGGAGAGGATATCCATTCTCGGACATACTCCTACCATTCAGCACACGGGAGGAAAGCAGACTGACGGGGGGCCCATTAACTCCGGTGGAAGGGGTGGCAAGAGATGAGTGATCGTGTTGTCCACTTCGGCGGTCTTGATATCCGATCCGACCGGAACCAGTACCCTTCCAACGAAGACCTGGCAGGCGCTATGGTCTGCCAAGGGTCTTCCCCCGAGGGGGATGCGGCTGTCTATTATGTATGCGACGGCATCTCAAATTACAGGGGCGACTTGGCTGTTCGCTTAATCGAAAAAGCCATACGTCCCCTGCTGGTCCAGCTCCTGGGAAATACCTACGAGCTGCTGAAATTGGATCGTGAGGATAGGGAGGAAAAGATTTTCGAGCTTCTTCAAGAGGTTATCATCAGCACGGATCAGGCAATTTGCAGGACCATGGAGGAATGCGGCGCTACTATCAGTATTGCTATGGTGGTGGGAAGAGAGGTCTACACAGCCAATTTGGGAGACAGTCCGATCCTCCTGGTTGAGATGAATGACCGCTACGAGGTTTTAGACATTTGTCCCCTTTACACCTGTCAGAACCGGGCAGGGGAAGAGCTGGAAAAAGGGAATATCACACACGACCAACTCTTTATGTATCCCGGCTCCAACATTCTTAGCAACGCAGTTTTGGGAGAGCATGTGGCGAAGAACCGGATTGCCCTGTGTTCACGACCCCTGGCACATTACAGTCTCCTGCTCCTCGGATCCGACGGCGGATTAGCTGTCCTTCCCTTTTCCGACTTGGCAAAGATCATCTCCGAGGCCAGCCCCATCAGCGTAGCGGAGATCGTGGACTCTATCCTGACGGAAGTCATGAATACTCCCGGTGCTACGGATAATTGCACAGTCATAGCACAGCAATTGTATGTCCCAAACCCGATCCCTTTGCATCTGCCGAAGAATAAAGAATAAACAGATTGATTACAGACGAGAGAGGCGTTGATTGAGACATGTACGAGCGTATAGAGATTGTGGATACAATAACTTTTAAACAGAATGGGAAGAGCTACCCCTTTCTGTCAATTAAGGATAAAGACGGTTGCTTCCCTCATATAAGGGACTCTTCCTATAAGGAACTCCATTACGGCTATTTCCCCGAAGATGCACCTGAGGGATGTAAGCCGGGATATAAATATATTCTCCGCAAAATTCGTGCAAAATCCCCTTTCACCGACACTTGCGCAGGCACCCGTGATATCTTCGATATCGTTCCCTTCCGGGGTGAGCATATCTGTCCCATCCTGAGTATGGATGACAATGCGGCGAAAGTGAATCGAATGCTGGAAGAGAATCCCTTCGATATTGGGAAGGGAGATTGTGCCGACATATATACCATGGTGATCGTGCCAAAAGGCAAGCCCTATCGTGAGATCCTCGAAGAAGGCGATCTCACCCCCGGGGATGTGCTGGACAGCCTGCTGCAGATGGCACAGGCTATCCGGGAGCTGGTAGGACAGGAAGTCTGCAATCGAAGGATCCTGGCGTACCGAGATGTAAAAGTAGGGAATTTTGTCTTCTTCAAGAGAAAAGATACCGGTCGTTATTGTGTTAAGCTTATCGATCATGCCACGATCTACCTGGATAGCGATCCTAACAAGAAGTCCCTGGGGATCAGAAAGGGAACCCTTCCCTGTCCTATCTCCTGGGAAAATACGGTTCTTGAAGATGTTTCTAACGATTATAAGGTATCGGACAAAACGGATGCTTTTGGTCTGGGAATGCTTTTGGGACAGTTTTTCTTAGAATCCCACCAGTCCTTAAATGACCTTTGGCTGCGGAGAGTAGCGTGGAAAAGAGGCCTAAAGTTTGAAGATAAGATAAAAGAGGATACCCGGGTTATTAGAGATACCATCGTAAATGCCTATAATACCTATGATAGGCACAACTATTCTCCGGATGAGCCCAGTTGGCTCGAGCGCATTGTAGCAGAACAGGAGGGAGGCGAAGAGGCTCTCAAATGGACGACGGATTGTGATCCTCATCTTCTTAAGGGAATCCGGCGGCTGTTCCGGGCATCGATTCGCATTAGACCGGAGGACCGTCTCAGCCCGGACGAGTTCATCAAGGAGCTGGAGAAGCTGATTGCTGAGGCAAAAGGCATGGATCCCGAAGATCCTACCGATACAGCTCCGGATGGAGATGAGCCGGAGGAGGTCCATCCCGTAGATATCTACCTTGTGGACCGCACGAATCTGGGAAAGTACCGTCTGAGCTATCTTCGATCTGCGGTCAAAAATTTTGAGGAGACTTGGACAAGCTACGAAGAGGAGGGGAGTGTTCCCCCTCGAGTGGTGTGTGCAACCTATGCCCAGCCGCCGGTAGACTCTCCCATTGCAGACTACATATCTGTTCAGGGTCCTTTGCCCTGCTGCAGCAAGGATGAGCTGTGGGATCTGTTTGAACGGATCCCCTCAGAGAGGGCTCGCAGTGGCAAAAGCATCATGCTCTACGGCATCCAAAAGGCTCTGAACGTTATGGCGAAGCGAGGTTCCTTGAGCTTTACCGGCAGCATCCATGTGTTTACCCCTTGCCCTGTGGAAGAAGAAGAGATCCTCCCCTTCAAGACCAAGCTATCCTGCCAATCCTACGACCTGGACCAATACACTTCCCGTATCATGCAGGTCAGTATTGATGGAATCAAGATCGTCCTTCATTCTCCCAAAGACGGAGGCCATGCTTGGTGGGATGAATGGGTCAAGCTGCCTTCTCCTCCGGATGACTATGGCACCGAAGACTTTGAGGCCCTTGATCCTGAGGATTATGGAAGATCCGAGAGAGAGGAAGTGGTGGAAGAACCTGAGAAGCCTGAGGACCCTGTCCCTCCCGTTCCCGAGGAGCCGGAGGTTCCGGTATATTATCGGGAACCGGGCGGGTTGTTCATCAGGGACGAGGACGGTGTGCCCCATTACATCGAGCGGATCGTAAAACCCCATGAAACCAGTAAACAGAAATAAAAGGAGGGTTCCATATGAAAGACAGAAAGAAGAAAAACCTGATTTGGCCCGGCTATAATCGTGCGGTGAAGAGGAGAAAGACCCTTTACTTCCTGCTGGCAATAGAGCTGGTGGTTCTCTGGATCGTGCATCCCAGCTTCATTCCCATTCCCACTGTGGAGAAGGGGATCACCTTTGTGCGGGAAATGCTCCTAAAGCTGGTCTGGCCTCAGAAAGCATCCGAGTTCTTTGATAAGAGCTTTCGTTACTGGATCTACTTTATCTGCACCTGGCTGAAGGAGCAGCCTCTCTTCCTCACGGTGTGGAAGTTCATCCCCTACGTGATTCCCGTACTGATCCTCCTGAACTACCTCCGGTGCTGGTATAAGACCCGTTCCAAGAGGAGCAATTACCCCGAATCCGGTGCAAGCAAGGCCTATATGCTATCTATGGCACTGCCCCTCAAGAAGCTGGAGCAGGCATATCCCCTCCACCGGACCGGGGACATGGGGATCTGGCTGACACGTATTTCCGGCGAGAACAGATCGGATAAGGTCTATCACTGGAAAAACGGAAGAATCGATATCCCCAGAGAGAACACGAACGGTCCGGAACGTGAGCTGAACTTTGTCCTGGAAAACGGGCAAGCATATCTCCTTTCAGGGGATCAACGAACTCGGCTTGTCAAGGGAGAGGCATTCCCCCTTGAGTATTCTCCGGATGGAGACAAGTTTTATCATTATTGTGTAGGAACTTGGATGGGAGGTTATCAATAATATGGTTAATGCCGGAATTTTCTATTGTTTAAATTGCGGGAAGCTGTCCCACGACAGCTTCTATCAGGACCCTCAGAGAAAGGTAGGGATCCTGCTGAAGCGGAAGAGACTGGTCCATACCCCCGGAAAGAAGGAGCTGATGAAGCTGAGAAGAGGCTTATCCTCCGGGCTGAAAAGAAAGCTCCTGGCAGACTATGCAGCATATCCCTGTACGCCCGCATTAGAGCCGAAGCCCGAGACGACACCTGCCACCTTGGTGGATGTGGATCTGTCTAACAGAATCCCCGGCGTCCCCAAGCGTATCTCTGTCAAATTTGACGGCTCTGACGAGATCGTTGAAATGGGCAGAGCCTGCCCCTACTGCGGCTTTGTCCCCCAAGCCTATTGTTCCGATATCGGCACCCATCCCCTATACGTAATCCTGATGGTAGGGAAAACCAGTGCCGGCAAGTCAACCTGGCTGGAATCTATCCGTTCCCAGTCCCATTTGACCCAGTTGAATGACAGTCATTGTTATCCCGTAGTGATTATGTCCAGTGATCACAGAGGAGACATCAATGACAATGTGGCAGGCACCGTACAAGGCACTCTTGGTGAAACAGTCTATCTGAAGCTCAAGGAAAGAGACGCGGACGGCAATCTCCGTCAGCGTGCCTCTGTCGTTCTGATCGATGTTGCAGGTGAGAGCTACAAGGATCTGTTCCAAAAGAACGAGGTAGACAGATTGCGTCTCCGTTCCCTCCTGGGAGAGGGGGTCAACAGACTGGGTGTAGACGGCATCATGTTCTTCGAAGGTGCTACCTCCGACAATGAGGATGCCAGAATCTGTGCTGATGTCAGTCAAGCCGTAGGTAACTGGGACGAGCTGCCTGTTGCTTGTGTGAGAACTCATCTTGACGAGCTGCTGAAGAATCCTAAGCAGCTTACCCGTAATGGCACGATCCTGCTGTCCGATACTACCTTTGCCCGGGCAAAATACAACCCTACAGATCTCCTTGAACGGTTCCAAAAGCAGCATCTGGTGGGCCGTCAATTGGGTCACGTGGCCAAAGGAGATGTGGAGAGTGCGAATCGCAAGTGCTTCCTGGTCCAGTCCTGCAGCTCCTCTAAGAAAACAACCACGGACATCGGTGCGAATGTTGCCGTTGCAGACTACCGAAACAGTCGGAACGTCCTGGATCCGCTGATCTGGATGCTGTACAGGCTCCGGGCCTACCCCATCCCTCTCACCGAGGAAGAGGCTAACAGTTGGGAGGCAGTCAGATGAGTAGTTCTGTGGTTATTTTTGGAAGGCATCCCGATCAGGGCTTTGGCTGTCTTTACAGCAGCAGCAATGTGTCCGCAAGCTTACGGGATAACATCATGCGTTCCAATGATGGCATCAATGATATGGGCACGTCTCGATCTGACGAGATCTCCTATCGGTATATGACCATCCATGGACAGAAGGTCCTGTCTGTATTTCTGATGTTCGGGGGTACGGACAGGATCAACCCAAAACGGTCCTACGGCGTTGTCAACTTTATCCTGGACAGGAACGAAGTGACAAGTCTTTTTAAGGAAGGTCAATTCTCGGATATCCTTCAAAAAACCGGTCAGGTTGCCTGGAACGAATACTACGTCCATGGACTAAGAATAGAGGCAGCGGCAATTCCGCCTATGCCTGCCTGCTTGAAGGAGCCTTTGGTTAAAGCAGGCAGGGGCAGGAAGAATTACGATTTTACCCTTGCCCCACTGCTTACGGCAGCGACCTATTCCTATTACAAAAAACCTGAACAGGGGTATTTTGTAACAGACGAAGCCCTTGGCATCCTCGAGAATTTCATAAGCTTTCTTCCCCCCGTCCTTAGGGAGTCTGTGTCCTTCCACACCGACGTTATAGGGTGCAACGTTGCCAATGGAGTGGATATCTGCTTCCTCTCCCCGGCTAATATGTCTCTCATTGAGAAAGGGAACTTCTACGGCCGTGACAGGGAGGTAGACATCCATTCCTATACGATCACAGATTCTCAGGTAGAAATACGCAAAAATGCAGACCAAACAGGGATTCAGACAACGAAGGCTATGCTCGATGCCATGGATGATATGCCTTATAGGAAGATCTTTAAGCCTGCAATTACCGAATCTGTACGGACGTGGTCGGATTGGATGAGCTTTGCGTCGATCCTCCGTCAGCCTAACGCACTGCAAGCCATGATGGAAAAGCTGGACGAGGGCGTCCTCATCAAATGTGTCAAGAATACGCAGCTATCGGAAATGGATATCGCTCCCCTGGAGAAGGCAGCGAAGAAGGCCAACTGCACGTCCCTGCGTAGCACTCTCCTCAATATGAGTCACAGCCAGCCGAGACAGTCTGATAAGACACGAAGCAACGGCACCCCTGCTCCCGTAGCCAAGCACTGGAACGGAACGTGCAGCTTGCCCTGTGGTGTTAAGAAAGAACCGATGGAAGGGAATCTTCCCTCCGGAAAGGGCGTCTCCCCCTCTGAGATCGTGAGTGAACGGAATCAGGGCTTCACACAGCGTACATGGGACACAGCTTTCGGAGATAAGAAGGATTACAGTTACGAGAACTACTACCAAGATGAATACGTAAACAGGGCGGAAAATGCAGAGCCTGTTCCGCAGGAAGATAACACCGACCACAGTGGAAATGCTAACCGGGCAGACCGTCGCGACCGAAGCCGAGACAGCTTCGCCCGAAGTCTCCTGGCTGCAGTAGGTGTCCTCTTTGCAAACATAAAATCATGGGTATGGGTCCTACTGCTTCTGACCGCCGTAGGCTTCCTGACCTTCAATCCTGACAACCTACATCTAACCTGTTTGCCGGAGGTGTGGAAGATCAGCATTGTTATCCATCCCCTTGGCTCCGTTATACGAAAGGGCCTTGTGATGGTGCTGATGTGCACGATCAGTTTTATCATAGGCAGAAAGTGGGAGAAACGTAACAAGAAATAATGGCTGTACGCTCCTCCCTATAAGAAGCAGGCGATCGGGCCTGTTTAGGGAAGTAATATAATATTTCAACGAAAAGTAGATCTATTGAGAGGCTTAGGCCTGTCAATAGATCTACTTCCAGTTTTTGTCAATTTTCCAAATAAGCAACAACGATTACATTGATTTTAAACTCTCGAATGATATAATTTAATTGTGGGATGGGAAAACCGTCGAAAATCCATCCTGCTATCCTATTCTACGAGGTGATCATATGTATGTAACGATCCTTTTCCTGGCGATTCTCTTGTTTCTCTTAGTTCATAGCCTTGCACGGCGGGAATGCGTGTACCGAAGAGGCTACTACGAAAAGCAGTTCCATAGCAAGATCCTTATGTTTGACGAGTGGGGGGATGTGTGTGGCGAGTACACCATCTACAGACCCCATTTCGTCATGGGACGACAGAGGTCCAAGTCCGATGTCTGTCTCCTGGATGTATATGAGGATCCGTCTATCTCCAGATGCCATGCCATGGTATGGTACTCCAATAACGGATTCTTCATTAAGCCTGTAGTCAATGGTGCTCACACCGGTTACACCGACGTAACTGTAGGGGACAAGCTTGTGCCTCCCCGTGGAATGAAACTGCCGTATAATGTCCCCTTTTATATCAAGGGACATTGCATGATGTTGGTAGACTATACCGGCGAAGACATGAAATAATTGAGGAGGTGGCTAAATGAAACTTGTAAAGAATGGAGGCTATAGCCGTCAGATGCTGATCACGCTTGCGGTGGCACTGGCCTTTTTGATTACCCTGTGTGTATTCGTGACCGGAGAGATGAAGTTCGACGAGGTGGCTCGTAGCAATAAGGGGGCATATGTGACCCTTATGGTTATAAACTGCCTGCTTCTTGTAGGAGGCTTTATTTACTGCTCCTTAGAGGAAAATGGGAAGATCTTCTCTATTATAGTGTGTGTTGTGATTCTGTTAGGGGTGGCGGACAGCTATCTGGTTCTGTTCCGTAGCTTTACGTCCAATCGTCTGATCCATTACTTCGGGCTGTTCCCGGCCATGGGTATCTACTATCTCTGGCGGAGAAGGAATACCCTAACGCAGAAAGGGTTTTATTTCGTCATGGGGGCTGTGTTTGCTCTCCTTGGGATCAATCTGGTATTCGGCGTGGACAATAACACCGGTGCAAAACTGTGGGTAAATGTATTCGGCATCACGCAGATCCAGCCCGGAGAATTTATTAAGCTGCTGCTGATCATCCTGGGAGCATCCTGCTACCGCAACGTAAAACGTGGGATCCTCTACTTTGTCACGTCTGTAATTTCCTGTGTTGTGTTGGCGGGTCTCCACGATTTAGGCGGAGCATTGGTTATTTTCTGTCTCTTCCTAATGACGACCTATCTTATTTTCGACAGCAAGCTCCTTTCTATTACCATCATCGCAATTTCTGCGGTATTGTTTGTGATTGCCATTCTCAGCTTTGACTATGCCCGTATGAGACTGAGCAACTGGTTCGGAGCTATGGAGCTGGAGCGAGGAAGCCAGCAGCGATACTTTATTATCGGCAACCTCCTTGCAGGGGTCAGAGGACTTGGATTCCAATATCATTCTCTGTTCACGGAAGGCTTCTCCTCCGGTGCAGACGGGGCCCTGGCAGGTGTCATGGCCGTTTACGGATTCCCTATGTTAATGGTTGTATTTGCTGCCTATGCTTTCCTGATCGCAATTCCGATCTATAATAGGAGCATATATCCCAGCAGCTTCTTTATCCTTGCACAGTTCAGTGTTTACATCAGTGTCCAAGCAATCCTGAACTTTGGTGGGTCAATTGATATCCTGCCGTTCACAGGGGTGGTGGCCCCCTTTGTGTCCATGGGGAACTCCAGCGGTATTTGTATGTGGATCCTATGTGGATTGGCAGCGGCTGTAGTCAACCCTAAGATCCCGTTCCATGTGACGAATGAATAGGAGGTATATACTATGAGATTGGAAAAAATGAAGCTTGCATTGATCCGTATTCTGATTCTGGTTTTCGTTTCCATTCCCTTCCTGGGATACCTGCGGATCCTGTGCTCTACCAACAAGATCGGAGGCATTGAGTTATCCTGGGCTTACGGGGCATACGGCTCCTACTCCGATCGGGAAGGGAATATCATTGTAGACCATAACCCTGTGACCGAGGCAGAGGAGGACCTCTTCCAAGCATCCGGGATGTCTTATCTGTACGGGAACATCATCGGCTTTAACGGTGTGATCCAGCATTCTCTTGAAGAGCACTATGACGAGGACCTGAGTGCCCAGCCTTTTAATCCGTTCAAAGGGCTGAGGGGTTTGGATATGCAGCAGGTAGGCAAGAACCTGCGTACGACCCTCCTGCCGGAGTCATCCCTTATGCGGTTAGAGGCAGCCTTTAAGCGTACAGATCCTACCAAGCTATCCCTGGTGGCGGCTTACAATTATCAGACAGGAGAGGTTCTGGTGGCACTGAGCCTCCCCTCTGCATCAATGTATGATGAGAATGCAATTCCCGGCAGCTATCTCAATACAGTGCTGACAGGGACGCTGACTACCGGCTCAACCACAAAAATCTTGGCCATTGCCACGGCACTGGAGCAGGATCCTAACCTTGTCAACACCTTTTCCTATACCTGTACCGGCAGCAATACTTTGGCTGACGGAACGTCTATTGTCTGCCCAGGTGCCCATTGGGGTCCCCTCTCCTTAGCAGATGTCATCGGCGTATCCTGCAACTGTGCAATCGCAGAGTTGGTCAAAAACTTCGATATGAAGGAGACGGAGGCCTTTATCAGAGGCTTAGGCTATACCTTTAATGAGAAAAAAGGAGAGTATCAGACCGTCTCCAGAATCGCTAAGGGAACCAGTGTCCTTCGTTTTAAATCGAAGAGTAGCTTTGACAGCGTATGGAGCTTCATAGGGCAAGGCTCTTCCGAGTTTAACCCTTTAGACCTGTGTATGTTGGCGGCTTCCATTGCAGGCGACGGCTCCGTTCCAACGCCTTATCTGGTCAGTGAGATCCGAAGCCGTGACCGATCCCAGGTCTATTTCTCCCAGCGTGAGGAAGAGCTCCCTCAGTTGTCCTTAATGTCTGAGGAGACAGCGGCTCTGGTACGGTCCCAGTGGAGGAAGGGCTTCCATACTTATTACTCCAATTACGATATTCACCCCCTCATCAGCTATGCCAAGACAGGCACCGTCCAGAGTGATAATAACAATCAATCCAGCAGAGCACTCTTAGGGGTTATGGAGGATTGTAACGTGAGCTTCTTTATTTTTGCAGAAGGAGTCGGTGCAGGTTCCAGCGTGTGCTTCGACGTAGCCAACGTGTTAGCAGAAGAAATCGTAAAGTACGTGGAGTGATCCGTTTTCTGCAGCCCCTTTGGCAGATGAAGCTTGCACGTGTATTGCTAAATAATGTCTGCTGAATAAGTCACAACAGTAACTTATTCCCACAGCGATGCTGTGGGGACCTGTAATACTATTTTTCAATGAAAAGTAGACACTTTTCATTGAAGCTTTTGTGCCACAAGTGACACAAAAGACGTCTCATACAAGTTTCTACGCCCTTACGGGCTATAAAAAGTAGCCATTTCCAATGTCTACTTTTTAAAGAA
>JAZNYV010000015.1:0-4455 GCA_045594585.1 Faecousia sp. | reverse complement strand
CCAAGGGGCGATCTTGAAATTAGCCGGCGAAGTAGGTCTTGGCGGCGTCGGAGTAGGCGAAGAGGGCCTTGCACAGGGTCAGAAGGTCCCCGGTCTTGTTGTTGCCGTAGGTATCGGCACTGTAGCGGAGGGTGGAGGAGACCTGGGTCTCTCCTGCGAATACGGCTACATCCACCACGGTGCGGAGCTCTGCGGCCAGGAGACCGTCAAAGTCGAAGGCGTAGCGAGTCTCGGTGCCGTAGGGAGCGGGATCTGCCAGGTAGACCACCTGCTCTGCTCCCTCGTGATCCTTGTAGGAAATGCGGAGGGTCAGATCCTCTGCCTTGCCTGCATAGGCAGAGGTGTCGATGACGAACTTAAGGATGACCTTGGATTCCAAATTCAGGACCTTGCCCACCCAGGTGATTGCGGGGACTTCTACGTCATCCAGGATCGCATTGTTGTTGCCGAAGGTCACGGCTTCCACATCGGAGGCATAGGCCTCCTGCTCTTCGGTCATGGCGGCATTGACGGGAGCGTCGGTGCGGTAGGCCTTGAAGATCTGTGCGGCAGTGCCGTAGTTCAGCAGGTCTGCGCAGAGGGTCTTAAGAGCGGCGGCTCCGTCAGTCTTGGCAAGCTGGCTGTAGGCGTAGGCTGCTACGCTGTAGATATCTGTATTGGAGCAGTAGGGAGCACCCTCCTTTTCCATATACAGGGTGGCTTGGACCTCGTCACCCATC
Source organism: Faecousia sp. (assembly GCA_045594585.1). Taxonomy (GTDB): domain Bacteria; phylum Bacillota; class Clostridia; order Oscillospirales; family Oscillospiraceae; genus JAZOXB01. The sequence continues at coordinate 3,736 of JAZNYV010000015.1, read as the reverse complement.
TGCACCGCATTGACCCCGGTGAGGGTGAAGTAATAGTAGATGCCCTTGAGCTCCGGCTCTACCCGGATGGTACGGGATCCCGTCAGGAGATCTCCCTCGTAGGTAGGCAGGACGCATTCCAGATAGAAGCCGGTGTAGCCCTCTAACCGGGTGGCGGCAACGGCGTAGTTAATGGAAATATCGCTGGCAAGGTTCAGAGAGTGCTTGATCTCAATGGCGGTATCTACCGTGGGCTCTGCAACAGCAGTGAAGCCGCAATCGGTACAGACTCCGTTCTCCACGGTGTGAGACTCGGGGGACAGGACCTTGTCGCAACGCTCACAGGCCCCGGTATGGGTGCCGTCACCGTTGTCTGTATACACATAGCTGTGTCCCAATCTGGGCAGGACGGTCTGCACGACCAAGGTCAGACCGCAGACGCTGCAGTGCTTGCCCTCGGTAAGGCCGGAGCTCAGACAGGTGGGATCCTTCCCGGGGAGGAGCTCCTCGGTGTGCTCGGTCATAGGCAGGAAGGAGCCCTGTTCTATGGTAATGTTACACACGGTACACACCAGGTCACCGCTGTAGCCCGTAGAGGAGCAGGTGGGGACGATGACGCCCTGCAGCTCTGTGGTATGTCCCGGGGCGGCAAGGGTTTCCTCATAGCTCCTGCCGCAGCTACAGGCATGGAGAGCGGTGCCGGGATCGGTGCAGGTAGGTGCGTGGGAGGTAGTGGTCTCGTAGGTATGCTCCTCTTGGGAGAAGGCGGGGTAGAAGTCACAGTCGGCAGTGATGGCACTCAGCTCTGCAGGGGCGCCCTCCTCAGTGACCCAGCCGGTGAAGGTGTAGTGGACCTCGTCCGTATAGGCCTTGGTGGGGGTGGAGCCGGTGTAGGCTGCGGCGTCTCCTTCCTTTACGGTGCCGGATTGGAGAACGGAGCCGTCCTCATTGCGGAAGGTAACGGTGAAGGTGGGGGTCTCGGCCTTGCCGAGGAGCTCCTCTACGTCGCCCTCGTAGCGGTAGATGGAGCTGATGCTCAGAACACCCCGCTGTACGAAGGTGGAATAGGACTCGGAGGAAGAGGAGTCATAGACGTCCGGCTCCATGATCATGGCAAGGATATTGCCGTCCATGTGGTTCATGGGGAAGATATAGGAGCCTGCCTCGAAAGTAACAGACTTTTCAGAGGAGAGGGAGGCGGAGGTCTTGTTGCCGCTGTAGGACTTGACGGAGAGGGTCATATCCTCCGTAAGCTGAACGTAGGGAATGCCGTGACGGTCCATGGTCTTAAGGACGGTGGACAGACCGCTGGTGCCTGCCTGGAGGACATATGCCGTGGGACGGGTACGGGTCCGGCTGGCAGTGTAGGCGGCGGCAGGCTTCTGGGTGGCGTTGGGATCGGTGATGGTGTTGGTCAACAGGTTCAGAGTGGGTCTGGGATAGGCCTTGCTGTGGGTAGAGGCAGAGTGCTTGAGAGTAATGGTGTTGTCGGAGCTGAAGGTGGTGCCTGCAGCAGCAATACGGGCTCTCTCTGCGTTACAGTTGGCAACCACCTCTTGGGCGTTGGCGGCGGCGTAACGGATCATGGACTCGGCCGTGAGGTAGTGAGACAGGACTCGACGCTCGAAGCAGCCTCTGCCGATGCCGATGCCGCGGGTCTCTACGCAGAAGGCGTAGGAGCCGCGCATACCGTAGTAATAGGGAGCCAGGGAGTTTGCGGTGCCCTCGGAGGCGGAGTAGTTCATATTGCCTACATAGAAGAAGGGGCGGATGCCTACCTTACCGGCATCGGCAAATACATTCTCCATGATGTCGATGCTGTCATCCAGCATAGTCGAGGCGTTGTTGGTGCTGCCGTTGCAGAAGAGCCACAGATCGTCAAAGTAGCTGTTGCTCTCGGTGGTGTTGTCGGGGGTCCACTCGTGAGCGTCCATGACGATATGGGGACGGAAAGCGTTGTACACGCTGACAACGTCCTGGATCTCACTGCTGCGTACGTGGAGGTAGCCGCGGTTCATGTTCAGACCGTCGTAGACGTTGTTACGCTGATTCTTGTAGGAACCGTCTGCGTTGATCCGGGGATAGACCATAATGTTGACACTGTCTAAGATGTCTCCGCCGTTGTAATCCGTCAGATTGCCTGTTGCAGCGGCATAGATCAGAGCTAAGGAACCCTCACCGGAGGCAGGCTCGTTGCCGTGGACCTGGGCCTGGTGGAAGACCGTGGGCTTGCCGTTGGCCCGGATCAGGGCACCGGCCTCCTCCATGGTCTTGCCGGTCAGATCCGTCTTGGAGAAGACCACCAGGGGGAACTCATAGCCGTAGGTGGGGGACTTGCCTACATTGTAATAGTAAGCATTGGGGCAATCCTCTACCAGGGCGTGGATATAAGCCAGCATGGTAGAGTGGGGGGTGAACTGCTGCTTGGCAATGGAGTCGTCTGTAAAGACGGGGGTATTGAATACGTACTCATAGCCGGGGAAGGAGGTAGTGGTGGAGGCAAAGAGACCGCCGTCGGAGATCAGCTCGTCTGTACGCTCGATGCCGGAGCCCTGCTCCCAGCCGTTGCCGCTCTTCTTGCCCGGGTCCTTGGTAATGGTCTCCGTGGTGCCGGATACGTAATAAATATCCTTGGTCAGCACATTGTAGCCGGAGCCGGAGGTGACGAAGCTGTAGGAGCCGGTGGCAAGACCGTTGTAGGTATAGGTCTTGTAGCCGTTGGCGGTGGAGGTGGAGCTGGCGGAAACGGTGCTGCCGGTGCCTGCCCATTTGTTCTTAAGGGTAATGGAGACTTCGCTGGGAACGGAGATCTGCAATACGCCGTTGGCATCGCCGGAGTTGTCACCGCTGTCATCATCACTGTCACCGGGACGGGCGAAGCTCACGCCTGTCAGGAGACTCAGCAGCAGGGACAGGATGCATAGGATGGAAAGAAAGCGTTTCATAAATGGTCCTCCTTAGATAAGATGGATGTTAAATAATGGGAGCCATATTCAATATACCATATTGCAGAGAAATAGCAAGAGTTTTTTTGTAAATAATGCGAAAAATCATGAAAAAACAGGGAAAATCCCGGAAAACTGAAAGAATCTGAAATAATGAAAACGCTTCCTATTTTCTTTCTGGGTTTTTGTGTACTAAATGCAAAAAAATGGTTTGACAAAGGCTCCCTTTTGTTATATACTACAAATACAATCTAACTCCCGGGGAGCTGCACCCTATGCAGCCTAAGGTCGATATCTTTTCCGTCTGACGGCGGAACGGATATAATACAAATTCGGAAAAGTAAAGGAGAATTCGCTATGACCAAAAGAGTACTTTCCCTGATCCTCTGCCTGTCTCTGTTGCTTTCCCTCTTCGCCATGACGGTTTCCGCTACTGAGGAAGAGACCCCCGTGGTCCCCACTCAGAGTGATTTCGAGATCGTTGGCGAATGGATCTGGGGCGAGACCGTCGCAGAACTGGGTGCAGACGAAGTCGTTGCCCGTTGCGCTGCCAACGGCATCACCGACATCTATCTGCTGACCAAGGGCACCGGTGGCAAGCTGGGCTACAACAACACCCAGTACACCGAGAACATCACCCGTGAGAACCAGGACGTTCTCCAGGAGACCATTGATGCCGCTCATGCAGAGGGCATCCGTGTTCATGCATGGCTGGTCGCTCTGAACGACGAGCTGTACAAGAAGAACAACCCCGACGCAGGCAACTGGCACTTTGTCCGTGAGCGTGACAATGCTTTCCTGGCTGCCTACCA
>JAZNYV010000014.1:0-22987 GCA_045594585.1 Faecousia sp. | reverse complement strand
TCGAGCTGTTTGAAAAAGCACAAACCACCAAATCACGCACTATCCCGTAGGGCAAGCTGCCCTCAGCTTGCCCTACGACAGCCTTGTACGATGATATGTTGCATGGTACGGGAATCGAACAGCTCCATAAATCGGAATTTGCTCACATAATTGGTACGGGGATCTCATAATTTGTGGGGAGGTGAGAGGTATGAAAAATGTTTGGAAAACGGTTGCCCTTGGGGTAGCAGCAATGATTTTGACAGCAGCGGTGGCTTGCAACGGTGGGAAGGAGCCTAAGGTGTTGGAGACGGCCTCCTGGGGACTGAGCTTCCCTGCGGAGGGAGAGGCCTCCGTAGGGAACGTGAGCAATGACAAGCTAAAGGAATACGGAGCCGCATACATAGGCAATACGGAGGAGAAGAAGATCTATCTGACCTTTGATGCAGGCTATGAAAACGGGGTCACGGAAAAGATCCTGGATGTGTTGAAGAAGCATGAGATCCCCGGAGCCTTCTTCCTGGTAGGGAATTACCTGGAGCAGAACCCGGGGCTGGTAAAACGGATGGTAGCCGAGGGTCATACGGTAGGGAATCATACCTACCATCATTACGATATGTCCAAGATCTCGGATGAGGCATCCTTCCGTAAGGAACTGGAGAGCCTGGAGGAGCTGTACCTACAGACAACCGGGGAGGAAATGTCTAAGTATTACCGTCCCCCTCAGGGCTGCTATTCCGAGGACAATCTGAACATGGCACAGGAAATGGGATATCACACGGTCTTTTGGAGTCTGGCCTATGTGGATTGGATCAATGACAAACAGCCTACCTCACAGGAGGCCTTCTCCAAGCTGATCCCCAGGATCCACAATGGGGCCGTGGTCCTCCTCCATAGCACCTCCCAAACCAACGGGGAGATCCTGGATGAGCTCCTGACCCGTTGGAAGGCCCTGGGCTACACCTTCGGCACCTTAGAGGAGTTGTTTGCTACAGAACAGTAAATTCCGATTTATGGAGCTATTCGATTCCCGTACCATGCAACATATCATCGTACAAGGCTGTCGTAGGGCAAGCTGAGGGCAGCTTGCCCTACGGGATAGTGCGTGATTTGGTGGTTTGTGCTTTTTCAAACAGCTCGACAAACCGGAATTTGGTTGAATAAGGGAAACAGGAACGGTTCACCGTGGGGGTGGGCCGTTCCTGTGGGGGTTATTTGCCGAGGAGCTTTTTGAGCTTGAAGATGGTGTAGACCGTGGTGTAGCGTTTCTTTAGCAGGAGCCTAAAAATGAGGCTCTTGTTTCTGTCCAGGGTGGGGAGATAGGCACAGTTGCGGAACCGGGGGAATTCCTTCTCCATATAGTCATAGAATTGGCTAAGGAGAGGGTGCTTCCGATCAATAAGGAGCAGACGGACAGAAGCCGCCAGGAATACGTGGTGGATAGTGAGGAATTCCAGCTCCTTGTGATAGGCATCAAAATAGCCGTACTTACGGAACCAGCCCAAAATATCCTCGAAGGCGTAGAGGATCTCTACATTGCGGCCGCTGTTCTTGTTAATGGTGGCACTGCCCTCCCGATGGATATAGTGATAGTAGCGACCGGGGATGCGGACGATGGACTTGGCCTTGACGAAGATCTTGGTAACCACGCGGATGTCCTGATACCAAACCTTGGCAGGGAAGCTGATGTCATTCTCAGGGGCAAAGAGACTGCGGCGATAGGCTCGGCTCCAGGGTGCAGTCACACCGAAGAACAGCTCCGGATATTGCTCTACGGTGAAGGGAGTGTTCTCAGGTACGCCGGGATCCAGGACGCCGATCTGCTTCCCGTCCCGTTCTACTACGGCACCGAAAACATAGAGCTCCGCCTCCTGCTTTTCCATGGCGGCGGAGAGCTCGGACAGCAGGTTAGGTGCAATGTAGTCATCGCTGTCTACGAAGATCAGATATTCTCCCCGTGAGAGGGAAATGCCGTGATTCCGTGCAGTGCCGGAGCCGCCGTTCTTCTGGTGGACGGAGCGGACCTTGCCGGGATAGCGGGCGGCATAGCTGTCGCAGATCTCACCGCAACGGTCCGGGGATTCGTCGTCTACCAGAATGATCTCGTAATCCTCGCAGGTCTGTGCCAGCATGGAGTCTACGCACTTCTCCAAATATGCTTCTACCCCGTAGACAGGGACAATAAAACTGAATCGTACCATAAAATGGTCCTCCCCATGGCATTATGATTACAAATTATATCCTATTCCATGGGGATTTGCAAGTCCCATTTCAATACTCCCTCAGAATGGGCTGCAGCTGTTCCCCCTTTAGAGCGAGGGCAAGAGCTTGAGGCAGGAGCTCCATATGGGCTACCAGGCTGTAGGGCTTCTCCACAGGGTCATCCTGACCGAAGGGGATGAAATAATAATGCTTCCGCCCAAGGAGCTTGCCGATATTCTCCCCTGCGGCGGCAAGACCGTCATTGGTAGAGATGCCCAGGAGCACGGGTCTGCCGTTCCGCAAATGGGCCTTGCAGGCAAAGGTCACGGGGCTGTCGGCAATGCCGTTTGCCAGCTTCCCCAGGGTGTTCCCTGTACAGGGCAGGATCACCAGAGCGTCTAACAGCTTCTTTGGCCCCAGGGGCTCTACCTGCTGCAGGCTGTGGAGAGGAGCCCTGCCGCAGAGCTCCTCCAGTGCGGTCAGGAAGCTCTCCCTCCTTCCGAATCGGGTATCGCAGGTATAGGCGGCTTCCGATACAATGGGAATGAGCTCATAGTCCTTCAGCTCCCTTAGCACCTCCATAACACGTTGGAAGGTGCAGAAGGAGCCTGTGAGGGCAATGCCTACCTTGGGCTTCATAAGATTCCCTCCTTCTTCATAGCTGCTAAGAGACTTTCTCCATACAGGATCCCGGCGGTCTTGGGGGAGAACCTGCCCGGCAGACCGGGACCGTGGACCCGCTTTAGTCCCAGGGCTTCGCAGTCCTCCGGGGAGAAGCCGCCGGGAGAAGATGCCAGCTCCAATAAAACCGCATCCTTCTGTAACTGAGATAGCTGCTCTCTGCTGAGTACAGGGGCAGGGACGGTGTTGATGACAAAATCATAGCGGCACAGGCCATTGGCATAGACTCCTGTTTCCTCGTCCCGCAGATGCCGCCCACGGATCATGGCACGGTCTCTATGGGAGCGTGCAGAAAGAGTGACCTCTGCTCCGAGGCTGCGGAGCTTCTCTCCCAGGAGCATCCCGATCCGTCCTGCACCGATCACCAGGCACCGAGAGCCTGCAAGGGTGATCTCCGACGCTTCTATGAGCAGACAGAGAGCGGCTTCTGCCGTAGCGGCGGCATTCAGTGTGGTCAGGGGCTCTGTGAGATACAGATCCGTGACTGTGGCTCCCACAGCCGCCAGCCTATCCTTACAGGCTCCCGGCCTTCCGCAGAAAACACGGGCGTTCCCGTCCGTTATAGGCAGGATGGGAGTCAGCTCCTCCATGGGCTGAGGCACGGGGAAGGGGAGGAACAATACAGAAACCTTCTCCCCAATGGGAGTATCCTCCAGCCCCGGCACACGGTAGCTCCCTACGGGAAGCCCCTGTTCCCGGAGGAAACGGACAGTCCAGTAGGCTCTCCTGTCCCCACCTACAAATAAATACATACACTCACCTCCTACCCATTGTATGAGGGAAAAATTTTTTCTGTGAAGCAGTTGTCATTTGACTCTCTATAGAGTATAATAGAATCATAATACAGAGATCGAGAGAGGGATAGATATGGAGAAGGGCTTTATTCGGGATATGCTGGACGTAAAGATCCTTGTGCTCTTTGCAATGAATCGGCTGACATATCCCGTAGATCTGCAGAAGATCTATGATTTGGTTTATCAGGATGACAGGCTCAGCTACTTCGACTTGGCAGAGGCGGTTCCGCAGATGGTGGACACCGGCCATCTGGAGCAGGTAGACGGGGAGAAGTACACCATCACCCCCAAGGGACGGGAGGCCTGCTCCGTTACAGAGGACAGTATTGCATATCCCGTTATGCTCCGGGTCCAGACCGCCGTGGAGCAGTTTAACCGTACGGTCCGCCGCCACAGTTTCGTACAGGCCTATGTGGACAAGGTTCGGGAGGATCACTATGCGGTACATATGACATTGAAGGACGAGCAGGGAGAAATTATGCAGATGCAGCTCTTTGCACCGTCGCAGAAGTTCGCACACCGCCTTGCCAAGGGCTTCGAGGAGCAGGCGGAAGTCGTGTATCGTGGCATTATAGAACAACTGTTAACAGAAATGAAAGAAAATACTTGATATTTTCAAAATTTATGATATAATATAGACAGCAAGACCCCCACACAGTAACTGATGATTTAATCGGCTCCCTAACATTCCCATTGGAACATAGGATCCCACCGACGGTATATGCCGATGGAGTCACTGGTTACCAACACATGAAAGGAGCGACGACCTATGAAATTCCAGTACACCGAGAAGAAAGTCAGCCTGCCCGCCAATGTTCATGCCTACGCCGAGAAGAAGGTTATGAAGCTTGAACGTTTCTTTGGAGATAATGCGGAGGCACTTGTCGCCTTTTCTGTAGAAAAGGATCGTAATAAGGTTGAGATTACGGTCCATGCCGCAAATACCTACTTCCGTGCAAGCGAGTCCACTAGCGATATGTTCGCATCCATCGATGCTGCGGTTTCCACCATTGAGCGTCAGATCCGCAAGAACAAGACCCGTTTGGCTCGCAGGCTCCGTCAGGACGCCTTCTCCCGCACTGCGGAGGTTACCTCCTTCGTGCCGGAGGCTGAGGAAGAGGCCAGCTTTGAGATCGTCCGCGTAAAGGAATTCCCCATGAAGCCTATGACCCGCGAAGAGGCTATTCTGCAGATGAACCTGCTGGAGCACAACTTCTTCGCATTCAAGGACGAGGAGAACGGCGAAGCATTTGCGGTTGTCTACAAGAGAAACGACGGTGGCTACGGCCTGATTGAAAATATCGATTAACCTGCGACAAAACACCACGGCACCTCCTTCGGGAGGTGCCGTTTTTCAGCATATTATACGGTATAGCCTGCCATGTAGGCTTCTTGCTCGGGGGTGAGGGTGTCGATCTTGAGGCCGGCACCTGCCAGCTTGAGACGGGAGACCTCGTCGTCAATGGCCTTGGGGACCTCGTAGACAGCTTTGGAAAGGCCCTTGCCGTTCTTGACCATGTACTCCAGGGACAGGGCCTGTACGGCAAAGCTGGTATCCATGATCTCGGCAGGGTGGCCGTTGCCGGAGGCCAGGTTTACCAGGCGACCCTCTGCCAGCAGATTGAGGGTGCGGCCGTCGGGAAGCTCGTAGCCCATAATGTCGTTACGACGCTTGTAAACACGGACAGCCATTTCCTCCAGCTCTACGCCGTTGACCTCAACATTAAAGTGGCCTGCGTTGGAAAGGAAGGCGTTGTCCTTCATGACCTCAAAGTGACGCTTCACGATCACATCCTTACAGCCGGTGGTGGTGACGAAGATATCACCCAGGGGAGCGGCCTGATCCATGGGCATGACAAGACAGCCGTCCATAGAGGCCTCTAAGGCCTTGATGGGATCGATCTCTGTGACGATGACATTGGCACCCATGCCGCGGGCACGCATAGCAACGCCTCTGCCGCAGTAGCCATAGCCTGCAACCACTACGGTCTTGCCTGCCACCAGGAGATTGGTGGTATGCATAATGGAATCCCATACGGACTGGCCTGTGCCGTATTTATTATCATAGTAATGCTTGCACTTGGCATCGTTCACGTTCATCATGGGGAAGGGGAGGACCCCTGCCTTGGCACGGGCATGGAGACGGTGAATGCCGGTGGTGGTCTCCTCGGCACCGCCGATGATGTTCTCAGCCAGGTGTGCATATTCACCGCTGAGGAGGTCCAGCAGGTCGCCGCCGTCGTCAATGATCAGGTCGGGCTTGCAGGACAGGGCCTCTACCAGGAGCTGTTCATATTCCTCGGCAGATACGCCGTTTATGGCGTAGGTCTGTACACCCATGGAGTCCAGGCCTGCGGCTACGTCATCCTGGGTAGACAGGGGGTTACAGCCTGTTGCGTGGACCTCTGCACCTCCTGCGGCCAGGCACAGAGCCAGGAAGGCGGTCTTGGCTTCCATATGGATGGACATGGTGATCTTCTTACCGGCGAAGGGCTGTTCCTTCTTAAAACGCTCCCGGATGGTGCAGAGGGCGGGCATAAAATCCTCGACCCATTGGATCTTCATTCTGCCGTACTCGGCAAGGCCGGTATCTTTTACGTGACTCATAGTGATGCTACCTCCGTTTGTCATGGTATGTTTTCCGATTTTTTGGGGAAAACCCAATGTTTCCGCACCATTGTAGCACAGATTTTATGATTTTGCAACAGGGAGAGAAAATTCACAGAATTTTTATGGACAAATCTGCTGATTTGGGGTATAATCTAACTCAGTAAACTTTAGGAGGTCACCTATGGGAAAACGATATCACCGCTTCTTGCAGAAGAATCGGAATAAGGGAATCCCCAATTTGATGCTGTACATCTGCATAGCCAACGCCGTGTTGAGTCTATATACCTATTTTACCGGGGATGATCGGGTGGTAAATGCACTCTACTTTGATATGGTAAAGATCTTTCGGGGAGAGATCTGGCGCTGCGTCACCTGGCTGGTGAGCTATACCGCGGAATCCGGGTACGGCTTGATCTCCCTTGTGTTCTACGTTCTGTTTAACCGCTGGCTGGGCAACGTGGTGGAGTCCGTATGGGGCACCTTCCGCTTGAATATCTTCTATTTGGGCGGTGCACTTATGACCGTTGTGGTTGCTGTCATCATAGGTCTGTTTGGGATCCCTGTGAGGGTGGATGCATACTATATGAATCTATCTCTCATGCTGGCAGTTGCCACCCTCCTGCCGGAGGAGCGGATCATGCTCTACGGCATCTTCTCCATTAAAATGAAGTGGCTGGCACTCTTTGATATAGCCTTGATCCTGATCAGCATGATCATGACCGTTGTGCACTACCGTGGGATCGTTCTGTGGATGGTAGTTCTTATTATCGGCACTGCCCCCCTGGTCTCCCTGGTGAACTACCTTATCAACTTCGGCAAGGATGTGGGCAGACTCTTCCACACCAATTACGGCTACAAGCAGATAAAACGCCATTACGAGTTTAAGAAGGCAGTCAAGGAGCCCCGTCCTAACTTAGCAGACCAGTTCCGTAGCAAGGAAAAGGGGCCCTTCCGCCACAAGTGTACCGTCTGCGGGCGGACGGATGCCTCCCACCCGGATCTGGAATTCCGTTATTGCTCCCGTTGCAAGGGCTACTACTGCTACTGCATTGACCATATTAACAATCACACACATATAGAGTAATGAATGAACACGGTTCCTTGAGACGATCTCTCAAGGAACCGTGTTGTCTGTTATGCTACGGATAGCATAAGGACCTTTTGGTTAAATTCGCCTAAAGGTAAGTGATATTGTCCGGGGGACAGTTGGTATGGGGAAAGGCAAGGATCAGTAGTAGGCACCCTGGGAGTGATTGGGCAGGGCGGGGCGTTGGGACTCGGTAACGGTTAGGGTGCATTCTGTATACTGTCTGTCACGGAAAACCGTAAGTGTGAGGGCTTGGCCCGGTTCCGTGGCCTCGATCAGGTGGTTAAACTGAGCGGCACTGCTGATCTGGGTATTGCCTACGGCAACGATAATGTCACCCTCTCGGAGGATGTTGGCAGCAGGACCCTGGGGGTCTATGGCTTGGACATAGGCACCCATGGGATAGCCGTAGAACTGTGCCTCAAAGCCCAGGTCTGCAAGGGACAGACCTGCATAGGGCTTGAGGATATAGCCCTCGGTAATGATGCTGCGTACGATATCCATGATGCTGTTAATGGGAATGGCAAAGCCGATATTGTCAATGGTGGCAGAGGAATTGGAGGAGCCGGAATACTTGGCATTGGTGACACCTACCACCTCGCCGTAGAGGTTAAAGAGGGCACCGCCGGAATTGCCGGAGTTAATGGCGGCGTCTGTTTGGATCAGCTTCATGGACACACTTCCGGAGAAGGTGACCTCCCGATCCTTGGCACTGACACTGCCGGAGGTCAGGGAGAAGGTCAGCTCCCCTAAGGGGTTGCCGATGGCAACGACGGTATCCCCGACATTCAGCTTATCGGAATCTCCCAGGATCACAGGAGCAAGATCCTGGGCATTGACCTTGAGAACGGCGATGTCATTGCTCTCGTCGTAGCCAATGACTGCAGCCTCGTAGGTCCTGCCGTCAAAGAGGGAGACGGAAATGCTGTCGGAGCCGTCGATGACGTGGAAATTGGTGAGGATATAGCCGTCACGGGAAATAATAAAGCCGGAACCGGAGGCGGCGGAGGTGGTCTGATAGCCCCAGAAATTGGTGGTGGTCAGTGTGGTGGTAATGCCTACGGTGGAATTTACGTTGGAGGCATAGACCTGAGCAGGGGTCATCTCACGACCGGTGTCTACGGGAACGGTCTCCAGAGTCACCTGTTCCCGCTGCCCTTGAAGAAGGTGGGATACCTGCTGTTCCTCCTCCTGCTTTAATTCCTCTGAGGAGGGGGCAAACAGCTTCTGCATCAGGAGGAGGGAGCCTGCACCTAAGATACTGCCCACCAGGGCAAAGCACAGGGCAAGGGCCAGGAACCTCCCCTTACGGGAGGGGGTCTCCGGGGGATCGTTATGAGAGGCAGGGGGGATATACCCATAGGGATCCTCATAGGGACGGAGAGTGGTCTGATCCCTTAAGGGAGGGACATCCTTATCAGTAGGATAGGAATAGTATTCATAGTCATTCATGGAAAAAACTCCTTGTTTGTGGAAGTGTATTCATACTACCACAGTATTCTATGAAGAACCTGAAGAAATAACGAAGCTTTTGTGAATAAATTGTAGACAAAAACAGGGACCGTCTCATTACGAGGCAGTCCCTGCAGGTTGGTCTGTGAGATCATCTCTTGGCGGCTTCTTCTGCAACGATGCGATGCATATCATCCCACTTCTGCTCCATGTCCCAAACCAGCTTGAGCTGGGTACGGGCACGGTCCAGATTGTGCCGGGGGTAGGAGACCTTAAAGTACTTGTCTCCGTCCAGGTAGTCTGTCAGGAAGCGAACACCTACCTCAAGGGCCATCATCTTGGCACCTACGGGGAGCATCCGGATCTCCTTGTCTGTTAGGGCGGTGCAGGCCTTAAGGTAGCCGGCAGTATATACACGGAACAGGTCAAGGCTCATGGTGACCTTGCTCAGGTCTGTCTCATCCTCGGCAGCAGTAGCGGCACCGAAACGGATGGAATCACCGTAGTCGTAGAGGGAGGAGCCGGGCATGACCGTATCTAAGTCCAGGACACACAGGGCCTTGCGGGTCTTGGAGTCCAGGAGGACGTTGTTGATCTTAGTGTCATTGTGAGTTACACGGAGGGGGAGCTCCCCGGAATCCAGTGCATCGCAGATAAGGCCTGCCTCGCCCTCTCGTGCCAGGATGAAGGCGATCTCCTCGGCGACGGAGGCGGCACGACCTGCAGCATCCTTGGCAAGGGCTTCTTTAAACATCCGATAGCGGTTGGGAGTGTTGTGGAACAGGGGGATGGTCTCGTGGAGGGTGTCGGCAGGGAAGGTGCTGAGCATCTCCTGGAAACGGCCGAAGGCAATGGCACTCTCGTAGAAATCCTCGTCAGACTCGGGAAGCTCCAGGCAAATGCCGTCGGTAAACTCGTAGCAACGCCAACAATCCTCGTTCTCGTCTATGTAGTAACGGAGGTTCTCGTCTGTACGGATGAAGTGTAGGGTCTCACGGGGGTACTTAAGGGTCTTGCGGAGAAAATCCGTAACGGCACTGACATTCTCCATAACGGAAATGGGATCGGTGAAAACGTTCTTGTTGATCCGCTGGAGAACGTAGACGTGACCGTCGTCGGTAATGACCTTGTAGGTATCGTTAATGTGTCCGGAACCGAATTCCTTACACTCGATCACGTTTCCCTTAATATGGAAAAACGCAATGATGGTTTCGGGGCACAGGGGGTTCTTCACAGAATAATCATCCTCTCATACTATTATTCAATTAAAAGTAGACAACTTTTAATTGAATCATTTTGTGCTGAAAGGCACAAAATGCGTCTCATACGAGTTTCTACGCCCTGACGGGCTATAAAAAGTAGCCATCTGCGAATGTCTACTCTTTAAAGAAACTCAGTATCAAATCAGCGACGAAGCTCTCAAAGACGGAGAGATTCGTCGGTATTAAGATGTTTATATCATAATTCAAGGATAAAAGCAAGGACTATTTTCCAATTTTGATGATAAATTTAGCGTTTTTTGAGGTTTTGCGTCCTCCACAGGTCTGCGTAGAGGCCATTACGCTGCAAAAGCTCTTGGTGGGAGCCCTCTTCCTTGATGATGCCGTCGGCAATGGCGATGATCCGTGTGGCACTGCGGATGGTGGACAGGCGGTGGGCAATGATCAGCGTGGTGCGACCCACAGCCAGGGCATCCAGAGCACTCTGGATCTTCTCCTCCGTAACGCTGTCCAGGGCACTGGTGGCTTCGTCCAGAATCAGAATGGGAGGGTTCTTGAGGAAAATACGGGCAATGGATACTCTCTGCTTCTGTCCTCCGGACAGGAGGGTGCCCCGTTCCCCTACATAGGTGTCGAAGCCATCGGCCATAGCCATAATATCCTCGTAGATCTCTGCCCGTTTGGCGGCCTCGATGATCTCCTCCATGGTAGCGTCGGGCTTGCCGTAACGGATATTGTTGCCGATGGTATCTGCAAAGAGGAAGACCTCCTGTTGTACCACACCGATGGCATGGTGGAGGGATTCCTGAGTCACTTGGCGGATGTCCTTGCCGTCAATGGTGATGGAGCCGGAGCCTACGTCATAGAATCGGGGGATCAGACGGCACAGGGTGCTCTTGCCGCCGCCGGAGGGTCCTACGATGGCAATGGTCTCCCCGGGCTTGACATGGAGGGAGACGGAATCCAGGACCTCTGTGTCCTCGTCGTAGGCAAAGCCTACGTTCTCTACACGGATATCGCCTTTCACATTCTCAAGGATCTCGGCATCCCCTGCATCCCGGAGGGAGGGCTCCATCCGCATCAGGTCTACGAAGCGGCCCAGGCCTGCAAAGCCGTTGGCGAACATTTCTGCAAAGTTGACCAGCTTCCGAACAGGGCTTGTAAAGGTGGAGATATACAGGCTGAAGGTGAGCAGGTCTACCATTTCCAGCTGTCCCTTCATAAGCAGGGCACCGCCTACGGTAATGACCGCGACGGACAGCAGAGTCATGAAAAACTCCAGGGAGCCTGTAAACAGACCCATTTCCTTGTGGAATTCCCGTTTGGAGGTCTTGAACTTCTCGTTGGCGGCGTGGAACTTGGCAAACTCCACAGCCTCGTTGGCAAAGGCCTTGGCAGTACGGATGCCGGACAGGGAGGACTCGATATCTGCGTTAATGGCGGCGGTCTTTGCCTTGACGTTCTTGGAGACAGCACTCATTTTCCGACGGCGGGTGGTAACGACCACCACCAAAATGGGCAGGATGATGCAGACCACCAGTGCAAGACGCCATTCGATGGAGAACATAACGACCAGAGCGCCGATAATGGTCAGTACGGAGATGATCAGATCCTCGGGGCCGTGGTGGGCAAGCTCCGTAACCTCGAAAAGGTCACTGGTAAGACGGCTCATAAGCTGACCTGTACGGTTCCGATCATAGAAATCATAGCCTAATGTCTGCATATGGCGGAAGAGATCCTGGCGGATGTCTGCCTCTACACGGATGCCGAAGGTGTGTCCCCAATAGCAGATCACGAAGTACAGCAGGGAGCGGAGCAAATAGGCCACGGCGAACACAGCCATGACGGAGAAAAAGGCAGAAAAGGCACTCTCCGGCAGATAGGTGTTCATAGCCTGACGGGATGCCAGGGGGAAGGTCAGATCTATGACAGATACCAGCAGGGCACAGAACATATCCAGGGCAAAGAGCCTCTTGTGGGGCTTGAAGTAGGACAGGAAGATCCTTACAGGACCGTGATCACGGTAGAAGCTTCTTGGTTTCATCAGGGCTCCTCCTTTGCAACGATATTTTGGATCCACACGCCCTTGCGGATCAGAATCAGACCGATGATGCCCTTGCCGATGTCCGCAAACTGGCAGATGAGGAAGATGGGGATAATGGGAAGGGCGGTAAAGGTCTGCAGTGCCCAACACAGGGGAATCAGGAAGACCCATACATAGACACTGTCAAAAAGAAAGGTAATAAAGGTCTTGCCCCCGGAACGCATGGTGAAGTAACAGGCATTGGCAAGGGAGTTAATGGGCATGACCAGGGCACTGATGACCAGCATCTTGGTGGCCAGGCTGCGGATGGACTCTGTGGTGTTGTAGAGCTGGGGGATCAGAGGAGCCACCAATGCCATAACACCGCCGATAAGGAAGCAGACGGAGACGGAGAAGGTAATGAGCTTCCGATCCGTATCCTTGGCCTCTTCTAACTTGTTGGCTCCCAGGAGCTGACCGACGATGATGCCGATAGCCGTACCCATAGCAAGGAAGGCAACGTTAAATACGTTGGAGACCGTGCTGCAGATATTATGGGCAGGGACTACGTCGAAGTGCATCAGGGAGTATCGCTGGGACAGTATTGCCATACCGCCTGCCCACATGGTCTCGTTGAGCAGGAGGGGAAGGGTCTTGGCAGTGATCTGACCGAAGAGCTTGCCGGGGATATACAGACTGCGGTAAACCCCTGTGAGAAAGGTGTTGCCTGCCTTCTTCCTGTGGGCACAGATCACAATGATCCCTGCCTCTACGAAACGGGACAGCACCGTAGCAACAGCGGCACCTGCGGCACCCATTGCAGGGAAGCCCAGCAGACCGAAGATCAGAATGCCGTTCCAGATCAGATTGACAAATACGGAGATGACTCCTGCTACCATGGGCAGCATGGTCTGCCCGCATTCTCGCAGAGTTCCTGCATAGCACTGTGCCAATACGTAGGGGAGCAGACCGATCATAACGATGTACAGATATTCCTTGGCGTAATAGAGGCTGGCTTCAATATTCTCTAACTCTCCTTCTCCCTTAAGGTACATACGGATCAGATCCTCGCCGAAGAAGAGGAAAATTCCGCAGCCTAATAGGAGAAGGGTGCCGCAGATCAGCAGCTTGTATCGGAAGGCATGACGGACGCCCTCCTCGTCTCCGCGACCGAAGAACTGTGCACCGTAGATCCCCGCACCGGAAATGGCTCCGAAGATGGCAAGGTTGAATACGAAGATCAGCTGATTACTAATAGCAACGCCTGTCATCTGCACCGTATCCACACGGCCAACCATAAGATTGTCCAGGAGCCCAACGAACTGGGTGATGCCGTTCTGGATCATAATAGGCAGGGCAACAGCCAGTACCATTTTATAAAAAGCTCTGTTCCCAATAAATTTCTTATAAAAGGGTGATGGTTTCATAGGTACCTCCTTTGTTAAAATCTGAACAGATATTATGTCGCTCATAAGCGGCATGGCGGCAGACCCGCCGAGAAATAACCTGCAATACTGTTCTTGCCGCCAAAGGCGGTGCAGGATATTCATCCTGCAATAAAATGGTTTTCAAACCATTTTATCAAGAAATAGTATTATAGCAAAAATAGAGAGAAAAAGCAAGAAAAAACCTACAGAAAACCGAGACTTTTCCACGGATCCCATAGAAAAGTCTCGGCAGTTGTCTTTGGTTATGCCACTCCGGCAGAACGGGCCTCGTTGAACAGTGCAGTGCTGTACAGAATCAATACATCTGCGTTGGTAAAGTCGATGTCCACCATTCCGAGAGCAAAGGTCTTAATATACCGGAAGTCCAGAAGGGTGATTTTTGCATAGCTGTCAGCCAGCAGGGGAGCCAGGGAGCTGCCGAAGCTGTCACGGATCAGGATCAAGTGGCGGTCCGTTTTGGCGTTGGGATTTTCAATAGTGATCAGTGATTCCGGTCCTGCCAGGAAAAAGTCGTAGCTGTCCCGTCTGTCGTTATAGACGGGATCTTCATGATACATGGACATTTCCTCCATTTTTCCCTGGTTGTTCAGATGCTTGACAATGACATTGTCGATGGTCTCGCTTCGCAGGTAGGTGAGGGTATCAGGCTCGGGAGGGGTCTCGGTCAGATTGTAGTAAAGACCCTTGAAGCCCTCCAAGGAGGTAGTATAATAGCTGTTGGGATCTGCAGGTGGAACACCGAGTGCGTTGCAGATAGCCTCTGCTACGGGAAGGATGCGTTCCTGCCGCCAGTGGCTGTCTGTTCGGTAGTAGTCATCAAGAGTCAACAAATGGGTCAAGGGGATCTGCTGTGCTCGGACCTCCTTTGTCATCTCAAAAACACGGTCGTAGTTCAGAGAAGGCTGCCCGGTGATCTGTGATAAATAGTAATTCTTATCGGGAACTACAGCACAGTATGCGGAGCCGATTTCCGGATGTTCCTCCAGAACCTTGTTTAGGAGCTTCACGGCATATTCGATCTGGTTCTCGTTCAGAGTGGGAGTGAGCTTTGTCAGGTGATCCTCTGCACTGGTGTAACCGCTGCTGCTGCTCATGAGGAAAACGTTTTTGTCCAAAATGCGTTTGGCGTTCAGGAATTTGGGCCGTAGGGGGAATTGATCCAGCAGATAGGTTTCGGCATCTGTAAAGTAGTCTCCTGTACGAATGGCATCCCAAGTCAATGCGGGGGACTGGGCCAGAGGCTTTCGTTCCGTTGGGGAGAAGTCCTTATCCGGGAGAAGAAAGTGTACAAGACTGAAACCGCAGATAAAGAGGAAGAATACCCCTATGACTGCGTATTGTTTGAATTTTTCCATAAAGGCACCTCCTTAGAAACGGAAATACATAAAGGGATTGAGACTGCCGTTTAACAGGCAGGCAGTCACGGCGATCAAAAGCAGGACAATGCCCACAGGCTCTGCAATAGCACTGAAGGTCTTGCAGCGGACAGAGACCCTCTCCCACAGCTTCTTGCACAGGGGGGTGCTGCCTACGATGCCCAAGAGGAAAATGACAGCATACTCTCTGAGATAGTAGGTGGTGTCAGAGTTCCACAGAGGTGCACCACCGAAGCAGCCCTTCAGATCGGAGAAGACCTGGCCCAGGCTCTCGGCATTGAAAATAACCATACTGACAAGGAAGATGAATATGGTGTAGATATGGCAGAGGGCAGAGGGGAGTCTGTCCAAATATTTGGACAGGAAGACCTTCTCCACCACCATGACCACGGCAAAGAACAGACCCCACAGAACAAAGCTCCAGGAGGCTCCGTGCCACAGACCTGTAACAGCCCATACCACGCAGGTATTAAAGAGCCAACGGCCCTTGCTGCAGCGGCTGCCGCCCAGGGGGATATACACATAGTCCCGGAACCAGCCGCCCATGGTCATGTGCCAGCGACGCCAGAATTCGGAAATGCTCTTGGAAATGTAGGGATAGTTGAAGTTCTCCGGGAAGGAGAAACCGAAGATCCGCCCTATACCGATGGCCATATCGGAATAGCCGGAGAAGTCAAAGTAGGCCTGAATGCAGAAGGCTACGGCGTAGAGCCAGTAGAAGGCTACGGAGGGCTGAGACTCCCGGAAATGGGCACAGAATTCTGCTGCGGTGTTGGCGATCAGGATCTTCTTGCCCAAGCCTATAACAAAGCGGCGGATGCCCAGGTATACATCCTCCAGAGTTTCCCTTCTGGAGTGGAGCTCCTTAGCCACATCGGTGTAGCGGACAATGGGACCGGCTACCAACTGGGGGAACAGACAGACGAAGGTGGCAAAGGTAGCAAGGTCCTTCTCAGCCTTTGCCTTCCCACGGTATACGTCGATGGTATAGCTCATGGTCTGGAAGGTGAAGAAGCTGATGCCTACGGGCAATTCCACACCGAAGAGGGGGATGCTTGTCCCCAGAACCGTATTGATGCTTCCCAGGAAAAAGTCGGCGTATTTAAAGAAGCCCAGCATACCCAAATTCACGATGATGGATGTAACCAGGGCAATCTTTGCACCCCTGGTCCCTCGGTGGCTCTCAATGTACAGACTGTGGAGATAGTCTGACAGAGAGGAAATGATCAGCAGGGAAACGTAAATGGGCTCTCCGAAGAAGTAAAACAGCAGACTGCTTACAAGGAGAACGCCGTTTCTCCACCTGTGAGGAACCAGGAAGTACAGCAGCAGAACCGTGGGAAGAAAAATGTATACAAAGCTAATGCTGGAAAACAGCAAGGCACTCGCCTCCTTAGAGTATGAATATATGGGGAAATCAAAGGAATCCGTAAAATAGACGACACAGAACCCAAAAAGTTCCCTGTCGAACAGGAAAAACGGTCCTCTTTTCAGTCTACCATAAAAAGCCCCAAATGTATACTGCAAAAATCCAAAATAAAGCCCCGTAGGTGTATCAAATTCCCAATTTATGGAGCTGTTTGAAAAGGTACAAACCACCGAAACACGCACTATCCCGTAGGGCAAGCTGAGGGCAGCTTGCCCTACGACAGCCGTGTACGGTGATATGTTGCATGGTACGGGAATCGAACAGCTCGATAAACCGGAATTTGGTGGGAAATAACAAGGGGGCTGCCATTCGGCAGCCCCGGGGCATGGTGTTAGGTGGTTGGTGTGTTATTGCTGCAGAAGAAGCACTGGGTTGCCTCCGGGAACTTCTCCAAATAGGCAGCTTGGACCTGTTCGGGCAGTTCACCGTTGCCCATGACAAAGAGAGCGGTGGTCTCGGTGGCGAGAATATAGGTATAGTCGTAGATCATACAGACTTCTTTCCTCGGGTTCAGATTTTCTTTTGCATGGTCACAGATGGCATCCATATCACCTCCGGCAGGAGTACGGAGGAATACAACGTCGATGGGGCTATGACCAAAGGGAGTTGCACACCTGTATGCTTCTATATTCCGGTCAAAGGGTAAGGTAGTATGGTATTCAAAGGAATCTTTGTCAGATAGCTTCTCAATGGAGATTGCAGAGGGGGTAATATCGTCGTCGGTATTGTCAAAGAGACTCTGTATGAGGAGCATGTCCTCTGTAGGATCAATGGTCTGGTAGAGTCCATCCGCAAGTTCAAAATAATCGAAGTAGCGTTCTGTAGGGAGGCTTTCGGATTGGCCTTCCGTAGGAGCTGTGGCTTGGGATGGTGCGGAGGTTTCGGGAGGGGCTTTTGCAGTGCAGGCGGCAAGGGTAAGGATCAATGAGAGGGTGAGCAGTGCGGCAAGCAGTTTCTTCATGTTTTTTACTCTTTTTCATTTTTTTGAAACATGGGTCCGGGGATACTTGCACGTGGGTGACGATTCAAAAAGCCGAGAAATCGCGGGGATCTCTCGGCTTTTGAATCAAGATATTAGCCTGCCATAGCAGCCTGGAACTTGGCAACAAGGTGATCAACCAGGGGCTCGAAGGACATGACAAGGAGGACCTTGTTCTCGGCAGCAACGACTGCAACCTTCTCGGCGGTGTGGGAAAGAGACTTGCTGGGGTTGGCATTTGCTTCGATGTTTGCACGAACGGTTTCCACATCCATGCCATCGGGAACGATTACCAGGAATGCAGTGTGGCCGCCAGAACCCATCATGGATTCGGACAGATAGGCTACCATGCCCTCTTCGTAGTCAACGCCGCACTGATACTTGAATTCTTCGGGATCGGTGATTTCACGAACGATCAGGCCGCCGGGGAACTCGTTGGGGTAGTCTCTGTACAGCTCGCGGAGGAAAATGCCCTCCTCGAAAGGCTCGCAGGGAACGGGAACGCCGTCAGCATCCAAGCCGTAGAACTGGAAGCCGGTGTCCAGGAATTCGTTGTTGGAGGCGGTGAAGTCGCCGGTGGTTTCCTCGGGGAGCTCCTCGGTGATCTCTTCGGTAGCCTCGGTAGTGGGCTCAGTGGTGGGTTCGGTGGTTTCGGTGGTAGGCTCGGTGGTGGGCTCCTCGGCATCCTTGCCGCAGGCAACCAGGGACAGAACCAGGACGATGCAGAGCATCATAGCAATAAGCTTCTTCATTTGATGATTTCCTTTCAAATTGTGTCGATTTTCTTGGCCGCTCTCAGCGGCTCCGAGTACATAGACGAGGGTTCCTGAAAAAAGTTCCCGAAAAAATCAAGAAAATTGAAAAATTTTTAGCTCAAGGTAAACTCCCATATTGCAACGATCTCCCGCA
Source organism: Faecousia sp. (assembly GCA_045594585.1). Taxonomy (GTDB): domain Bacteria; phylum Bacillota; class Clostridia; order Oscillospirales; family Oscillospiraceae; genus JAZOXB01. The sequence continues at coordinate 4,798 of JAZNYV010000014.1, read as the reverse complement.
GGAACATATTGCAGAAATACAGACGGTTCTCTGTACGGGCAGGGTACAGCAGGGGAGTAATGCCCAGGGCTTCGCCGTGCTTTCCGGCACGGAGGAGGTGATACTCCGAGGAGATGATGCAGACGCTATCGGGAACTTCCCCAAATTCCCTTTCAATGAGCTCCAGGGAGAATCGGATATTCTGCTCCGTATCCTCTGCCCGATCCTCTATGTACAGACGGGAGGGGGAGATCCCTGCCTCTGTGAGCTTGTCATACATACACTGTGCTTCACTGATCCCTTCGTTTGGACCCTGGGAGCCGGAGAGGATCAGAATGGCTTCGGGATAGGTCTCGGCATAGGTCTTGGCGGCTTGGATCCGCTCTCGGAGGGAGGCACTGGGCTCTGTGCCGTTGACCCCTGCACCTAAGACAACGGCGTAGTCTGCCCGGGGATCCGGGGAGCCCTTGCTGCTCTTAAGGATCTGACTCCCTGTGATCACTGCCATAACAGAGCCTACGACCAGGAGTGCAATAAGAATGGTGCGGAAGATGGTCCGCTTGACCAGATTCAGAACACCGAATACCATGGTCAGTGCCGCAAGGCCCATGAGAAGCAGGCCGGTAAACTGATAGGCGTAGACCAAATAATAGAAGAACAGGCCTAAGACGAATTCCGTACCTGCAATGATCCAGTAACGTTTGCGGATTCCCAGCATCAGAACAGATACCCCCTCAGAACCTTAAGAGTATTGAGGACGCCGTCTCTGTGGCTCCGCTCATAGCCGTGGGAGGCATAGACACCGGCGCCGATGAGACCGTGACGGATATCATAGCCGGCAGAGAGGGTAGCCTCTACATCGGAGCCGTAGTGGGGATAGATGTCTACGGCATAGTCTGCCTCCTCCTTCTTGGCGGCGGCAATGAGCTTCTTGACTACCTCGTAGCTGTAGGGACCGCCGGAGTCCTTGGCACAGATGGATACCTGCCGCTCAGTACATTGCAGACCGTCACCTACACAGCCCATGTCTACGGAGATCGCCTCTGTAACCCCTGCAGGCACGGAGGCACAGCCGCCGTGTCCCACTTCTTCGTAGACGGTGACGTGGACGTAGACTCTACGGGAGGGGCGGAGCTTGTTGTCTGCCAAATATTTGGCAAAGCCCAGGAGAATGCCTACAGACAGCTTGTCATCCAGGAAACGGCTCTTAATATAGCCGGACTGCGTGACCCTGCTCCGGGGATCGAAGCACACATAGTCACCCACTTCAATGCCCAGTTTCTTTACATCCTCGGCAGATTCCACGATTTCGTCCAGGACCACTTCCATGACGTCGAATTTGCGGGAGGTGGAATTATAGTCACTGTTTACGTGGATAGAGGCGTTGCAGAGCTGGAGGGTGCCCTCGTAGATCCCGTGGAACTTGGTGACTACACGGCAGTTCTCTGCCTCTGCGTTGTTGGCATTCATGCCGCCTACGTTGACGATCCGCAGACGTCCGTTGCCCTTAATCTCCGCAACCATGCCTCCCAGGGTATCTGCATGGGCCTCTAACAGGAGACCGTCCTCTGCATCCTCTCCGCCCAGATCAATGAGGATGCCGCCCTTGGTAGTCCTCTTGGCATCAAAGCCCAGCGCAGAGAATTCCTTTAATACATAGGCCTCCGCCTCTGCGGTATACCCCGTAGGGCTGTCAATGGCAAGAAGCTCCATAGTCTTCTCTACAGCAAAATTTACATAGGATTCCATATCTTCTTCTCCTTTCGGAACCGATTTTGGTCGAACAAATATATTATACAAACCGAACCGTGAAAATGCAATACTTGTTTTCCGTGCGTCTCCCCTTGCCGTTGGAAATTCCCGATTTATGGAGCTGTTCGATTCCCGTACCATGCAACATATTATCGTACAAGGCTGTCGTAGGGCAAGCTGCCCTACGGGATAGTGCGTGATTTGGTGGTTTATGCTTTTTCAAATAGCTCGATAAATCGGAATTTGGTGATTTGCTCTTGCGAAAAGCCGTGGGATATGGTATGGTATTGATAGATATAAACTATATATTAGGGGGATGATTTAATGAATTACAATGCCTTGCGATATTTCTCTGTTTTGGCACAGGTGGAGCATTATACTCTTGCTGCTGCACGATTGGGGATCTCTCAGCCCTCCCTCAGCACGGCTATCCATAATTTAGAGACGGAGCTGGGGGGAGTGAAGCTCTTTGAGAAGGTGGGACGGAACATCCGTCTGACCGACGAGGGCCGATTCCTGAGAGAAAAGGTGGATGCGGCCTTCGGCGAGCTCCAGGAGGCCTCTATGACTCTGAGGGAAAGCCGACTCAGCGCTCCCGTTGTGATCCGTATGGGCTGTGTGTCCGGCTCCCTGGCAGGAACTGCCGCAAGGGTGATCTCTGCCTACGGCAGGAGCAATAAGCGGATCCGCTTCCATATTATGGAGAGCTCTGCAGAGCAGCTTATGGACTTAGTGCGGCAGGAAAAGTTAGATATGGCCCTGGTAGATCTGACAGACAGAGACAGGAGCCTCCATTTCCGAAAGCTGAAGGAGCAGACCCTCTACGTAGCACTTCCCGCAGACCACCCCCTGGCAAACAGGGACCAGGTGGAGCCTCAGGAGATCCTCCGTGAGCCGCAGATCGTGTTTAACTATGATGCCGGAAGCAGCTTCCGGGAATGGGCCAACGGCATTTCCCCCGACGAGAATGTGGTCTGTGCCGTAGATACTGCCCAAACAGCTTTGGATCTGGTAGAGGCCGGTATGGGCATTACCTTTATCCCGGAATCCAGCAAGCAGAACCACCGGGATCTGCGGTATATTCCTCTAAGGAACTGGCACCAGGCTCTCTATATGTGCATCCTCTACGACAAATGGCTGGAGCCTCCCGTGTGGGACTTCATTGAGCTCCTGGTCAAGAGTATGCGGAACAGTCAATAACAGAAAAAAGGGACTGCTCATACGATTTGCATCATTTGAGACAGCCCCTTCTTGCTTATCCAAGAATGTGCTTCTTGATTCGATTTAGGGTTTCCTTTGCTGTAGGGCCTTCAAAGCCGGCATATTCCTCGAAGTTGCTGAAGGTGCCGCCTTCTTCCGAGGACCAGCCTATGAGCCACTTGTTTTTCAGGTCGTCGCTTAAGGTATCGCTGTCAGAGCGGAAGCGGTAAACGTGAAAAACTTTGGTGCTGAAGAATCGTTTGACCTTTCCCACGTACAGGATCTCGTCGGGAGCCTTCCCTAATTCCGTAGGGTAGGTGAGCCAGTGGACAAGATCGCTCTTGCCTAAATACTCGTCGGTGGCATACTCTTTGGGGAACAGGCTTGTCTTACCCATTCGCCGCAGTACGGAATAGGTGAGATCTGCATACTCCAGATCCTCTGCTAGAGCGGTGATGACCCCTTGGGGAACGTCACGGTTTAAGGTCAGCAGGCTCTCTACAGCGTAGTAGCTGATAGGATTCTTGTCTAAGGTCAGCAGACCCTCCAAAGCAGCGATCATGGAGCCTGTGGGGAAATGCTTCCCTACGTCTGCGATCAGCTCAAGAACAGCGCCGCTGTCCTCTGTGGAAAGCTCCTTGAGACGTGTTGCTTCGGAGATCACGTATTCTTCTAAAAGCTGCCGTGCCGGAGGAGAGAGCTTCTTGAGCTTCTCCTTGTGGTGGAGCAGACCCTGGAACAGCATACTCTTTTGGTACTCGTCCGTGGTTTGCTTGACCCAATACAGCAGACGGTTCATATCTGTCTCGGATACAGAGGGATTTTGGAAAAGGCTGTCTACAGTGTTTTCAATGTACCGCTCCTTGTCTACAAGGTCCACTAAAGATTGGATCTTCGACAGCTGCTCCCGGCGAAGCTGATCCGGTGTACCGCACAGCTTCATGATCAGACCCAGCACACAATCCTCACAGTGGAAGATCACATCCTTTTCCCGGTAGGACACTGTCTCCGGGATCACACGGAGCATAGCATCTACCTCGCCGAAGGCGTAGGACAGGAGTAATTGGCGGTCCTCCTTGGAAAGGGTCTTCAGCTTCCTCTCTGCCACTCGGAGAAGATACTGTAATAGCTGCCCTTTATCCCTATAAGAGGCGGTCTTTAAGTCGTTGACAAACTGAAAAACGTTCATTGCGGATCATCCTTTCTGTTGTGGATTTTTGCATAAGGAAGCAGTGTAAGGACTGGGAGAACCGTTCCAGCCGCATTTTACGCATTTCCCCTCATCAAAAACATGGTCGCAAGGGGGATATCCGTACAAGACATGGGCACATTCGGGACAGAGAGACTGCATTTGCGAGCTGTCACGGAAACAGGTGCTTCCGCATTCATCGCATAGGACGGTGTGATTCTCTTGAGCGGACATGGGGGCTCCTTTTTGTGAAACAAATGCTTTTGAGCAATTATGAAAGTTGAAGTGAAATATCCTGCGGATGTGAAATAATGACCTACGGTCATTGTGAAATTTTCTGCTATGGCAGAAAGTGAAATGAAATCCATCCACCGCCGCAGCGATTTCACCGTAGCGAAGCGAGAATTTCACATTGCGAAGCAATATTTCACCCACCTGCAAGGGTGGATTTCGTTGAAAAAGCTCCTTTTGTCTTTCGACAGAAGGAGCTTTTTCGTGTCTATGGGCTATGAAAAAGATATTTTTGCTGTTTTTGCGTATGAATTCGAACTCTTACATAACCGTTCGTTTTTAGTGAAATCGTTCGCTTACGCTCACGGTGAAATAATTTACTCCGTAAATTGTGAAATTTGATGCTATCGCATCAAGTGAAATTAAATCCACCCACTCGCCGTCGAG
>JAZNYV010000013.1:0-40496 GCA_045594585.1 Faecousia sp. | reverse complement strand
CGGCTAATAGGATTTGGGGTCTAATTGGAAAGGTTGAACAAATTCGAACCCCTTTGAATTTTTGACCTATATGTTCGAACCCCTACAGATTTTAGAATGAAATATTTTTCTTGCGAAAAATATGAAATAATCCTTACGGATTATGAAATTTGATGCTTACGCATCAAGTGAAATAAAATTCGCCTCTAAACATTTGCGAAGCAAATATTTCATACGCGTTAGCGTATTTCATAGCGAAGCTATTTCACTCGCCGCAAGGCGAATTTCATTGAAAAACCGACTTGTCGAAACAAGTCGGTTTTTCTGGCGGAGAGGGCGGGATTCGAACCCGCGAGACGCTTTTAACGCCTACACGATTTCCAGTCGTGCGCCTTCGGCCAGCTCAGCCACCTCTCCATACGCCAGTCTCTCTTGAAACCAGCTTGGTTATTATACTCTATGATTCCCGAAATGTCAAGTCTTTTCTCGCAATTTTTTAATTTTTTTATTCCATGCCCAAGACAGTGACACAGGCATTTAGAACCTGCTTGATAATGGGAATACAGGTTTCGCTGCCGGAGCCGGCACCCTCTACTACTACGACGTAAGCAAGAGGATATTTGCTGTCCTGCACAAAGCCCGCAAACAGAGCGTTAGGCACCAGGTCCCCTCCTCGCTCCGCGGTGCCGGACTTGGCTCCTGCATAGAGACCGGCGAAGTTTGCTTCGCCATAGTTATTGACGACCGCAGTATGCATAGCCCGAGCCAGGCGGTCGGCTACGGCCGGGTCCAGCATAGGCTCGTTGAAGGTAGTTGCGGCACGATGGGTCTCCTCCTGTCCGCAACGGATACGGGACACTACGTAGGGCTTGGCAGAGACGCCACCGTTGGCAATGGCCCCTATGAAGGTCATATATTGGCAAAGGTTGATCTGATTGGTATGCTGACCTACACCTGCCCATGCAAGGGAGTTGGTAGAGATCCGATCCAGCTCGACTGAGCCCTTAGCTGTCTCAAAGCCGTCAAACTCTAAAGACGTGGTAATGCCCGCTGCCAGAGCGTATTTCTCCAGGGTCTCTTCCCCCAGCTCCACTGCAAGCTGTGCAAAGGCTACGTTGCAGGACTTGGTCAGTGCCGTATCAAAGCCGATATCCTTGTGAATACCGCTGCAGGTGACCACAACACCGTCAATGACCCAATCCCCCGGGCAATGGAACACACGGGTCTCCAGATCCGGGATCTCTGCAATGGCCGCAGCGGCTGTTACCAGCTTAAAGACAGAACCGGGGGTATAGGTTGCGTGGAGGAAACGGTTGACATAGGCTCCTGCGTAGGCCTCGCTGTCATCCACCTCCTCGGGAGTGGTGGGGTCAAAGCCGGGGGTAGAAACCATACAGAGGACCTCCCCGGTCATGTAGTTATACACGCCTACAGCTCCCTTTCTGCCTGCCATAGCTTGGTATGCAGCCTTCTGGATCTCGCTGTTCACTGTCAGATCCATATAGACCCCCTGTCCGCTCTGGGCTCCGTTGAACAGATCATAGGCCGTCAGCTCGTTGGAGTAATGGTCCATAAGGTAATCCGGAATGTTGCCCTCCACGTCTCCTAAGAGATGGAGGGTGGATCGGCGGAGCAGCTCATCCTCGGGGTAGGCTCTGCCGTCTGTAGCATCTACCAGCAGATTGCCGGCACGGTCATAGACCTTGCCGCTGTTCAGCCTGCCGTTGGTGTATACCGCAGAGTTGCTGTGGTGAAGGTACCATTCCTCGGAATCACGGACATACCGCAGAACAATGACACACAGGCCGAAGAACAGGGCAAAGGCAAGGATCATAGCCGCCCATGCACGATTGGCAATCTTATTCATCCTTGTCCTCCTTTACCCGTAGGGTCTTAACGGCAATGGATGCGTTCTGTCTGGTGTCCGCACCCTTGATGAAGGCCACAAGTCCCCAGCAGCATAGCATACTGGAGCCGCCGTTGGAAACGAAGGGCAGTGTAACACCGGTCAGCGGCAGCAGGTCCATGGTGCCGAATACATTGAGCATGGTCTGTGTCAGCATAATGGTAACTGCCGCACAGGCACCGATGGTGTGGAAGCTGCTCCTGCCTACTCTGGCAGAGCGGAGAACAAAGACAGAAGGCACCAACACAGCCAGAACCATGATCACTGCCATGATCAGTCCCCATTCCTCGCTGATAAAAGCGAAAACAAGGTCCGTATCCGAAGCGGCAACAGCCTTCAGCCAGCCCTGCCCTACACCAAGTCCGAAGAAACCGCCTACAGCCATACGGATCATAGAACGGGTCTGCTGGTAGCCACCGTCGTAGGGGTCCTCCCACACATGACCCCAGGCAGAGAATCTCTCCTGTACATGGTTGCCGAAATACACGATCACGATCATAGCCGCAAAGGCCAAAGCCGTCAGTGCAAGTGCGATGGTGGCCACACTGCCGGAACGCAAATATGCTACCACCAGGAAGGTCACGAAGAAGATCAGTGCGGCACCGAAGTCATTCATCAGAACCAGACAGCCGCAAACAACGCCGGAGTAAATAATGAAGGAAAATACATTCCGCTTGGATACGATGCGATCCATGGTAGACGCACCTACGTATATGAAGCACAGCTTGACCAGCTCCGAGGGCTGCAGGGTAAAGGAGCCCAGCTCGATCCAGTTCCTTGCACCGTTGATCTCTTCACCAATGACCAGGTTCAGTGCAAGCAAGCCAATGCCTGCCACAGCCGCAATATAGCGGAAGAACCTGGCCAAGGTTAGGGTCCGCAGAGACAGAGCAATGATCAGATAGATCACAACACCGCCTAACACGCAGAGGATCTGCTTCCGAATTTCTCCCGGCGAATCCGATGCGATCACAGACAACCCAAGAGTACATAGGAAGAACGCAAGAGTCTCCAGCTCAAAGCCGCTCCTGCCCGTAACACGTATGACAAAGAACAGCCCCCACTGGATGACCATAAGCAGGAAGAAGCCGCTAAACACCTGGGACGCAAAGGCAGGCTTGCAGACCATCCAAAGGCACAGCCCCGTAAAGAACTGGAATAGGGTCAAGATCAGCAGGGTCACAATGGGCAGACTCTGCTCTGCCGGGCGGGTACGTTCCAGGTTCTGCTCCCGGATCTCCTTCTTGGAAATGGGGAGCAACTTCATTTCTACACCGCCCAGGGAGATCTTGTCCCCATATTGGAGAGCTGCTGCAGAAACCCGTTTTCTGTTGACGTAGACTGCATTCTTGCCGCCGATATCTGTAATAGACCAGCTCCCGTCATCGTATCGGGTCAGTGCGGCATGGGAACGGGAAACCGTAGAGAATTTGAGAATAATATCACAGGATCGGGCACTGCCGATAATATTCTCCCAATGGGTCACAGGAAGCTGCTGACCGTCATTCATCTGTAGCCATGCCCAGATCTCAGGCTCCTGTCGGAAGCCCAGAAGGGGTCTGGCACAGCGCCACAGTATGATGATGGCAAGAACAGGTGCTATGAACTTCCACACAGTGCCGAAGGCCTGTGCCATAGCCAGGCCCTCCATTTGAAAATAGGCATTGGACAAGGATCGTCACCTCCTCTCATGCTATGATTCAATTAAAAGTAGACAACTTTTAATTGAATCATTTTGTGCCGAAAGGCACAAAATGCGTCTCATACGAGTTTCTACGCCCTGACAGGCTATAAAAAGTAGCCATTTGCGAATGTCTACTTTTTAAAGAAACGCAGTATCGGATCACTCCTCCTCGTCGTAGTAATCCTCTTCTTCTATATTCCGGTCGTAGTGGGGCTCTCCCCGCTTCTTAGACTCACAGGGCACGGGCCTGACCGGCAGATCCGTAACGGAACGAATGGTTCCATAAGCATCTGTATCCGTAGGCAAACGCTTCTTATGAAGGCGTTTGTTCACAATATCCGCAACAATAGTATAAAGTACTGCAAAGATAGGCACACCAAGAAGCATACCCATAAAGCCAAAAATTCCGCCGGAGATCAGGATGGCAACCAGGACCCAGAAGTCGGAGATCCCCAGCTTCTCCCCCAGGATGCGATTCTCCACAATATAACCGTCCACCATCTGCAGGACCACAATAAAGATGCCGAAGTAAAGGGCATTGATGGGATTCTCAATCAACAGCAGGATGGCAGAGGGAATGCCCCCAATAAAGGGACCGAAGAAGGGAATGATGTTAGTCACACCGACCAGCGTTGCGATCAGCGGTGCAAAGGGCATCTTCATGATCAGCAGGGCGAAATAGGTCACAACACCTACAAAGATCGCATCAATGAGCTTGCCGATGACGAAGCCGCTGAAAATGCCGTTGGTCCGTCTTGCGATCTCAAAAATACGGTTGGCCTTCTCCTCCCGGCAGAGGGCAATGGTCAGCTTCTTAGCCTGGGCACACAGCTCCCCCTTGTAAACCAGGATATAGACCCCGCAGACGATGCCGATCACCATGCTGAATACAGTGGAAACGCCGTTATATACCGCACCCGCTGCTCCCAGAAGCAGTTGTCCCACGTTCATATTCTTAAGGAAGTCGGTAACGAAGGACATAAGCTCTGCAACATTCTCCTCTACCCACTTCTCGATGGCACTGCCGGCAAAGACATCGTGAGCCCACTGCATGACCGTATTGTAGTAGCCCTGGAGTCTCTCCTGGTTCAGGAGCTCGTAGAGGCTGTCGTAAATACTGGGAACGATCAAAGCCAGGAACGCATACACAGCTCCCAGGAACAGGATCACTGTGGTGGTCACTCCGGCCCCTCGGACGAGGGATCGCTTGAAGCTGTCCTTCCACTTTCTCTTCTCCAGGAGTCTGCTGTACAGTTTAACGGAAAACTCCAGGATAGGGTTCATGAGATACGCAAAGACACAGCCGTAGAGCAGGGAGGAAATGATCCCAAGGAATTCCAGGATCAGATCATAAGATCCCCCCAGGTTGGAGAACACCAACCAAAAGACAACTGCGGCCATAATGACCACAAAGGCCGTAAGTCCCCACTTGAAGTATTTTGTATTACGGCGTAGCATAGACAGCACCTCCCATAATATGATGATATTAATAGAATACCACGAAGGACGAAAATCGTCAAGTGGCGTGAAAAAATACTTGCTATATTCCCCCTCATGTGATACTGTAATAAAGGGTGATCATTATGGCAAGAAGCGACGGGCAGAAGCTAAAGCTGCTCCATCTTAAGGATTATTTGTGTCAGAATACAGACGAGGCCCATCCTGCATCTCTACGGGACCTACAGGAATATCTGGAGAAATTCGGGATCCGCGCAGAGCGGAAGGGGCTATATTCCGATCTGGCAGCTCTGAATCTCTACGGTCTGGACATCCAATACCGCAGAGGCAAGCAAGAGGGCTACTTTGTCAGGGAGAGAGAGTTTGAGGTATCGGAGCTTAAGTTCCTGGTCGATGCGGTCCTGTCCTCCCGTTTCCTCTCTCCCAAGCATTCTGCGGAGCTGATCCGCAAGCTGGCATCCCAATCCAGCATCCATGAGGCTGCCCTCCTCCGTCGTGAGATCGTCCTGGCAGGACGGATCAAATCCGAGAGCGAGGAAAACCTCTCAGCGGTAGACGTGATCCATGATGCCATTGCACAGGATCGCAAGATCCGATTCCGCTACTTTGATTGGGGTGTGGATCTGCAGAAGCATTTCCGTAAGGGCGTCTATGAAGCAAGTCCCTATGCTCTCCTGTGGGATGACGAGAACTACTATATGGTAGCTCACAGTAGCCGACACGGCTTGACCCACTATCGGGTGGACAAGATGGAGGAGATCTTCCTCATGGAGGAGGCCCGTACCGTTACGGAGGAGACCGCCGCCTTTGATCCCGGGGAATACTCCAAGGAAATGTTCGGTATGTTCCGTGGTGAGCGTAGCACCGTCAAAATGCGGTTCGACAACTCCCTGGCCGGTGTGGTGGTGGACCGCTTCGGGCGGGACATCCTTATGACTCCCCAGGATGAGGAGCATTTTACCATGCAGACCAAGATCGTCCTGTCCCCCAACTTCTTCGCGTGGCTGTGCCGATTTGCAGGTCGTGCCACCATTGTCTATCCTCAGAGTGCGGTAGAAGCATTCCGCAGCTACTGCAAAAATATACTCTCTTCCATACCGGAATAAGGGTCTCGGAGCTGTCTTGCCAAGCAAGACAGCCCTTTTTATCTTTCCTTATGGAGAAAATGAAGAATAAAAGGAATGGAAATGAGACCTGTTAGGCAGTCCGCCACAGGCTGGGCGATCTGGATCCCTGTGAGCCCAAGGAGGGGAACCCCAATGAGCAGAGTGGGAATCAGCAGAGCACCGGAGCGAAGGGTGGAAAGAAGGGAGGCGATCCCTGCCTTCCGAATGCTCTGATACAGCATATTGATGGGAACGGTCAGAGGCATGAACAGCAAGCCCACAGCGGCAAACCGCAAAGCTCTGGAGCCTATGGTTACGACCTGCTCCATCTTCTGGAACAGGAGCATAATATTCTCTGCACAGAAGAAGGTCAGAACAGACAGACAGGTTACAAACACCGCCGCAAAGCCCATGGTAAAAAGGAGCCCCTTGCGGACCCGTTTCTTCTCCCCTGCCTCATAGTTAAAGGCAGCAACAGGCTGGAAGCCCTGGCCGATGCCCAGGCCTACACACATAACAAACATAGAGTAACGATTGACCACGCTCATGGCCGCAATGGCAGCATCCTCAAAGGGCTTGGTCAAATTGTTCAGCAGGCTACCGGAAATCGCAGTCAGACACTGGCGGATCAAGGAGGGAAGGCCTACCTTCATAATGGTGAGATAATCCCTCACTCTCCTGCTGATACAGGACAGGCGAATCCTGCTCTGTGCCTTGGTACAGTACATGATCAGCAGAATCACAAAGCTGATCATCTGAGAAACCGCAGTAGACAGGCCTGCACCGTAGACTCCCAGCACAGGAACCAGCAAATAGTCTCCCAAAATATTCAGCAACCCACCTGTGGTAAGACCGAACATAGCATAGAAGGCTTTGCCCTCAAAGCGGAGGTTGTTGTTGAGGATCAGAGAGCAGATCATAAAGGGGCAGGCGATGAGGACCCACATACCATAATCCCTGGCATAGGGCAGGATCGTCTCTGTGCTGCCCAACAGCCTGACCAGCGGTGTCAGGAACAGCATGCCCAGTACAAGGATCACGCATCCAAGGATGCCCCCTGTATAGAAGGCAGTGGAAATGTAGGAGCTGGCTTCCTCTGTATCCTTCTTTGCCAGTGCCTTGGCAACCAGGGAGCCGGAGCCATGACCCAGCATAAAGGAAATGCCCTGGATCACGGATTGCAGTGCAAACAGAACGCCTGTAGCTGCCTGTGCGCTTTCGCCCAAGGTGCCTACAAAGTAGGTATCCGCCATATTATATATACTGGTGATCAGCATGGACACCATGGTAGGCATCCCCAGTTGCAGGATCAGCTTGGACACCGGCGTTTGGGTCATTTTCCGATAATGGAGCTCAGAGGCGGTAAGGGTCTGTTCTTGTTTCATATCAAATTCCTTCTTTTCCGTAAACAGGGGGCTGCAGCAATCCCTTGCAGCAGCCCCTATGATGATATTTGGGATGATGGGGTCAATCTCTTCTCAGAGCCTCGATGGGGTTGAGCTTCGAAGCCTTGATGGCAGGGAGCAGACCGAACACCAATCCGATGAATACAGAGAATACCACTGCTGCGATCATAGCAGGTATGCTTACCGCAGAGGGAGTCTGCATAACACGGGACAGGAGCTGTGACAGCCCCACACCGAATGCGGCACCTAAAATACCGCCGATACCTGTAAGAACAGAGGCTTCAATAAGGAATTGAGACAGGATCCTGCGGCGTTTGGCACCTACCGCCTTCCGCAAGCCGATCTCTGCTGTCCTCTCAGTCACGTTAACCAGCATGATGTTCATAACGCCTACACCGCCTACCAGGAGGGAGATACCTGCGATCCAGATCAACTGCTGGTTGGCTGAATTACTCATAGCCTGGAGCTGCTCTGCCTTCTCAAGGAGGTCGTTGCTACGGTAGGATATGCCGTTCTGAACCACGGTCTGTGCAACAAGATTCTCGTTGAGATAATCCGCAACCGCCTTGCCGGCTGCGGTCATATCCTCTGTGGATTCTGCACTGACGTCTACCTGGAGAGGCTCGTCAAACCGATAGACCACAGGCCATGCGGTCTGGGGCATATAGATCGTACCGTTATCCTCAGTGGCGTAGAGTTGGTACTCCTCAATGGAGTTGATCACAGGCTCAAAGCTGCTCTTCCGTTCCAGAACACCGATAACGGTGAAGGGCTCGCCCATGATCTCTATGATCTTCCCCACGGGATCCTCGGAGCCGAACATAGATCGGACCGCAACCGTATCCAGGAGAACGTTCTTGCGAACAGAACTGAATTCCCCTTCTCCAAAGCCCCGACCTTGACGGATCCGATAGCCGTTTACACGGAAGAAGTTCTCATCTACGCCGTAGATCTTGCCGTTAAAGGCAGAATTGCGGTAGAATACCTGCTCCGCATATTCCCGGAAGCAATAGAACGTCACGTCCTTTACGCCCCGGATCTTCCGCAGAGCCTCGGCATCCTCCTTCTCTGCACGGAGCACCCCGGCAGGGTTGCCGTAATAGGTAGCCTCGTATTCCATATCGTTCTGATACAGACGGACTGTAACCACATTATTCCCTGAGCCGATCAGATTCTCCTTGATCTGCTCGTTGGTACCCTTAATGGTAGAAACAATGGTAATAATAGCGGCAATGCCGATAATGATACCCAACATGGTCAGGAAAGACCGCATCTTGTGGGAGAAGATGCTCTGGAAGGCTTGTGATACACTGGAAAACATATGCAAACCCTCCTTACATAAGCTCGTCGGGGTACATGGTTCCCGCTTCTTCATAGGTGGGAGCACCATCCACCACATCCTTACCATAGGGGAAGGCGATCCAATCCTCTGCTGTTAAGCCCTGGACCACTGCGGTGTAGCCCCACATAACGGTCCCGGTCCGCACATAGGCCTTCTCTAAAAGCCCCTGTGCGTTCCGTCTGTATACATAGGTCAGGCCGTTTTCCTCACGGATATAGGCACTCTCTATATACAGAGCACCTGCCTCTTGGCCGGCATCGACAGCAAAGGTTACACCCACCCAATCCCCCTCGTGGAGGTTGGCTTCTGCCGGAACCACAATGGTAGCCTCGTACACAGACACGTCACTGTTGCCGGTGTAGCCGCCGTAATAGCCGTCCTGTGTAGGCTCATCGGCAATGGATACCAGGGAGCCCGTTGTGGTGTAGCCATAATCCATCCAGGATGTAATGGTTACTAAGGAGCCCGGTACATACCGCTCCAGGTCATACTCTCCAACCTGAATGGTCACATAGAAGGCTCCACCCTCGGAGATCTGCATCAGAGGCTCCCCTGTAGCCTGTGCATCTGCTTCGGTCTTTAGGTTGATCACCGTGCCGGAGATGCCGGCCTTAACGATGCCCGTGCTCAGCTCCTGCTTCATGGACTCATAGGACAGCTTAGCCATTCGGGCAGCCAGATCCAGATCACGGATCTCCAGTTCCTTCTCCTGCTTCATCACTGCGATCTCCGCAGCAGTATAGCCGGAGCTGGTATCCACCCATTCTGTCTCCCGTGTGGTAGGAAGGGTGGTCTCCTCTACATGATCCATCTCCTCGGGGATGAAGAAACGGTAGGACAGCTCCCAGTTCTTCCACTCATCTACAGGCTCGGTCTCTTCTGTAGGCTCTGTCTCCTCCGTGGCTTCCGTATTCCTATCCTCGGGGGTAGACTCTGTAGGCTCCGTGGTCTCTGACTCAGACTCTGTGGGATAGGTCTCCAGGGGCTCATCGGGCTTCTCCGCCACAACATAGAGTCCCCATAGACTGATCAGCTCCCCCGCAAGGGCACAGCGTTCCCGGACCTCGAAGGCGATCCAGCATTCCAGCTTCTGGGCACTGAGGTGACTCAGCAAGAACTCCCTGTCAAAGTCCAGGTGCTCTGCCCAAATATAGCGATAAGGGGATTCCTCCGTGCCGTTTCCGCAGATATAATAAGGCAGGGTGTCCACGGACTCTAAGGGTGCCGTGGTAGGTGCCGTAGTAGGTCTGGTGACAGGGGGAGGAGAATAGGGCTTCATCTTCTTGATCTCTTCCAGCTCCTGCTTAGCCTTCTTAAGATCGAGCTGTGCCTGCTCGGAGGCAAGACGCTGGCGTTCCAGTTGAATGTCTGTGAGGGTCGTATCGTAACGGAACAAGGCTGTCCCCTTCTCCACATACTGTCCATCCGTAACGTAGATCTCCTGGACAGTTTGGGTCCCGGACAGGTAGACGGCCTGGAGATTGTTGGTGGAAACGGTCCCCTCGTAGCTGGGAGCCTCTCCCATATAGCCAAGGAGCAGCTCTGCTACAGGTGTTACGGCAACAGGCTCCTTCTTGTTGGCAAAATACCACAGGATCCCCACAAGAATGGCAGCCACCAGCAGGAGGCTGACAGCAGTGATGAGGAAGGTCTTTAGCTTCTTATTCATCCTCCTGCACCTCCTGTTCTGCCTCAACAGGGAATACATCCCCTCTGTCCGGCAGTTCAAACACATCCGGGGAAATAGCAAAGAGATCGGGAGCCTCCTCAAGCTCTATCTCGGGAACAGCAAATACATCTGTCCCCTGCTCCGGGATCCTATCGGGGCTGGAGAATACATTCCCCCGCTCCAGGAAGTCTACGTTGGGCTCCTCAAATTTGGAGGTGCCCAGCAAGGCTCCCAGTGCCTTTAGGTCAGAGGTCAGATCCTTGGTAGCCTGCTCCTCATGAGTCTCCGATACCCCTGGACTGAACTCCCGAGGATCCAAAAAGATATCCTCGTCATAGTCTGCCTCCTGTTCATAGGTAGGCAGACCGTTTGTAAGGACGCCGTCACGAATGTGGCAGATCCGGGATGCACAGGCAGCAACCTCCGCCTCATGGGTGATCATGATAATGGTCACGCCGTCTGCATTCAGCTCTTCAAAAATATCCATGATCTGTCTGCCGGAGGCAGAGTCCAGGGCTCCTGTAGGCTCATCTGCCAGCAGGAGCTTGGGCTTGGTCACAATGGCACGGGCAATGGCAACTCGCTGACACTGTCCGCCGGATAGCTGATTGGGACGGAACTTCATCCGATCCTCCAAGCCCATACGCTTGAGAGCCTCTGCCGCTCTGGCTCTACGCTCCTTCTTGGGAACCCCTGCGTAAAGGAGAGGCAGTGCCACATTGTCCAAGGCACTGAGCTTAGGCAGCAGGTAGAAGCTCTGGAATACAAAGCCCAGGGTCTCATTGCGGGTCTGTGCCAGCTTATTGGGCTTCTGCTTGCCGATATCCTCCCCGTTCAGGAGGTAGGTGCCGGACGTAGGCACGTCCAGGCAGCCGATGAGATTCATAAGGGTAGTCTTGCCGGAACCGGAGGGGCCCATAATTGCAAGATACTCCCCTTCCTCTACCTGCAGGGATATGTTCTTGAGGACACGGACAGGCTCCTTGCCCTGGACATAATCCTTGCAGATATCCTTCATTTCCAGCAGCATCATGTGCCTCCTCCATTGTCTACGGGAGAAGCCGCCTCTTCGTCGAAGAAGTCCTCGGGCAGTTCCACATCGGAGAAGCCGTCATCTACAGGGTCCATAGGCAGCTCGTTCTCGCCGTTGTATGCGGGAACATCGCCGAAATCGGGAGTCATATCCCCGATGCCGTCCTCTGCAGGCAGGTCCTCACCGTCCTCAGGCTCTCCCTCAGGGATCTCACCGTCCTGGATCAGCCCGTCCTCCACAGGAGTCTGGATCAGGATCTCCGTAACGGGAGCTCCCTCGCGGATCTCCTCGTTGGGGAAGGCAATGCGGTCCGTCTTGCTCAGACCGCTGAGGATCTCATAGCGGTTGAGGGTACCGTCAAAGGTGCCGATCTCGATGTACAGTCGGGCAAGCTTGTCCTCCTTATCCGCACCCCAGACAAAGTAGGCTCCGTCAGACTGACTCATGCAGATATAGGACGCATCCAGCCACAGGCCGCTGCCTGCAGTGGTCTGACCGTAATTGGGCTCAATGAAAACATGCTGGCCCAGGAGCATACCCTCACTGCTGTCAGGCGTGACGTAGAAGGGGTAGCTGCTGGAGCTGTACATTTCGTCAGTGCCGTAATAGAAGCCGTTGTTATCCTGTGCCTGGCTCTCTACAGAGGTAATGGTACCGGTCCAGGTCATATCGTTATTGATACGGGAACGAATGATCACGCTCTGTCCTGCATAGAGCTCCTCGCGGTTCAGCTCATTGACGGAGCCCTTGATCCGATATTCGCCTACACGGGACAGGACAATGTAAGGCAGAGGAGAGCCTGTGTAGGGGTCATAGCCGCCGTCCTTATTGATCTCCTTGACCTGACCGGTAATGGGAGATCTGATCTCCCCAGTATCCGTGTTATTCTTCAGAGCCTGGAGCTCCTTCTCCTTAATAGAGAGGTTGTACTCTGCCTCCATCTTATCCGTCTGGAGGCTCTGGATCTGGAGGGTGTATGCCAGCTTCTCAGACTCCTTGGCGGTCTTCTTTTCCTTCTCTAACTGGGCGATCTGATTCTTAAGATCGGTGATGCTGTTCTTGATCTGCTCGATCTCCAGGGCTGCCTTGTCGATCATAAGGCTTATGTTGGCAGTCTTGTAGATAAACAGCACGTCGCCCTCGTTGACATTCTGCCCCACCTCTACACAGAGGCCGGAGATCTCCTTATCCATATCCCGCTCCACCTTGACCTCTTCTTGAGCCATGACGATGCCGGAGCTGATGTTGAAGGCACCGCTGTTGCTGTAGCCCATGATCTCTGCCACGGTCTGGACGTAGACCGGATCCAACTTCTCCCCACAGCCTGTAAACAGGCACAGGACAAGAGCAAGACAGCATAGACAGAGAGCAAGCTTCTTGATGCTGAATTGTTTCTTCATAGGAAGGTCCTCCAAAACAACACTGTTTAGCCCAGGATGGCTGCCACAGCAGCTCCCAGCTCCTCCGTGTCCAGGGTCTCTGCCTGTCCTGCATCACAGGCACGGGCTACCCGGGGATCCATGGGCAGGCGAGCCAGAACCGGCAGTCGGTACTCTCCTGCGATCCTGTCCACATGGCTCTGTCCGAAGATCTCGTGGCGGCCGCCGCAATCAGGGCAACGGAAGTAGCTGTAGTTCTCTACCAGGCCTAAAACGGGAACATTCATCATAGATGCCATCTTAACTGCCTTGGATACGATCATAGAGACCAGATCCTGGGGAGAGGTCACAATGATCACCCCGTCAATGGGCAGAGACTGGAACACAGTAAGAGGTACGTCCCCGGTTCCGGGAGGCATATCTACGAACATATAATCCACGTCATCCCATACCACGTCGGTCCAGAACTGCTTGACAGCCCCGGCAATGATAGGACCACGCCACAGAACAGGGTCACTCTCGTTGTCCAGGAGCAGGTTGATGGACATGATCTGAATACCGCCCTTGCTGATCGCAGGATAGAGGCCCTCCTGGTCTGCACCCTCGCATTCCTCTACGCCGAAGGCCTTGGGAATAGAGGGCCCCGTAATATCCGCATCCAGGATCGCCGTCCGCTTGCCTGCACGGGACACGGCAGTAGCCAGTAGGGAGGTCACGGTGCTCTTACCTACGCCACCCTTGCCGGATACAACGGCAATGACCTTCCGTACAGTGGATTTATGATGCAGCTCTGCCAACAGGCTCTCCTGCTTCCGCTCGCCGCAGCTCTCGCCGCAGGATGCGCAGTTGCCACTACAATTTTGACTCATAATCGGTACACTCCTTCATGGTGATCAAATTTCATTGGAATCAAAAGCTCAAAAAACGCTTTAGACTGCTTAGGGTGCATTTCTGCACTTACCCATTCTATATCCATTCTATTATAGTCTAAGAGCCCTTTTCTGTCAAGAAAGAATCCCCGAAATTTATACAAAGTTTCCATGTTTTCACATGGAAATACTTCCCTTTCCGCAAAAAACAGACTCCCCAAAGCAGTACTCTGCTTTGGGGAGATCTGTATCATTGGGACTGCTCCAGCAGGTTCAGAAGGTCCTCCGGGCTTTGGTCATCGGTAATGCGGAAGCGGCCTAACTGACGGAGAGATTGGGGCAGACCCTTCACAATGGTATTGACCCCTGGTTGGGTAGTCAGAGTCACATAGACCCCCATTTGGGACAGGACTACCTCGCTGACCTCGGAGCAGAGTCCGAAGGGATAGGCAAGGAGCTTGGCAGACTCTCCCAGGAGAGTCTCCATTTTCTCTTGGTCCTGTTGCAGGAAGGCAACGTAGTCCGCTTCCGATTCCCCGTCCCTCTGCAGGATGCCTCTCCGCAAGGGAGCAGGGTCCCGTCCCTCTACCCAGTGGATATCGTAGCCGTGACTGCCTACGGTAATGAGACCGGAGGCTTCCATCTCCCGTGCTTCTTCCACAGAGAAGTGAGGATTCATGGGAACGCCGGTGTCCTTATAGGTGTCCTTGCCCATAGACACACCGATTGCAAAGATGGTTGCCTGAAAGCCGTATTCCTTGAGAATAGGATATGCCAATGTATAATTACTGCTGTAGCCGTCGTCAAAGGTCAGGACCACAGGCTTCTCCGGCAGGGGCGTACCCTCTTCTACATAGGCACGGAGCTCTGCAAAGCTCACAGGCTCATAGCCCCCTGCCTTCAGGGCTTCCATATGGCTGCGGAAGGTGGATACCTGCACAGTATCACTGTTTACCTCTCCCCCATCCTCTACTAAGTGATGGTACATGAGAATGGGGACGCGGCGGCTAATCTCTTCTTGAGGCAGCGGTACTCCCGTAGGAGCACCGGGTTGGGAGCCTAAGGGTACAAATTCGCCGAAATCCTCGGGGACATACAGGCTGTCATTGCCGAAGATCCGTGCCAATGCCATGGAGCCCACACAATTGCGGAAGTGAGTATGGTCGTAGAAATACCGAGGCTCAAAGCTGACGGAGCTGAGAGTAAAGTCCCAATACTCCGTAACCCGTGCAAGGGCATTGCGGAACCGTGCCTGATCTGCGGCAGTGTAATCGTCATTGGCCTCCCAATAGTCCGGCTGGCAGGTCACAATGAGGCGGATCCCCCTGTCCTCGCACAGGGTCTTGATCCGCTCTACAGAGGCCATAGCCTCCTCCAATGCCGGCATAGAGCTGCTGTTCTCGGGGTAGTCCGTAAAGACGCTATAGGCATCCAGTGCCACATAGCTCTCAAGCTCTCCAATGGGCTCTGCATCTCTGCGGCTCTTGTCATAGGCACCGGTACGGGAATCAAAGACTCGGTATGGCTCCTGTAGATAGCCGTCGGACCAATAGCTGCGGAGCTTCCCCCAGCTGTCGGCAGGAGTATTAAATACGTATTGCAGCCCCCTTAGGAAGCCGTTGCTGCCGTCTACCTTGTAGTAGTGATAGGTCGTCCGATCCTCCTGGGGTATGTCATATTCACTTGCGATCTTTAGGGATAGATTCAGAAGCAGATTCTTGACCTCAAAGTTCTCAATAAGATATCGGCTCATGATCTCAAAGTCAGCCATATCCGCACCGTAGAAGAAGCAGTTATAGAAACGGGCATCTAAATATTCGTTCAGCTCCTCCACAGGGTAGGAGCTGGAGCCGGAGGCTCCTACGATATAGGAATCGTACTGCTCATGATACTCCTGCAAATATGCCATCTTGGCGGCACGGGGATTAAGCGTTTCATTATAGCTCCACCAATTTAAGATAGGATCTCCAAAGACACCGTAGGGATCAACGAGATAGTTAAACAGACCGATGCCAAGGGCTATTAGCAGTACCGTTGCCGGGAGCATTCGGAGCCATGCGGCGGAGGACAATTTCACTTTACCTTCCATAAGGCCCTCCTAAAATTGTTGATAGATAAACTCTACCTGAATACCGCTGCCACGGAAAATGCCGAAGATACACAGCAGTACCAGAGGCAGGAACAGGCATAGCCATTGGACAAAGGGCGACTTCCGTTCCAGGGTCCTGCGGAGCTCCATACCCTGCTCCTGCTTCCATTCCAAGGAGAACAGGACCGCACAGCCCAGAGCAATGACCAAATAATCCGTTAGGCTCAGGCCAAAGCTCCCGAAGGTCCCGTCTCTGAGCTGATAGAGACAGGGAGATAGGACCGTTTTCTTCAGCATCTGCAGTGCCACCAAGAGCCGAGGGGCACGGGTAATATACCTGCCCACAAAGACAATGGCAGTGGTCCGCAGGATGCAGAAGGCTCTGAACCAAGGACTCTTGTCCTTGACCCCCAGCTTCCTCCTCCACAGGCTGTAGCTGTTTGCCAGCAACACCGAGGAGGTCAGTATAATACCGTTGTAGAAGCCGAAGGCAATATAGCGGAAATTGGCACCGTGCCAAATACCGATGATCAAATACACCACAAAGGTCGCCACCGCAGTCGGGATCACCTTGGCAGCCTTGCCCTTAAAATGCTTCCTGGACCAGCGTCCCAGCTTGGCAAAGGCCTTAGAGAAGGACAGGGGGTAGAACACGTAGTCCCGCATCCAGCTCCCCAAGGTGATATGCCACCGTCTCCAGTAGTCCCCAAGATTGGTTGCAAAGAAGGGCCGCTTAAAATTCTCTGCCAGATCAATGCCGAACATTTGGGCCACGCCACGGGTAATGTCAATGCCGCCGCTGAAATCACAGTACAATTGGATGCTGTAGAGCAGCACCCCGAAGGCATAGAAGAAGCCCCCGTATTGATCCGGGGTGTCAAAGACAGCGTTGACTACCATTGCCGCCCGATCCGCAATAAGCATCCGCTTCAAATACCCCCAGAGGGCAAGCTGGATGCCGTACTTCACATTGTCTGCATTCCAGGGGTTCCCCCCCAGGAGCTGTGGCTGCAGCTCGTTATAGCGGCTGATGGGCCCCTGCACCATCTGAGGGAAGAAGGATACGAACAGGCTGAATTTAAGGAAATTCCTTTCTGCCCGGTACTTACCCCGATAGCAGTCGATCAGGTAGCCCACGCTTTGGAACATATAGAAGCTAAGACCGACAGGCATGATCCAATCCAAACGGGGCAGACACAGATCCCCTGCTCTGTTTATGGCCTCTGCCGTAAAATCCCAGTACTTAACCATATACAGCAGACCGAAGTTCAGAAGCAGAACCGGGACCAAAACCAGGCGTTTCCGGGTTTTGATCCTCTGTTCCTCTGTCTTTTTTTGTTGTGGAGAGAGTCCTGCCCTGCGGTCATTGAGCCGGGACAGGAGGAGGCCGCCTACATAGTTGGTCCCTGCGGTAAAGAGCAGGAACAAGCCTGCACTGCGTCCCCCCGCCAGGTAGAAGGCCAGACTCACTGCCAGGAGCACACACCAACGGAATTTGAGGGGCACAATGTAATACAGCACCAGTGCCCCACACACTGCTCCTACAAAGGATAGGGAGAAGAAATTCATTACAGTCTGCTCGCTATCAGAGCCAGGAGGGCATCTGCGGAATTGAAATTCTCAGGCAGGAGATCGTCTACTGTCAGCTCTACACCGAATTCCTGCATGACCTCTGTTACGATCATAACGATGTCCAGGGATTCCAGGAGGCCGTCGTCAATAAGGGCCGTTTCGTTCTCGAAGTCCACCTCGGGGCAGACCTCTGCAAGGATGCTTAACAATTTTTCTTTCATAGCTTATTCGTCCTTTTGGTTCATATCAAAATATAAAACACGGGAAGTCCACCCGTCCTTTTCGTATCCGAAGCTCTCGTAGAGTCTCCGGGCAGCTACATTGTCCTCTCCCGTCCAGACTCGGGACAAGCCTGTGCCACAGCGGTTCAGATAAGCTCCGACCAGGCGTCTGCCGATGCCCTGTCTGCGACGATCCTCCGCAACTGCCAGGTGGCGGAGCTCCGTGGTCCTGCCCTTCTGCTCATAGTGGAGGAGTCCTCCCCCTACAGACAAGACCTGTCCTCTGTTGCACAGGAGCTCCCACTCCTCACGGGAGGGAATACAGCCTGTGAGGGCAGGAAAGCTGTTGCAGAGCAGCTCGTAGCTCTCCTTTGATCCCTCCGCAGAGCTCTCCGGGAAGGTACAAGCCTGCCCTTTACGGGTATAGCGGAGCCTGCTTAGAAGTGGGCGGAAGCCCATGTCCTCCAGGCTCTGTGCTACCTCCCTCATGGGATCTGTTTCACTGCGGAAGGGCAACTCCGCAAGGGTGCTCCTTTGAGGCATCCAGCCTTGGAGGGTCTGCCCTTTTTTGAGGAAGAAGGTCAGTAGGTCCCAACGCTCCCGCCGTCTCAGGAGGAGCACGCCCCGATCCCCCCCTTGGAGGAAGAGGGTCCCTTGACGAATCTCCTTCTCCACGGTCTCTCTGTCCGGCAGACCGTTGGTAGTCCCTCCTTGTAAGAGGAGACCGTTGACCTCCCGGGCAACCTGTTGATAGCTCTGTACCGGAATCAGCATAGGTATTCCTCTTTCAGCCTGTTCCGATCCAGCTTGCCGTTGGGCAGGTAGGGCATAGACCTGCAGCTATGGTAGTCCGTAGGGATCATATATTTAGGCAGGGAGCCTGTGAGTGCCTTTGCCACCTCTGCCCCGGACAGCTCTCCCTCGTATATGGCCAGGAGCTTGTCCTGTTCCTTGTGGAAGAGGCACAGGGCAGTACGGATGCCCGGAATATTATTGAGAGCAGTTTCGATCTCTCCCAGCTCGATACGGTAGCCCATGAATTTGATCTGGCTGTCCTTGCGGGACAGGAAGAGGATGTCTCCCGTCTCTGTCAGACTGCCGATATCCCCGGTGCGGTAGATCCTGTCGGGATACATGGGATTGAGAGGATTCTGTACAAAGACGGCATCGGTCTTCTCCTGATCCCCCAAGTAGCCAATGGCTAAGCCTGCACCACGGACACAGATCTCCCCCGGCTCTCCCACATGAGCCAATCGGTCCTCCTCTGTAAGGATGAAGACCTCCTTATTGCCACAGGCCTTACCGATGGGAATAGGCTCCCCCTCTGCAAACTCCCGTTGAATGGGATACCAGGTGCAATCCACAGTGACCTCTGTAGGTCCGTAGAAATTGGTAAATTCCAAATGAGGCATGGCCTTACGCCATATATTCAGTTGCTTGGCATAGAGTGCCTCGCCCCCTAAAAAGACACGCTTTAAATATCGAGGAACGTATTTCTCAAAGATCCCGGAATTGGCAACCAAGTTAAAGGCAGCCGTAGACCAGGAGAGAGTCGTGATCTGTTTCTCATTCAGCGCATCTATAAGGAGCTTGGGGAAGAGGAAGCACTTTTTCGGCAGGATATGGGTGGTAGCCCCTGTTACAAAGGTCAGGGACAGATCCTTTACCGAGGTATCAAAGTAGAAGGGGGCTTGATTGCCCAAGCGGTCCTCTGCAGTGACTCCCGTGATCTCCCCATACCAGGTGGCAAAATCCATAAAGCCCCGGTGAGAGATCAGGATCCCCTTAGGCTTACCCGTAGTGCCGGAGGTAAAGAGCATATAGGCAGGATCAACATCCAGGACGGTCTCCCGTACCGCCTTCAGTGCCTCGTCCTTGGGCTGAGTCTCAGCCGCCTCACAGATCGCCATTATAGGACAGGACAGGGGCAGCTTGTCTATGAGCTTCCCATCCTTCTCCCCATACAGCAGGGCAACAGGGTCCATCTGCTCCAAAATATCCGTCATTCGGGCAATGGGCATAGCGTTGTCAACAGGAACGTAACAGCAGCCTGCATACAAGGCTCCGATACAGCCCTCCAGACTCTCTACGGTCCGTCCCGTCAGAACCGCTACCACGCCCCTGCGGAAGCCGGGAATATCCAAAATGGCAGAGCCAATGGCACCGGTCCTATGCACCAGCTCCCGGAAGCTCAACTCCCGATTCTCATCGGCAAATGCGATCCTGTCAGGATAAGCCCTTGCAGTCCGCTCCAAATGATCCAAAATCGTCCTCTCCAAAGGTTCCGCCCCCCTTTCTCGAAAAAGCATACTATGTTTTGATTATACAATTCTCACAGCAAAAAGTCAAGAAATACCTCATAGAGTAGACAGAAATCAAAAAATAAGATATAATCTTCAAAATTGTGAAAAATATCCTCACCCAAAAACGTTTTATAAGCAGAAGGAGCAAGGGCCCACTCCTTCCCAACCCACAAAGGAGGTGGATGGTTGAACATACAATATTTTGAATGGATCGTCAAGACCTACAGCCCTATACTGCTCCGCATTGCCTTCCTATATCTGAAGAACACCGCAGAGGCGGAAGACATTGTCCAGGAGGTCCTGCTTTCCTACTGGCAGAAGGAACCTGCCTTACAGACAGAAGCCGCCCGGAAATCGTGGTTCTACAAAGTAACTGCTAACCGCTGCAGGGACCGGCTTAGATCCCATTGGTTCCGTAATCGAGGGGAACTTCCCCCGGAGCTTCCCTACCTTCCGCCGGAGGAATCCGATCTACTGGATGCCATGCTAAAGCTGAATGCAAAATATCGAATCCCTCTCCATCTGCATTATTATGAAGGATATTCCCTAAAGGAGATCGGGCAAATCTTGAACCTGCGCCCCTCTACCGTAGGCACCCGGCTCCATAGAGGAAAAGAACTGTTAAAAACCATATTAGGAGGAATGAATGATGAAAGCCTATGATCGTCTCATGTCGCAGCTTGCCTTTCGGGAAGACTTCTGCCAAGACATCCTAAAGCAAGCCACTGAAACCAAAAAGTCCAAGACCGCCCCCCTTCGCCGTCCCACTGCAATGGTAGCCTGCATCTGCCTGTGTACCATCGTGCTTCTAGGAACCGCTTTGGCTGTCTCTCCCACTCTTCGGGCTATGCTGATCCCCAATTCCCTTGTAGAAACCTCCGAGGAACCCCGGATCCCCGAAGATCCCAATGCCCCATTAGAAAACACCATGGGCAGGATCACCGCCCGTTACTACAAGCTGGACGGCGACTCCTCCGCCCACGAAGGCTTTGGTAGTGTGTTTCCGGTAAGTAAAAACGGCAGCCTGTCCTTCTACGGCCTTACAGAAAAAGGGGATCTGGTGAAAGCAATGGCATCACGCCATATTCAAACAGACATCACCTACAAGGGCAAGACCTGGTCCTTGGACTTGGAGCTGTACGGCGGCGATATTCCCACGATCCACAGCGGAGAGTCCAAGTACCCCATTGTGGGTAACTGCATCACACTTGGCCGTTGGGAAGGCAAACTGTGGTTGCCCATCTATGTGGATCTAACCACTCTTTCCATCGAAGATCCTGCCGAAAACCTCTCCTTTATTCCCGAGGAGGATGCCCTTAAGACCTATGTCTACGGTCACCCGGGCAGCTCTACGCTTCTGATCCGGTCGGAGCTGTCCGACAATCTGGAACGGTGCTACTATGGCAACGGTAAAACAGGCCAGGTCACCCTCCTGGGAGAAGGCTCTTGGGGTCAGTGGTCCATGTATAAAGGCAAAATCTATTCCTATGATGGGGAAATTGTTTCCCACGTACTGGAGGATGGCACAGAACTACCCCTGTTCGACGGAAAGCCCTGTTCCTATGACGAGGCCGGCTTTGCATACCGCTTTGATGACTCCGATCTCCATGTCATAGACCTGAGGGATCATGGAGAATACCTTCTCTTAAACTGTGCCGACAGCTTTCCCAATCCCGTCTTTACCCACAACCGGGCAGGGAGCAAACTCTGCATTTCCAATGTAGAACTCCAGGATGGTACTCTGTGTAGCACCGCAATTGCCATCGTAGATCGTAAGCTGGGAACCATGGTCACCCTAAACCGTGACCCTGCCATGGAAGAAAGAGTTATTGGCTGGTTCGACCATAACCACTTCCTCATTGGTGGTACCATTAAGGGCGAATGGTACATCTCCCTCTATGAGCTTCCCTAATCTTCCCCTGCTGTTTAAGACACACTTAAAAAACTCTGATCTAATATAAAGGTGCCTGCACAGGGAAACCCCATTTCCCCGGTGCAGGCACCACCATTATCGGACAAAACAAAACGTTCCTGTAAAAATCGGACAGGAGGCTCCCCATTTGAGCAGTCTCCTATCCGATTAGCTATTTTTGATTTCTTCCTTTCTGTCTATTAACACTTCTAATACCCTTGCTCACACAGTACATAGCTCTTTTTCTTTTACAAGAATCGGTTTAGGCATCCCGTTATCATCAAAGCATTCCTTTTCTGTACCGGGAAATGCAGCTATAAGAGCCCTCAAAACCTCCGGCTCATCTTTAAAAACAGTCATCCAAACAGAGAAAAAGCCACTTTGAATTGCGTTTCGGACAATTGTCCTGCGCAATAGTTCGATGCTATCAGGATAATCCTTTTTTCCTTCTTGATAATCAGCAAGAGATTCAAGAGCAACCTCAAAGGCTTTATTCCGTGTCCGAGAACGTCGATCTTTTTCTTTAGGCGTTGGAATATGATCCAACTGCACCAAATCAAACAGATTCAAAGCCTTGGTTAATGCACCACCCTCAGGGTCAACAGCCATAAGTAACGGGGCATTTACAACCGGTACACCATGGTCATAAGTATAGGCCAGTGCTGTATTATATCGATCCGGCCAAAGGTAATCCTCCACATTTTCCGGAGTAACCCTCTTACCTTTCCTCGTATTGCAATATTTACAACCAAGCAAAAGATTTCCCCATGCGGTCAAGTCACCGCCCTCTGCTTTGGCTGCAACATGTTCCACCTCAGGTACATGCAAGATAGGAAAACCACAAAAAGAACAATATAACCCTATCCTATCCTCAAGGTAGGGAAGTGCCTCACAATAATCTCCAATTGTTATGTAAGGGGATTCCCCCTTGTTTACAGGTCTCATGGACTTTCCACTTCCAATTTCTTAGCCGTATATTTCTGTCTAATCCATGCAAGATATGCAGGATTATCATCGTATTCCGCCTCCAACCGAACCATTTCTTGTCGAAGCGCTTCGATATCCTTTTCAGATTGTCCGGCTTTCAGTGCTGCGTAAAAGCTTTCCGCAGCTTCGTACATTTTGATCTTCTTATGGGAATACTGAGGGATTTCCACTCCCATCAGCTCTTCTGCAATATCCTCTATACTTTCACCGGAATATTCATCGGGGGTCGGCTTTTCCTCTCGACCCAAGATGATCAATTCATCAGCCTCCAGAGACTGTATAATGAATGGAGAATGGGTTGCACAGATGAATTGTATTTTAGGGAATAAACTTCTCAAAATTCCGACAATACGTTTTTGCCAAGTAGGATGCAAGCTTAAATCAATTTCGTCAATAACTACAACACCGGGAGTCCTTTTCAGTGCCTCTCCCTTTAAATAAGGATTTAGCATGCACATACGGGTAGCAATATCTAAAACAATCTTAATTACATTTCGATAGCCATCACTTAGGGACGCAAATGGAATGACTGTACCGTCCTTCTGCTTCAATGCAACAATATCCTTGCCATAACGAGTAGAAAAAATAACCTGCTCCTCCGCCCTCAATTCCTCTCGCAGAGCCACATTCACCGCCTGCAAAATCGCATCATAGGCTGCATAAGACTTCCCGTTGTTTTCCTCAAAAGCCACAGATTGCAGTTGCCGAATGTACTCAAAAGCAAGATCTGTTCCTCGTTTTCCATCTAAACACCGGTTATACGCCTCTGTTCTACTAAAAACTTTGGCAGAACGGGAAGAGGACTTATTCTCATTCCAAAGTCTTGCAGAACTCAAATACAAAACAAGGGGGAATACTTGTTCCTCATCTGCGTGATTCGCTTGAGATATCTGCTTCTCCCATTCCACAACCGTAGGTTGCATAGGATTTGAACCATTAAATTGGGTCCTGCCATCTGCTTTAAAGAGGATTCGTTTGAAATCGAGAATATTCTCCGGATGTTCCCACGCCACTTTGCATGACACCTCGCAAGGGTACTGAGGAATCCCTCCGGTAGTGAGAACCTCCCTATCCTTCGTTTCTTGAATCTTCTTATGGCAATCATTTGTAGAGATGTTAAAAACAAAACGACTGGGAACATATGTTTTAAACGCTGCCAAATATGCCCCCAATATCACACAGGCTGCTTCAAGCAACGCTGTTTTACCAGAACCATTTTTACCAACCAATACATTCATTTTGGGGTTTAGTGTATAGCTTCCCAGGTCAAATTTTCGATAGTTTTTGACAGATAATTCTTTTAAGAATAAAATGCACATATCCTATCCCCTACCTTTCACAACTGCTTGATTCATCTCTTTTCATTGTATCATATAAATTCTACAATATCCAGTATTTTCTTGAATATATTAATACTTAAACGTCACACAACCACATTTAATATGAATCTATCCGATAATTTCCTACTCAGGATTCTAATTGGGCGGCGGTTTCTTCCCATTGGAGCATGATCTCTTCCAGCTCGGCTTCCTGCTGTTGGAGGTCCTGGCTGAGGTGGAGGTACTCCTGGTAGTCAGAGGATGCGGCTTCCAGCTGTTCCCGAAGCTTGGCGATGGCTTGCTCACGGGCATCAATGTCCCGTTCCAGGCGGCGGACGGTCTTTTCCAATTCCTTGCTGCCGCCGGTCTTGATGGGCTTGTCCTTCTTCTTGCTTTGGGTAGCTACGGGGGCTGCCATAGCCTCGTGCTCTTTAATGGAGCGGTACTTGCTGTAGCCGCAGGGGAAGTCCCGAATGGTGCCTTTGTCCAGCTCCCACACTCGGGTCGCAAACTTGTCTACGAAATAACGGTCATGGGAAACAAAAATAAGTGTTCCCTCGTACTCGTCAATAGCACATTCCACCCATTCACGGGAGGCAACATCCAAGTGGTTGGTAGGCTCGTCCAGGATCAGGAGATTGATCTTCTCATCCATGAGCATACACAGCCGCAGACGGGATTGCTCCCCTCCCGACAGGGTCCCAACGGTCTTAAACACGTCCTCCCCGGAGAAGAGGAAGGCTCCCAAACGGTCACGGGCAGATTGGGGAGTGCATTTCTTCTCGTACAGCATGGTATCATAGAGGGTCCGCTCCGGATGGGAGAAATGGATCACCTGAGGCAAATAGGCAGACTTGACGGAGGGACCGAATTTGATCTTGCCCTCACAGGGGAGCTCTCCCAGGATGGCACGGATAAAGGTGGTCTTGCCCGTTCCGTTATCCCCCAAGAGGGCGATCCGCTCCCCACCTGCTACGGTCAGCTCGATATGGGAGAACAGCACTCGGTCTCCGAAGGCCTTGCCCATATTCTTTACAGACAGGACCTCGTCACCGTGAAATTCCTTCTCGCCAAAGCGAGCCCGTAGGGTCTTCTCCTTGGTGGGACGCTCCGTCTTCCGCATACGGTCCATACGATGCTGAATGGACATGGCACGGCGGTAGAGGACGCGATTATTGATGCCCCAGCCCTTCATCCGTTCTACAGTGTGACCTAACTGGGCAAGCTTGGCCTGCTCCTGCTCATACTGCTTGAGCTGTCGGTCGAAGCGGTCCTGCTTCTCCTGCAGGTAGAAGCTGTAGTTGCCGCTGTAGAACTCTGCCTTGCCTGCGGAGATCTCAATGATCCGATGCACCACACGGTCCAGGAAATAGCGGTCGTGGGAAATGGTCAGGACCGTTCCCTTAAACTTATGGATATAGTCCTCCAGCCACTCCACGCTCTTAAGGTCCAGGTGGTTGGTAGGCTCGTCCAGTAGGAGGATGTCTGTCTTCTCCAACAGGAGGCGGCCTAAATTCACGCGGGTCTTTTCACCCCCGGACAGCTTGTCAAAGAGCTGCTCCCGCATAGCCTTGGGGATCCCCAGACCGTTACAGATCTTGTCCACCCGGGTGTCCTGCTCATAGCCTCCGCCTACCAGGTAGGCATTGCTAAGTCGGTCATATTCGTCTAAGAGGGCCTTGGGGGCAGAAGCGGTCAGCTTGCTCTCCAGGACCTCCATTCTCTTATGAATGGCTTCTAACTGAGAGAAGGCTGTGCGGAGCACGTCCTCCACCCTGTAGCCCGTAGGATAGTGCGGGATCTGGGAAATAAGTCCCAACCGTTTCCCGGAAGCGATCATAATTTCACCCTCATCCGGGAACAGCTCCCCGGTGAGGAGGCGGAACAGGGTGGTCTTGCCGCAGCCGTTGCGGCCCATGATTCCCACACATTCCCCCTCGTGTATATCGAAGGACATCCCGTCTAACAGGGTCTGTCCTACCTCAAAGGACTTTACCAGTCCCTTAACAGAAATATCAACCATGTTCTTCTCCGTATCGATTCAATAATTCCTCTCGCCCCATCAGCAGATTCAATGCATCCAAGAAGCCATTGCTGCCCAAATGCTCCGGCAGATGCAGCTCCTCCATCAGAGCCCTCCGTCGTTCCTTGCTCCCCGGCCCCGTAAGACCGCATAGGAAGAGGTCGCTCTTGGTAATAGGGTCCGTGGGTGCAGAGATCTCCTCTGCACCTGCCTGCTCCAGGGCCCTTAGGATCACCTCTCGGGTCATGCCCTCGACGCCTAACTTTCCTTCTTTGGAGGCCTCTGCCTTTCTGCGTTCCTTGCCGTAGATATCGGGGATGTAGGCATGGAGGACCTGTTCCTTAGGCAGTGCACTCTTAAGGAAATTGCGGATCACAAAGCCTGCCCCGTCAGAATCGGTAAAGATGATCACGCCCCGTTCCCCTGCGATCTGCCGCAGCATGGCAAGACGCTTCTTATCCTTAAAAATGCCGAAGCCATTGGTCTCGAAAATAGGGGCATCTACGATCTGAGACAAGGTGTTCTTATCATAGCGACCCTCTACAATAATGGCCTGTTTAATCATTCTGAGCCTCCCGAGCAAGGGTCAGGATCAGGTGCTCTACCAGGAGCTCCGGGTCTGACCTGGTGCTCTTTAGCTTTAGGTCCGTGTCTCTGCAAAGGAGAACGCCCCTTTCGCAGAAGGGCTGTGAGAACCGCCTTGCCTGGGTCATGGCCTTGGTTGCCATCCACCCCTGTATGCCGTAGACACGGGCCAGCTCGTCTCCGCTCTTAAGGACCTTAGCCCCATAGAGCCTACGCATCTGTGCGGCTATGGCACCGACAATGACAATAGGCTCTGCACGCATCTTAAACAGCACGTGGAGCCGTTCCATGGCACGGTCAAAGTCCCGTTCTGCCAGAGCATCTGTAATATTGAACACCTCACCCTCTAAAGTAGGCTCCACCACTGCATCAATATCTGCCCGGCCGATCTCCTGGGCGCCGGAATAGTCCACGATCTTGCGGATCTCCCCATCCAAACGGGTCATGGAGGAATTGCAGAGCTGCCGCAGGTAATCGCAGAGACCGGGCTGAATGAACTTCCCCTCAGCTCTAAAATGGCGGGAGATCCAGCCGTTCAGCTCCCGATCCTCCTGATGACGGAATTCTACAAGAACAGCATTCTTGTCGATAGCGTCCCACAGCTTCTTTTTCCGTTTATCCGGCTTAAAGTCCAAATAGGTCAGCACCAGACAGCAATGCTCCGGCAGATCATGGAGGATCTCCGCGAGCCGCTCCTGGTCCCCCTGCTGTAAGGAGAAAAGGTCCACCTCGTCAACGTGGATCAGGGATCGCTCTGCCATCATAGGCAGAGTCTCCAAGCTGTCACTGAGTCCCATAAGGGTAAAAGTCTCAGTGGTAAATTTATGGAAATTAAAGTCTGCCGTGAGCTCATCCAGCAAGAGCTTCCGTAGCTGCTCGAAATAATAGCGGCTCAAGTAATCCTCTTCACCGTAGATCACGTAGAATTTACCCGGGGACTTCTGCTTCAGATCCTCCTTCAGCCGAAGGGCTCCGGGAGATTGGGGTTCTTCCTTCTTCTTAGCCATAGCTTACCTCGTAATACGAATGGTCCCCTCCATGTCCGTTCTGCGGACATGGATCCCTCGGGCAGATGCCCGTTCCAGGACCCGGGGAGTAGGGTGTCCGTGGGGATTCTCACCCACGGAGATCAGGAGCTGTTCCGGCTTGGCGTAGTCCAACAGCCTGTGACCCGTAGAGTCTGCGGCTCCGTGATGTCCTGCAACCAGAACCTCGATATCCGGGATCACACGGGTCAGAAGAAGCTGTCGTTCCTCCTCTACGGATAGGTCTCCTGTTACAAGTATATCATAATCCCCCACAGACAGCAAGAGGGATAAGCCATCATTCTCACTTTTTGTTCCCATAGGTGCAAAAATCTCTATGCTTCCCCCGTCTGTAAGGAAGCACCTGTCGTCCCGGATCCAGTAGACGGGGATACTCTCCTCCTCAGCCTTGGCCAGGATCAGAGCCCGTTGGGCAGAGGTCTCATCAATATCCGGCAGGTATATCCCTCCGATTTCCAATCGGTCCATAAGCTGTACACAACCGCCGCTGTGATCCATATCGAAGTGGGTCAGGACCAGCATATGGATCCTGTGCCGCCCTCTATTGAGCAGCTCTCTTGTTACGGTCTCCCCTGTTTCTTCTCCCCGGGAACCGCCGCAATCCACCACCAGTACTGTGTCATCCCATTCCCCTATAAGACACTGTCCCTGCCCCACGTCTACCATAGTAAAGGCGAAGTCCTCCCTATGGAGACCTTGGAGCAAGGGGACCGTTATCAGCATGGCTAAACATAAGAGCAAGGCCACTCCTGCCTTGCGGAAGCTCCATGCCAAGAACAGCAGGCAGTAGGAAGCCCCCAGCCACAGGAGCACATAGGCACTCCCACTGTACAGGGCGGCATAGGGGATCCGTGAGAGACACTCTATTCCGTAGAGCACAGCCCTTATGGGATAGCTCATGATCTGTGCGGCATAAGCCGCCATGGGGTAGACGCAATAGCTAAGTGCCAGCAAGGGATAGCCCAAGGTAAACAACAGGCTGATCAAGGGTAACAGCAGCAGATTGGACACCACGGAGATCAGACTCACGGTGCCGAAATAATAGGCACTGAGAGGCATAGTCAGAATATTTGCCCCCAAGGTCGTGGCCGCCGATGCAGTGAGGAAGGTCCATAGCCCTCCCAGGACTCTGCCCTTGCAGGCCCGTGTCACAGGAAGGCTTCTGAACCATCTGCAAATAGGCTGTGTAAACCATAGGATCCCTGCAACCGATGCAAAGGAGAGCTGTAGTCCCACAGAAGCAATGGCAAAGGGATTGCGAATCAGAAGCAGGAAGAGGGCAAAGCCCAAGGCTGTGGGGCTGTCGTATTCCCGTTTCAGGATCGGTGCCATAAGGAGGATGGAATTCATGATCACCGCCCTGGTAACCGAGGGTGTAAAGCCCAGCATGGCTCCAAAGAACCACATAGCACCCAGACACAGCCCTGCCGCAAGCCTCCTCCTGCGGAGGCACAGGGTCAGCACCAGTCCGCATATCAAGCTCACATGCATACCGGATACCGCCACTACATGGGAAATACCCACTATAGACATTTGGTTCCGGAAGGAATAGCTCAATCTGCCGGTGTCCCCCGTAAGAAGGGCAAGAGCAAAGGGGGCCGTATCCCCCGGGAACAGCTCCGGGATACGATCCCGAAGGCTGCTGTAGATCCTGCCCGGCAGTGTAGAAAGGCTCATGTCCCGACCCTCTCTCCGTAATTCACCCCGTTGGTAGACAATGAGGCCCACATCCTTGGCAATATAGTACAGGTCCTCCCCGGACGTAACGGTGTGCAGCTCCCCCTCCAGGGTCAGTGCTTCCCCTACGGCAATGGGAGGATCGATCTTGTCTATATATGCCAGGACCCCTACAGAGCCGGAGCGACACAGGACACGGTAGCCGTAGTCCGTTTCCTCCCCATCCTCTACAGCAACCATAGACAGTACCCGTACCTCACCATCCATAGCTCCCATGGGTCTCAGCCGCAGCATATCATAGCCGTGGCACCACAGAAGTCCCAGGGCAAGGCCGAAGGCGATCCTACGGATCCCCCGTTCCCTAAGAGTGGGAAGGAAGAAGGGAATCACCGTCGCCACTGCACCAAGGCTCCCCAATACCAGGGATGCCCATGGAGGAAGGAGATACACATACAGAGCCGCCCCTGCTGCAAAGGAGAAGGAAAACGCAGCTAACAGACTCATTCCGGTTCTCCTCCGTTCCTTATATTTCTACAGGTTCCTTCGGTTTTTCTTCCTTGACAACAGGACCGTTCTTGGCTTCAAATTCACGGATCCCCTGTCGGATCCAGTACAGGATCTGCCCATTACCGGAGCGGCCCTCGTAATCTGCTATGTAGTGGAGCTTGTAATGGAGCTCCGGGTCGATCTCTATGCCCAAATGCTTGTTTTTCTTGTTTCTCATAAGGCACCTCTCAGTTCTTTTTTCTTTCATTATAAAGAATTAAGTAGGTTTTATGTATAAAGTATACTTACTTTAAGTATTTTGCTTCCCTGCAAAAAGCGGGGGTCTGCCTTATGGCAGACCCCCTGTGGGTTTATGGGATTACATTAGCCGTTGACCAGCTTGTGGAAGCGCATGATGATGGTAGCAAGCTGAGCACGGGTTGCATCGCCCAAGGGCTTCAGATTGATCTTGCCGCCGGTCTTGACGCCGGTAATGAGACCTGCATCAACGCACCATGCAACAGGCTCCTCAGCCCATGCGGCAACAGTGCCTGCATCGGGGTAGGTGCTCAGATCGGCACCCTTGGTGGTGTCGATACCAACCAGCTTAGCAAATCTTGCCAGCATAGCAGCCATTTCCTGACGGGTGATGGTCTTGTTGGGCTTGAAGGTGTTGTCGGTGTAGCCGGTAACAATGCCGTTCTCTGCTGCCCAGATCACTGCATCGCTGTACCAGGTGCCATCGTCAACGTCCTTGAACTTGGAGGTGCCGTTTACAGTGGGAGCACCTGCCAGACGGTACAGGACCGTAGCGACCATAGCACGGTTAACAGTGGTCTCGGGACCGAACTTGGTGCTGCCTACGCCGTTGAGGAGGTTATGCTCGAAGGCATAAGCAACAGCCTCGTAGTACCATGCATTCTCGGCAACGTCCTTGAAGGGGATCTCAACGGGCTT
The DNA here is from genome assembly GCA_045594585.1 of Faecousia sp. Classification (GTDB taxonomy): domain Bacteria; phylum Bacillota; class Clostridia; order Oscillospirales; family Oscillospiraceae; genus JAZOXB01. The sequence continues at coordinate 9,488 of JAZNYV010000013.1, read as the reverse complement.
GTTGGGATCTTCTGCACCACAGACGGTGCAAGCGCCGTTTGCATAGGTATGCTCGCCGGTAGCAGGGATGATCTCAGTCTTGGTCATGCCGCAGTTATCCTTGGTACAGGTGTAGACGATCTTGCCGTCCTTGCCGCAGGTAGCAGCAGTGGTCTTGCCTGCATCCCAAGTATGCTCGCAGCCTTCCTCAACAATAACGATCTCGTCACGGGTACGGACACGGAGACGGGCAAAGACAGCACCGTCAGCAGCGGTCTCGTCTACGTCGCGGGAACCGATACCGGTAGCATAGACCATATCGCCGATGGAGAGGGTGTCCAAGCCGGAGTAGACCTTGTTGATGTAGCCGTTGATGAATACGCAAGCGATGCCGGTAGCATCCTGTACATAGATCTTGTCAACGATGCCCTCGGTGTAGTGGAGGTCTACGACCATGCCGCCGACCTTCATGAGGTTACCGATAGCTGCGTCGGACATAGCTTCCTTACAGGTGACACGGGCAGGCTGTACCTCGTACAGCTCATCGGAAAGGATGCGGATGCTGCCGTTGTAGTCGGTGCTGAGGTTCAGCTCAACTTCGCCGCAGTAGAAGGTGATGCCGCCATGGCAGCGGACATGCATGCCGATGCAGTAGTTACCTGCAACGGGGAAGATGTTCAGGCCGTTGCCGTTCTTATCCTGGATGTAGATGCAATCGAAGAATGCGGTATCCTGGTCATATGCGGAAGCGTTGGAGGTAACATAGCCGTCAACAGTGAACTCGCCCTCGACCTGCTTCTTAACAGTGGCCATGGGAGTAACGACCTCTGCGCCGTTCTTCTTCTCTTCCATTGTACGGATAATGTTGCGGAGGATGAACTTGTTAGCGTAGTCAACGTCGTCCTTAATGTCATAGTTAGAGAAGAAGGTAACGCCGGAGGTAACGATCCAGTTGTCGTTGCCCATATCCTCGTAGGTCATAACATTGACGTCGCCCATCTTAACGGAAACCTTGGTCTCGTCGTTCTCGTCGTACTCGGGAACGAAGGAGGAGCCGGTGAAGTAGCCGTCATAGTGGGAGCCCCAAGTGGTGTTGTAGCCACGGATCAGGGTCTCGACCTTGCCCTCGTAGCCTTCCAGGATCTCGATGGGAGCACCGTTGTAGACCTGGAAACCGGTCTGATTCTCGGGGGAGGACAGGGTGTTAAATGCATTGGAGGAGGTGTAAGCACCGGCAGTGAAGGGATGCTCGGTGTTGAAGTTGCTCTTGCTGGAGAAGTAGACACGGTAAGCCTCGTTAGCCTTCATGTCGTTATCAACGATGATACCGTTGACCACACGGGTATGTGCGCCTACAGCTTCCAGAATCGCGTTGGAGTTGTCTGCACAGTTGTCGTAGTCGTTCTCACGGTCGGACTTGGAGCAGACGATGAGGCTGCCGCCGTTTTCCACGAAGGTCTTCAAAATTGCCAGCTCTTCGTCGGTATAGGTCTTGGCCTTGCCGTCCTTTCTCAGATAGGGAACAGTCAGGACCAGCAGATCATATTCGTTCTCCTGGAAGTTCTCAAGAGTGAATTCGCCTGCCTGGATCTCATCGGCCAGAACGCCGTTCTGTGCACAGAACTGGACGAAGTTGCCTGCATTGTCCTTGTAGTTGCCGGACAGATAGTAGTTATCGTGGCTGTAGTCAACGCCTACCTTAACCAGCTTGAGGGGGTCAACGACGCCCTTCAGCAGAACTTCAGCCATGCACTTGAAGTCCTTGCCTCTGTAGGTGCCGTAGAAGGTAACATGAACGGTATGGTTGCCCTCGATCTCTACGGGAGCATAATCATAGGTGACGACCAGCTCGGTACCGGCAGCAACGGTCTTAGCCTCGGTATCGGTGTAAAGTACGGAGGTCTCACCTGCAACAGTGAGGGTCCACTCAGTCTTGTTCACAACATACTCTGCATCGGCGGAGTTGGTGACAACAGCAGTCAGGGTCTCGGGAACATTCCACTGATGGACATAGGATTCGGTGTCAACAGCAGCAGTAATGGGGGTAGCCTCTCCAACCCAAACAGGAGCAGTAACAGCGATATCGCCGTCAGCCTCGGTAACGCGGAGGTAGTAGTAAGCGTCGGTGTTGGGCAGTTCTACCTTGAGCTCGTAGGTGGAGCCTGCTACGGCAACGGAGTAAACGGTCAGGCCGTTCTCACCGATGACCTCGATCTTGCCCAGGCCTTCCTTGTCGGGATCGGAGATGGAAGCCTTGATGGTGATCTTCTCGATGGTCTGGTCGTCCTCAACAGGAACAACACCGCCCATGAGAACATCGTTCAGATAGTAGTAAATGCGGAGGTTCTGGTCCTCGGTAGCATATACCTGACGGGCAGCCATTGCTCTGTAGAGGCCTGCCTCGGTGAAGTCGTCGGTAACGACAACGTCGCGTGCGGTGTTGGCATCGCCCCACTTACCCTTGTGATTGTCCTGGTTGTTGGTGGGAGCTACGTGCCAGCCCTTGGACAGAGCCAGATCGTATTCGGAATAGCTGGGGAAATATGCGTTGCCGCCAACAGCACCTTCGCCGTTGCCTACCTCAACCAGAGACAGAACGCTGTCACGGGAGGGAGTGTAGCCTGCAAAGTTGTCGAAGTTGCCGAAGGTCTTGCCGGGGTGGTTAAACTGAGATACAACGGGAGCGTCCTCGATGTACTTGGTCTTGACGCCCTCTGCTACGGGAGTGCCGTTAACGTCCAGGCCCAAGTTTGCATAAACCATCAGGTCGTTGTAGCGGTGCATACCTGCATAGCCGGTCTTGTTGTTGATCTCAGCATTGTTACGGGAAACAGTGCCGTAGGTGTTGAAGGAATTGGTGTGGCCGGGGCCGCCGGACCAGGTCATCTCGTAGCCGTAAGCGGCGATGAAGGAATCGGTGGTATACTTGAGAGCGGTCAGCTTGGCTTCTTCCCACTTGGTGATGCCGCCGGACTTAGCCATCTCCAGAGAGGACAGGTCGTAGTAGCTGGAGGTGGTAGCGGTCTTGGTGGTGTCGAAGTAGTTGGAGTGGTCGGTAACGAACATGTAGTCGATGTCCTTTGCCTTGGCAGCATACTCGTAAGCATCCTCCAAGGTGCCTGCACCGTCGGAGTACTCAGCAGTATGAGAGTGCATCTGGCCGTAGTACAGGCCCAGGGTGTCCTCACCGACGGTGAAGGACCAGTTCATCTCGGTAGACTTGCCGTCCTCACGGGTTACGGACAGATATACGGAATAACGGCCGTCATCCATGGGCTCAGCAGGCTTATAGCTGATCTTGGAGCCGCTAACGGTGGGCTTAACAGTCTCCTCGTTGATGGTCATAACTACGGTGGGGTTGGTGCCGCAGTTTGCAATGGTAGCAACGATCTCGGGCGTCTTGTCGGTGCCGGTGGACTCGTTGGTTGCGGGAGATACAGACACGATGACGGGCTCGTCGGAGATATCAACAGTAACCTCGTCGCCGTAGGTCATGTTGTACTCGTTGCTTGCAGTGCCCTTAAGGGTCAGCTTGGTGCCGGTAAGCTTGGAGCCGTCGATAGCGTAGACATACTCATTGTTCTCGATAGACTTGGCCTCCAGCTCAAAAGCCGCGCCGCCGTCAATGGAAGCAGTCATCTTAACACTCATGACCTCGCTGAGCTCGTCCAGCTTCATCTTGAACTCATAGGGAATTCCCAGGTAAGCATTCTGAGCGGTGATGGTCATGGTGGGATCCAGGACATAACCGATGTTCAGCTCGTCCTCTACCTCGAAGAACTTCATCGCATACAGGTCAATGGCACCGCTGCCGGTGGTCCAGCCCTTGAAGGACTCGCCGAAGTACTCCAGAACAACGGGCTTATTCTTGTAGGTAGCGATCTTGTTGGCCATAATGTAGCCGCCCTCGACCTCTTCCAGGGTCCACTTGGTGTAGTCACTCTCTTCGGCAACGAAGTACAGCTCCTCGGCGTTGGTGCCGTCTGCATTGTTGTCGGAGGTACGGAGGTACATCCCGTCATTCTCGAAGGTGTAGTAGGTGCCGTCGGTGTGAACGGTGAAGATCAGAGAGCCGTTACCGGGGGACAGAGTCTCGCCCTCCAGAGTGGAGTAAATAGCGGACAGGCTGACACCGTCAACGGGACCGATGCAGGACTCACCGTTATGGTTGTAAATAACGACCTTGCTTCCATCCTTGGGGAGCTCGCCTGCGGGGAGAGCATCGGCGCCGACTCTGCCGTCGTGATCGTCGTCTGCACCCTCGGGCAGCTCGTAGAAGCACATAACGTGGTTAGCATCATTCTCTACCTTGTAGCTCCAGAGCTTGAATGCACTGTTGAAGTACTCGATGTATACGGGGTTCTTGCCGTACATGATCTCAGCACTTGCAATGTGGTAGCCGCCGGTAGCAGCCTTGATGTTCCACTTAGCACCCTTTGCAGGGCTGTCGGAGAAGCCCAGGGTGCTGCTGTCTACGGCGATCAGATACTTGGTGCCGTAGGTCATGTAGTAGGTGCCGTCAGAGTTCTTGGTCAGGCGGTAGGCCCCTGCGCCTTCACTGACTTCCAGCTTGCCATCGGTCAGGGTGGCTGTGCTGGGGGACACGTTTCCGGCATTGACAGCACCGAAAACGCTGGAGCCAAGGGCATTGTAGATCACGATGTCCTTGCCCTCGGGAATACCGTTTGCTGCAGTTGCAACAAAGGTATCGGCGGCGAATGCCATTACAGGCAATACGCCGAGAACCATCATAACAGCCAGGAACAGGCTGATGGCTCTCTTGAGAGTGTTTCTCATAGGTTTTTCCTCCTTAAAATTTACAGACCTCAGCATTTATGCATAAAAGTCCATAGTGATAGGAACATGATACCATAAAACCGTAAAAATTTCCACAGCAATTTTGCCTCGGATTCCATGTTTTTCTTTTTTTGTAGAGAATCACAATTTCTGTCGGTTTTCCTTGTTCATCTTGCTATTCTAAATACCATATTACGAGGGACAAGCTACCGATTTCCGGGTGGTTTTTCCCAATCCCTGCTTTTAGACGAAAGTTCCTTCCTCTCCCTCCTTGACAGAGCCCCCTCGGACCATTATAATAGGTATTTGATAAGCTGTGGGATCTGCCCGATCCCCATTTCCGCGAGGTATGATATATGAAAAAGAAGCTTCCCCACCTATTCCTTTCTGCAGGGCTCTGTTTGGCTTTAGGCGGTATTGCTCTGTTGTGCCGGAGTCTCGTAAGCGAGCCTACCCTTCTTGCCATTCTCAGCAGCAGTCTCATGACTGTGGGCGGCACCCTCCTTGGGATCAAGAGCTACCTTCTGCTCAAGAGGAATCCCGTAGAAGGGATCGCATCCCCCCTCCTTGCCATATTGATCCTGACCCTTGCGGCAGGGCTGTTCTATTGGGCCTATGATCGGGCACAGACAGTTCCCTCCATTCCCCAATCCACGGTCCATCAGGGCATCGTGTACGAAAGAGCAGAGGTCCTGGAAATTTCCAAGAATCAATACGAGTCCCAGCAGGATTTTGAGGATGTCCCTGTAGGCAAGCAGTATCTCACCGTGGAGCTTACAAGCGGTGACTACATAGGCCAGCGTTTTGAGAACGTTGTGAACAACATGAGCTACCTCTACGGCACCCCCGTTAAGGTCGGCGACAGTGTGACCCTCGCTGTGGTATATGAGAACGGTACTGTAACGGACCTGGTCCTCCAGGACTATGACCGTACCAAGCCCCTTCTCATTGTCCTGGCTCTTTTCCTGCTGATCACCGTTCTGGTAGGCGGCAGAGTTGGTGCAAAGTCTCTGCTGAGCCTGTCACTCTCCTTTATCTGTCTGTTTGCTGTTCTGATCCCCTTGCTGATCGGCGGTGCTCCTACCCTTCCCACCATTCTTGGGATGTGTGCCTATGTGACCGTTGTAGACTTCGTGATCCTGGACGGCGTGAACAAGAAGACCCTCTGTGCCATTATCGGCACTGTTTCCGGCGTTGTCATTGCTGCTGTTTTCGGTGAGATCGCCTGTCAGATCATGCGGATTAACGGCTACAAGACCTATGAGGTAGAGCCCACCATTGAGGCCCTCCTGCAGATCAAGCAGGGACAGCCCGTTACTGCTTCCATCCAACTGGGGGATCTGCTGGTAGGCGGCATCCTCATTGCCGCCCTGGGCGCAGTAAATGACGTTGCCATGAGCATCAGCTCTGCCATGAAGGAGCTGATCACCGTCAATCCCGATCTGAGCCGCAAGGAGCTGATCAAGTCCGGCCTTGCCATTGGCAGAGACATGGTGGGTACCATGACCAATACCTTGATTTTGGCATTCGTAGGCTCCGGCCTTATTATGATGATCTATCTGGTCTCCCTTGAGCCCTCTTACGGACAGCTTATGAGTACCGCCTACCTCTCCGTTGAGGTCGTCCAGGCCGTGGCCAGCTCCGTAGGCGTTATCCTGGCTATCCCCCTCTCTGTTCTGTCCGGTGCCCTGCTCTTCGGCCACAGGAGAGCAAAGGCTCACGCCTCCCCCGTAAGTAAAAAAGTAAAATGATCCATAACATTTACCTTCGGAATGGCGAAATTTTCCCTTGACAATTGGACGGAAATAGGGTACAATAATGTCTGCGAATCGCTACTGTGGCTCAGTCGGTAGAGCAGCTGATTCGTAATCAGCAGGTCGCCGGTTCGAGTCCGGCCAGTAGCTCCATTAAAACAGCCTTTTTCCTTCGGAAATCGGCTGTTTTTCTGATTTTTCCGAGCACTTTGGAAAGTGTGATTTTTGGTTTGGTGCATTTTTGGTGCACGACGTCAAAATTTTGCTTTTGGGTGCACAAAACGGGCAGCAGTCTACCAAATAACTGCTGCCCGCTTTTTTTACGCTCTTTTCTGTCTGAGGAGTACATCGGCGATGCACTCGGTGGCCTTCTGCTTGTTTTCTTCAATGATGTGTGCATAGAAATTTTCGGTCGTGCTAACATCTAAATGCCCAAGCTGCTTTGAGACGGTAACAACATCTGTACCGTTTGCAATCAGAACAGATGCTACTGTGTGGCGGAATGCATGGGCGTTGATATGGGGTAAGCTGTGCCGTTCCGAGAAGCCACGTAACCAATGTGCAAGGCTATCCGGATGCATCGGTCTCCCATCGTCACGCACGAAGACATAGTCCGTTTCATTCCAGCGGTCACCGTTCACGAGCTTCAGCTCAAGATACTGTCTGCGATACTCTTTCAGCAAGTCTATGGTTTCGGCAGGTAGTCCAAGGCTTCTGACATTGCCTGTTTTCGTAGTTCCTTCATAAATGCCCCGGTCCCGAGAGTATAGCAGTGCAGTGTCTATACGAATGCGATTTGTATCGAAGTCCACCTTTGACCATTTCAGCCCCAGGATCTCCCCACGGCGACAGCCTGTGACGATCAACAGATGAACAATCAGATGCCATTTCATAGGCTCGGTCTTTAGGGCTTCCAGAATCCCACGGATCTGCTCCGGTTGGAAGTAGTTTACCTCATGCCGTTGCAGCTTCGGCGGTGTTGCCTTTTCTGCTGCATTGTATGGCACGAGCATTTCCTTCTCCGCTTGCTCCAGCACGGTGTGGATAAAACGGTGATATGCAAGCAATGTGGAGGTGGATAGAGGTGAATTATCTTGTGTGGAGGCAAAGACCTTTGCAAAGGGCAGCTCTAATGCCGCCGCTATTTTCTCTGCCTTGCAGCGGGTAATACTGCATCCACGACAAGCGGCAGAAGCTGTCGAGGAGGAAATACCGGCCATCTCTGCCAGCTTCGCTCTGCTAAGCCGCCGGCTTTTCATTTCGGCATTCAGATCAATTTTGCTCGTGGCCTTCTGTCCATCCTTTCTAACACCCACAGCAGACAGATTCTTGTACAGCGTGTTCAAATGCTGGGGGCGAAGCTCAGATAGCCTTATGTGACCGATGGCAGGATATAAACGGTCCGTTAGGCGGCGGTATCCATAAACGGTTTTATGCTTCGTGCCGGTACGCTCCTTTAGAGCAAGCACATACTCTGCATACTGTGCGAAGGTCTGCCGATCGTCAACAGCATAGCCCTGTTCGATCTCTCGCTCAAAGTCAATAGCCGCCTTCTGTACAGCCTTCTGCATCTGCCGTTCCGTCATGGCCTGCTCCGGTTTCCATGTGCGGAAATGCCGAACCTGCTTGCCGTTGATATCTACACCCTTCGTAACGGTGATCTTAAAGGAAACGCCTGTTTTTCCGTCTATGCGCTTGATCGTTGCCATACATCCTCCTTTTATGTTTGACTTTTCGGAACTTCTGTGCTACCATAAAAGGGTAGACGAATCCTATATTTTGACAGTGAGATTTTTCTACAAGACCGCTTCCGGCTGGTACCCGGAGGCGGTCTTTTTTTGCTTATGGGATCAGAAGTCAAACTGGAATTGATAGGGATATGCAACGGCGGTATAGCTTGCTACAGCATCCGCAGTGACATCATCGGGCAGAGACAATCCGCTTGCTTCAAATCCGATCTTTTCGCCGGGAGCTATGTCGTCGGTGAGGATAGTGAATACCAAACCAATGGGTTCAGAGGCCTCATTAAACAGAGTCACAGCGACATAAACCATAGATGCATCGGATTGTGTAGTGTTTTCCACTCTTCCGAGGATATCAAGATATCCGTAGGTGTTATCCGTAATGCTGATATCTGTTACCGGATACGTGATGTGTTCGGTGGTAGATTTCTTAATTTCGAGTCGGGGAAGGATCTTAAGGTCCATAGGCTCTGTCAGAGTATCAAGAATCGTTTCTTCGTAGTAATATGCTTTTTCACCGGGAGCGATGATCTGGGGATAAACGCTCAGATCTTTACTTGCAACTAAATGACCTTCGGCATCTTCAAGATCACAGCTGCCGGGTTCCAGGAAGAGATCGGATGTACCGGTGTTTTCGACTTCAACAATGGCTTGCATCCATACAGTACCGATAGAGTTTTTGTAGGATTTTACAGAACTAAATGTAACCTTGTAGGGGTCAGCGGGTTCTTCGGTCTCTGATGTAGGCTCTTCAGTGGGTTCTTCGGTGGTCTGCTCTGGAGTGCTTTCGGTTCCGGGCTCGGTAGATTGTGCTTCTGTAGACTTAGTGGTGCTATCAGCATCATCTGCAGGGGCTGTGGAGCATGCAGCCAGGGACAGCAGCACACATAGTGCAAGGATCATTGCCAGTAATTTTTTCATTTGTAGATTCCTCCATTTTTTCGCTTCTTTACAGCGGCTTCATGTTTAGTGCAATATTCCATGTATAGAATATTACACTGCAATAAATGTATCATAGAGGAGCGGTAATGTCAAGTTATCCGTAGAAAAAATAAAGGAGAATTGTTATGAATTACATTGAAATGATCGTGGTGCTGTTGAAGAAGGCAACACAGGAGGAATTGAGGAGGTTGTATCACTTCATCAAAGTCTACTTAGAGGTGCGGAGAAAGTAGCATAAGACAAAGGCAGTATGGGGAGTAGATGACTCTCCTCA
>JAZNYV010000012.1:0-13183 GCA_045594585.1 Faecousia sp. | reverse complement strand
AAATCTACCACCTTGGTTTGGTGTGCCTTTTTTAGAAAAAATTTCAAATTTTATGCACAAAAACCTATAAATCTGTGCATAACCTGCTCGAAACTATTTGCCAGAGGTTACGCTGAGAATTTTAGTTTTGAGACAGCCCCTTGTGGTTTTTTAGATCTTCCCGGGTAGGGGCTTTGCTCTGCTCTGGGCCTCCTGGAGCTCGCAGATAATGGTGTTGGAAATAAACCAACCCTTCTCTGTCAGGACCCAGCGGCCATCTGTGTATTCTGCATAACCCTCTCCGGCACAACGCTCTAAGAATTGATGCATGGGCTCAAAGGAACGGAGGAACCTTGCCTCGTATTCCTTGGGGGAGATCCCTCTCTTGAGACGGGCACGGAGCATCAGATATTCTCCCGACCGATCACGGGGAGAGACGCTCTCACACTCAGAGAGGATCTGTCCCTGCTTGTGGATCCCCTCAATATAGCCGCCGATATCGTCCAGGATCTTAAACCGCTTGCCGCCAAAATCGGAGGCAGCAGAGGGACCGAAGCCGATATACTCCTTACCCAGCCAGTACTTCATATTGTGACGGGATTCCATGCCCTTCTTGGCAAAATTGGAGATCTCGTAATGGTCATATCCATGCTCTCTGAGATACTGGGATGCCATAAGGTACATCCTCAACTGATATTCGTCGTCGGCAATGTTCAGACTCTTGCGGTAGTCGAACATGGCACAGCCCTCTTCTAAGGTGAGGCAGTAGCAGGAAATATGCTCCGGCCTCATGGCAACTACCTTTTCCACAGACTCCATCCAGATCTCCATGTCCTGTCCGGGGAGGCCGTACATCAGATCCATGGAAATATTGGCAAAGCCTACCTTACGGGCAAGCTCCATAGCCTCCTTGGCCTCCTCAAAGGTATGAGGTCTGCCCATGGCTTTGAGGATCTCGTCATTGTGAGACTGGACGCCAATAGACAGACGGTTAAAGCCTGCCTTTAGGAGTCTCTTCAGGGTCTTCTCATCTAAGCTGTCGGGATTGGCCTCTACAGAGATCTCCGGGTCTAAGCTGACACGGAAATTGCGGTGGATCTCATCCAGAACAGTATCCAGATTCTCTGCACCGAAATAGGTAGGCGTGCCGCCGCCGAAGTAGATGGTATCTACCACATAGTCCCTGGTGCCCTTTCCCGTTTCCTTCATATGATCCGCCAGAGCCTGCATATAGTGATCCACGGTCTTGGGATCCATACGCCCTCCGTTGGAATAGAAGCTGCAGTACCCACACCGACTCCTGCAGAAGGGGATGTGGATATACAGACCCAGCTTCTTTTCTTCTCCCTTACGGCGATTGAGAAACAAAGCCATCCTATTGCCCTCCCATTTTCCGGGTAATAAAGGAGCGGAACTCCTCTGCAGTCCCCCGTGTGAAGCCGTCCTTGGCTACGAAGTAGAACTGATTCTTGCCGTGGCGGAGGAGGAACAGCTTCTCCGTTTCGACGATCTCCTTAACGGAGGAATAGCCGGCACAAATAAACTGCTCTTCATCCTCCCGGAGACTCTGTGCAAGGGACAGCTCATAGAATTCCGTAGTCAAATGGAGGGCAGGAGAGCCGTATCTCTGAATAATGGCCTCCTCCCACCGTGCCATAGCCTTCTTAGGTGCATTCTTACGGGTGATCATAAGGAATACAAAGAGAGCCACGATCACAACAAAGTATATAGCATTGGCTTGCCAGCGGTGATTCTGAATAGAATCGAAGACCATATACCCTGCCACACCGGCAAAGATAAGATAGGTGATCAGGTTAAAGACCCAACTTCCCTTACCTAAAGCCGCCTTAGAAGCCTCTAAATGTGCATCTACGTCCAGACAGGTATGACAGACAAAGACGGGCTTGTCCTGAGACTCTGTTTCTTCTTGTTGATCCAATACTTCTTCAAATTCCATTGTTTACTCCTATTCTTGCGGGCCTGTAGGAGGAGCTTGCTCCTCTTCCTCTGCTCTGAGGATATTCTGCAGAGCGATGAGACGGTTGCCTGCACCGATGCGCATAATGATCACACCCTGGGTATCTCTGCCCTGGATGCTGATGCTCTCTACAGAGGTGCGGAGGATCACGCCGCCGGATTCGATCATGATCAGATCCTCGTTATCCCCAACCACGCAGGCCCCGACTACGGCACCGGTCTTGTCTGTGAGCTTGTAGTTCTTCTTGCCCATGCCGCCACGGCTCTGGACCTCGTCACCACGCATATAGCTCTCTACGGGAGTCCGCTTGCCATAGCCCTTCTCCGTCACAGACAGGAGGGCCTTCCCGGGCTCTGCCACTGCGGCACCTACTACCATGTCGCCGTCCTTGAGACGGATGCCACGGACGCCGGTGGCCATTCTGCCCATACAGCGTACATCCTGCTCCTTGAAGCAGATTGCCATACCCTTACGGGTAGCGATCAGGATGTTATCCTCCCCGGAGGTCTTCATTACAGCAATGAGCTCGTCTCCCTCCTCGATGTTGAGGACACGGATCCCGGCCTTACGGGCGGTATATAGATCGGACAGCTGCATTCTCTTAACAGTACCGTTACGGGTGACCATCATAATGTATTCCTTCTCGGAGAATTCACGGGTCAGGAGCATAGCGGTCACTCGCTCTTCTCCCTCTAAAGGCAGGATATTGACGATATTGGTGCCTCTTGCGGTACGGCCTGCCTCGGGGATCAGGTAGCCCTTCTTACGATGGACTCTGCCTGTGTTGGTAAAGAACAGCAGATAGTCGTGAGTGGAAGCAATAAAGAGGTTCTTAATATAGTCCTCTTCCTTGAGGCTCTGGCCGGAGATGCCTCTGCCGCCTCTACGCTGAGAGCGGTAGGTATCTACAGGCATACGCTTCATATACCCTGCATTGGACAGGGTGTAGCAGCAGTCCTCTTCTTCAATGAGATCCTCGTCGTCGATCTCATCCTCTACATCTACGATCTCTGTGCGGCGGTCATCGCCGAACTTGTCACGGATCACAGTGAGCTCCTCACGGATAATATCACGGACCAGGTTAATATCGGCAAGGATCTCCTTGTAGTGAGCGATCTTGACCTGCAGCTCCTCAAACTCTGCAAGGAGCTTGTCCTTCTCCAGACCCTGGAGACGCTTGAGCTGCATATCTAAGATAGCCTGTGCCTGGATCTCGCTGAGGCCGAACCGCTCCATCAGATTCTCCTTGGCATTGTCGTAGGAGGAACGGATGATGCGGATGACCTCGTCAATATTGTCCTGTGCAATAATGAGACCCCGGAGCAGGTGTGCCCGTTCCTCTGCCTTGCGGAGCTCGTAACGAGTACGGCGGATAATGACTTCCTCCTGATGTGCCAGGTACTCGTCAATGATCTCACGGAGAGTCAGGACCTTAGGCTGAGACTGGTTCTTGACCAGTGCCAGCATATTGACGGCAAAGTTGGTCTGCAGAGAGGTCTGTGCATAGAGGCGGTTTAGGACCACCTGTGCATTGGCCTCACGCTTGAGCTCAATGACGATCCGCATACCGTTACGGTCAGACTCGTCACGGATGTCGGAGATACCCTCCAGCCGCTTCTCGTTGACCTGGTCTGCCATAGCCTTAATGAGCATCCGCTTGTTGACCTGATAGGGAATCTCGGTGACAATGATCCGCTGACGGTTCTGACCGAATTCCTCGATCTCCGTCCGAGCACGCATGGTAATACGGCCCTTGCCGGTAGCATAGGCACTGCGGATCCCGGCTCTGCCTAAGATCAGTGCCTTAGTGGGGAAGTCCGGGCCGGTCACGTGCTCCATCAGCTCTGCCAGCCCTGCCTCCGGGTTATCCAGGACGCAGAGACAGGCGTTAATGACCTCCGTCAGATTGTGAGGAGGGATGTTGGTAGCCATACCGACAGCAATGCCGGAGGAGCCGTTGACCAATAGATTGGGGAATCGGCTGGGGAGCACACGGGGCTCCTTGCGGGTCTCGTCAAAGTTGGGATCCCAATCCACCGTCTCCTTCTCCAGATCCCTTAGCATTTCGTTGGAGATCTTGGAGAGTCTGGCCTCGGTATAACGGTAAGCGGCAGGGGGGTCTCCGTCTACGGAGCCGAAGTTGCCGTGACCGTCTACCAGCATATACCGCATAGAGAAATCCTGTGCCAAACGGACCAATGCATCATAAACGGAAGCATCGCCGTGGGGATGGTAACGGCCTAAGACGTCACCGACACAGGTAGCAGACTTCTTAAAGGGCTTGTCCGCTGTTAAATTATCCTCGTACATGGCATACAGGATCCGACGGTGTACCGGCTTGAGACCATCCCGAACATCCGGGAGAGCTCTGCCGATAATGACGGACATGGCGTATTCCATGTAGCTGGTCTTCATTTCCTGTACAAGCTCAGAGGTAACGATAGCCTGATCAGGGTATCGGATATCCTCCGGCTTATAGTCTTTCTTATGTGCCAAGGTGTTTCCTCCTTGTTACCCATCAGTAATCCAGATTGGTGACGTAACGGGCGTTGGTTTCGATAAATTCCTTACGGGGCTCCACCCTTTCTCCCATAAGGAGGGTGAAGATCTCGTCTGCCTTACGGGCATCCTCCAGCTCGATCCGCTTGAGAGTCCGCTTCTCCGGGTCCATGGTGGTATCCCACAGCTCCTGGGGATTCATTTCGCCCAGGCCCTTGAATCGGGCAATGTCCACCTTTGCATTAGGATTGTCTGCACGCATTTCTGCAGAGATCCGATCCCGTTCCTCATCGGAGAAGGCCATACGGGTGGTCTTGCCCCTGGTCAGCTTGTACAGAGGGGGCATAGCGGAATAGACGTAGCCCTTCTCAATAAGGGGCCGCATATAGCGGAAGAAGAAGGTAAGCATCAGGGTCCTGATATGACTGCCGTCTACGTCGGCATCGGCCATGATAACGATCTTGTGGTAGCGGAGCTTCTCCAAATGGAACTCCTCACCGATCCCGGCACCCAGAGCCGCTATGACGGGCTGCAGCTTGTCGTTGCCGATGACCTTATCCTCACGGACCTTCTCTACATTGAGCATCTTGCCCCACAGAGGCAGGATGGCCTGGAAACGGGAATCTCTGCCCTGGGTGGCAGAGCCCCCTGCAGAGTCACCCTCCACGATGTACAGCTCGGTAAGAGTGGGATCCGTCTCGTTGCAGTCTCGCAGCTTGTCCGGCATAGCCGCACCGCCTAAGGCAGTCTTGCGGCGGATCTGCTCACGGGCCTTACGGGCGGCTTCTCTTGCCCGATTGGCAGTCATGGCCTTCTCTAAGATAATACGGGCTACGGCAGGATGCTCCTCAAAGTAGGTAGCAAGCTGCTCATTGACCACGTTATCCACTAAGGTACGGATATAGGCATTGCCCAGCTTGGCCTTGGTCTGTCCCTCGAACTGGGCGTCTGTCAACTTGACGGAAATAATAGCAGTTAAGCCCTCACGGCAGTCCTCGCCGGAGACCTTGTCTGCATCGGTCTTAATGATCCCTGCCTTCATGCCGTAGGCGTTCATGACACGGGTCAATGCAGTCTTAAAGCCGGTCTCATGCATACCGCCCTCGGGGGTATGGATGTTGTTGGCAAAGGAGACTAAATTCTCCGTAAAGCTGTCGTTATATTGCAGGGAAACCTCCGCATGGGCATCATTCCGCATACCGGACATATAGATGACCTCCTCGTGAAGAGGGGTCTTGTGGCGGTTGTACCAACGGACGAATTCCCGGATACCACCCTCATAGCACATGGTCTCGGAGGGGCCATCCTCTGTCCGCTTGTCTGCAATGGAAATGGTCAGGCCGCCGTTGAGGAAGGCCTGCTCCCGCATACGGGTATGGAGGATCTCGTAGTCATATACGGTGGTGTCGAACATCTCGGGATCCGGCTTAAAGGTCACCATGGTCCCCTGCTTGTCCGTCTCCCCGATGACGGTCATCTCCTGGGTAATATGTCCACGGGAGAACTTCATCTCATAGATCTTGCCGTCCTTATGGACACGGGCTACCAGCCACTCGGACAGGGCATTGACAACGGAGGCACCTACACCGTGGAGACCGCCGGAGACCTTGTAGCCACCGCCGCCGAACTTGCCGCCGGCATGGAGCACGGTGAATACAACCTCCAGGGCAGGCTTGCCTGTCTGAGCCTGGATATCTATGGGGATGCCTCTGCCGTCGTCTGTAACGGTAATGGTATCGCCGGGGTTAATGGTAACGGTAATGTGCTTACAATAGCCTGCAAGAGCCTCGTCAATGGAATTGTCTACGATCTCATAGACCAGGTGGTGCAGGCCGCTGGCAGAGGTGGAGCCGATATACATACCGGGACGCATCCGAACTGCCTCCAGGCCCTCTAAGACCTGAATTTGGGACGCATCATATTCCTGTTCTACCAGGGTGTTCATTTCTTCGGACATATACTGTCCTCCTTTTTATCCAAATTATGGATGAGAATCCAGGCGTTTTTCCAAAACAGCCGCGTTATACTGGGTTAAATAGACTCGCATGAGTCCGAATTCTTCTGTGATCACATAGCTCTTAGGCAGGTCACCGGAGACATCTACGATCTCTCCCCGTTTCTCTGCCTCGGCTAAGAATCTAAGGGTATGCTTAGAGGTGCTGCTGTTGTCTAAGTCGAAGATCCCGATAATACATCGGTCTCTTACTGAGAAATCCGAACCGATAGATACATACATAGGGCACCTCAGAGAACCTGGCCGTTTTCGATCTGCAGGACGCGGCCCAGGGCCGTCCAGCGGTCTGTTTCGCAGCAGGTAATAAAGACCTGGCCGCTGTTTAGCTTGTTAAGGACGAAGTCCTGCCGTCCTGCATCCAGCTCGGACAGCACGTCGTCCAGCAGGAGAAGGGGCTCTTCTCCCGTATCCCTCTTAAGAAGCTGCCGTTCTGCCAGCTTAATGGAAATGGTAGCAGTACGGGTCTGACCCTGGGAGGCGAAGGCCGCCATGGGCAGACCGTTGAGGGAAGCAATAAAATCATCCTTGTGGGGGCCGGATAAGCAGCTGCAGCTCTCTAACTCTGCACGGCTGTGAGACTCTAAATGCTGTCGGAGCCACCCGCGGATCACGTCTACGGGAGCAAAGGGATCCTCCACCGTAGAAACCGTCTGATATTGTAGGGTCAGGGTCTCACGGTCCCCGGAGAATTCTTTGTGATAGGACGTAGCCGCCTCCTCCAGGGCCTTTAGGTACCGCGCTCTGTAGGAGATCAGCAGGCCACCGAATTGGATCAGCCTGTCATTATACTCCGGCAGGATCTCCAGCATAGAGGGGTGATCGTACCGCTCACGGAGGACCGCGGCCTTCTGCTCCAGGATCCGCTGGTATTCTCCCAGGGCTGCGGCATAATTGGGCCGGAGCTGACAGATCACCGTGTCCAAGAGCTTACGCCTGGGAGCCGCCCCCTTCTTAAGGATCAGCAGATCCTCCGGGCAGAACAGGACCGTAGTCAGGATCCCTGCGATCCCTGCAGCCGTCCTCTGCTTGACGCCGTTGAGCCATAGCTGTCGGGGCCGTCTGCCGGCGAAGAGGATGGCCTTGAGCACCTGCTCCCTATCATGGGAGCAGAGCTGTGCCTCCAGCTCCGCAAAGTCTGCGCCGAAGGAGATCAGCTCCTGCTCCTTCCGTGTACGGAAGCCGTGGCCCGTGGATAAATAAGAGATCCCCTCTAAGAGGTTGGTCTTGCCGTTGGCATTGCTGCCTACGATCAGATTGACACCGGGGACGAAGCTTGCCTCCGTATAGCTGTAATTGCGGAAGCCTCGGAGGGTGAGCTTATTCAGCTCCATCGCTTACCCCATAGGTCACACCCTCAAAGGTGACCTTGTCACCGGGACGGAGCTTCTTGCCCCGCATGGTGCAGACCTCACCGTTGACCAGCACATAGCCGTCCTGGATCAGATTCTTGGCCATTCCACCGGATTCAACGGCGTTTGCCAGCTTAAGGAAGCTCTCTAACTTAATAAATTCTGTGGTAATAGGAACCAAATGCTCCTTGGGAGCGGAACGACGGACGGTAACCTTCATAGCAGTACCTCGTTATCAGGATCAGTGTAAACGGATGGGCAGGACCATGTAGGAGAAGTCGTGCTTCTCGTCTACGGGAGTGAATACGATGGAGCTCAGGCCGTTCTTTAGCTCCATGGTGACCTCCTCGGAGGGAATGGCCTTGAGAGCATCTAAGAGATACTTGCACTTAAAGCCGATCTCCAGCTCATTGCCGTTGCCGGCGATGGAGCAGGTATCGTGTGCAGTGCCGATGGTATTGGTAGTGTGGAAATCCGCTACCCGATCGCCGAAGATGCAGCGAACAGGGCTCTGGATCTTCTCGGAGACAATGAGGCTCACACGCTCAATAGAGGCCGTCAAGTCTGCTACCCGTGCAACCAGCTTAATGGGGTTGTCTACAGGGACCACTCGCCGCCAATCAATAAACTCTCCCTCTAAGATACGGCAGACCAGAGTGACCTCGCCGATCTCGAAGAGGATGTGCTTGCTGCCCAGGGTGAACTTCATATCTGCCTCAGTGTCCGTCAGGATCTTCTCCACCTCACGGAGGCCGCTGGCAGGAACAACGAACTTAAGCTCACGGTCAATGGGATCGGGGCTGTGCCAGGTACGGCGGGCCAAACGGGCACCGTCCACAGCAACTAAGGAAATGCTGTCGTTGCTAACCTCAATGAGACAGCCTGTAAGGATGGGTCTGCTCTGACTCTCGGAAACGGAGAAAATGGTGCTGCCGATCATGTCACGGAGGACACACTGAGGCAGGAGGATCCCTCGGTTAGAGTCTACGTCGGGCAGATCGGGATAATCCTCTGCATCCATAGCAGCGATCTTAAAGGAGGAGGCACCACCACGGATGGAGACCATCAGTCTCTCGTCTACAGAGACTGTGACCTCCTCATCCGGCAGCTTGCGGATAATATCGAAGAAGAGACGGGCAGGCATAACGCAGATACCGGGCTCGGAAACTGCCGCATCGACCCGTACAGTAATGCCGGTCTCTAAATTGAAGCCGGTCAATTGGACCCCTACACCTACACGCAGGAGGATGCCCTCCAGGCAGGAAATAGAGCTTTTAGGTGAGACGGTACGGCCTGCAATGGAAATAGCGGAAACCAGCAGAGCTTTTTCACAGGTGAACTTCATGGAGTGACTCCTTTCGCTCCTTCTTTCTATAGAAAAGAAAGGAAGAAAATATATTGTTATTGTTGTTGTGTGGCGGATCCTTGTGCAAAACCGGGAAAAGCCTTGGAATATCAAGGAAAATCTATGCACAGCCTCCTGTGCATAACTCACGGGGTTGTACACAGACCCTGTGTACAACTTTGAGGAAAAACATTCCGCCTAAGAAGTGAACAGGCAATGCACAGCCTCCTGTGCATAACTCCGGAGGATCACAGATGGGAATTGATCTTGGATTGAATGTCCCGTATGTTGTCAAGGATGCCGTTGGAGGGATCCTTGAGCTTGTCCTCAATGGCCTTGGAGGCATGGAGAACGGTAGTGTGATTCCTGTTAAACTCCTTGCCGATATCCGGGGTAGACATGGCGGTCATGGTCCGCAGGAGGTACATGGCTACCTGGCGGGCCTCGTTGACGATCTTGGTCTTCTGGGTACCGCGGATCATCTTGTCCTCAATGGCATAGAAGCGGCAGACCTCGGAGATGATCAGCTCTGCAGAGGGGACCCCGTCCTCCCGATTCTTAATGATGTCCTTGACCACCTTGGAAACATGGGGTACGTCTAAGGGGAATTTGTCCAGCTCGTGGTAGGCCATGATCTTCTTGATGGCACCCTCGATCTGGCGGACGTTGCTGGTGAGATTCTCTGCCAGGTACTGGTATACCTCCATAGGCAGCTCGAAGCCCATAGATTGTGCCTTGTTCTGTGCAATGGCAACACGGGTCTCAAAGTTGGGGGGCTGTACGTCAATGATCAGACCCCAACCGAAGCGGGTGCGGAGCCGTTCCTCTAATTTGTTCAGATCGGTGGGGGGACGGTCCGAGGTCATGACGATCTGACGGTTCTTCTCATACAGGGTATTGAAGGTATTGAAGAATTCCAACTGAGTCCCGTCTCTGCCTGAGATATATTGGATGTCGTCGATCAGCAGCAGATCAGCGGTGTGGTACTTGTTGCGAAATTCAAAGTTCTTACCGCTGCGGACGGCGTCGATGAATTCGTTGGTGAACTGGCTTGCATGGATATAGACGATGTTGAACTCAGGGTGTCTCTGACGGACCCGATTGGCAATGGCGTAGAGCAGGTGGGTCTTGCCCAGACCGGAATCTCCGTAGAGGAACAGGGGATTATAGGCTGTTGTCCGCTCCTCTGCTACAGCAATGGCAGCGGAATGGGCGTGCTCATTGGAGGGACCTACGATGAAGCTGTCGAAGGTGAACTGGGAGTTAAAGTCAATGAAGCTCTTTTTCTTGTTGTCGCCGTTGTAGGCAGGGAGCTCCTCGTCATCCAGGACCACGATCTCTACGTCGCTCTGGAACAGCTCACGCATGGCTTCCTGCATCTTGTCTGCAAAACGGGTGAGAATGATCTCCTTGCGATAGGAGGAGGGACAGTGGAGGATCATCTTGCGATCCGTGATCTCTAAAACCTCCGTGTCATCCAGCATCAGGATGGCTACGGTGGTGGGATAGTTGGTCTCTAAATAGTTTAAGACTCTGGACCAAATATAGGCCTTGGAAGCCATAAGCATCTCCTTTCCTGTTCTGTAAAAATCTGTAAAAATACTATTTCAGCACATACCTATTCCACCTTATTCTATCATAAAAACAGGAAAAAAGCAAGGGATACTATATATAAATATATCCTCTTTTTACGGCATATACACAATAGACAAAAATAGGAGGAAATATTTTCTGCTTCCATCATAGAAATTCATAAATTATTTATACAAAAGGATAAAAGAGTATGATATAATGGAGGTGTATGAAGGAAAATACAAGGAATTGAGGTTGAAAGGCTTTGAATTTGATTTTTTTGTTAACACCCAAGGCACTGTGTACCTGTCTCTATGACGACTATACCATGCGGCAGGCTCTGGAGCGGATGGAGAAGTCCGGCTACTCCGCCCTGCCTATTCTCACCCGGGGAGGACAGTATCGGGGGACTCTTACAGAGGGAGATCTGCTGTGGGCGGTTAAGAACCTCTGCAGAGACGGACTGCAGACTGCAGAGGAGCACAATATTATGGAGATATCCCACCGCAGGGACAATGAGCCTGTCTCCGTTACCGCCGATCTGCGGAGCCTGTTGGAAAAGGCATCGGATCAGAACTTCGTCCCCGTAGTGGACGACAAGAACGACTTTATCGGCATCGTTACCCGACGTGCCATTATGCGCTACTGGATCAACAATCTATCCAAGGACGAGGTCAAATGAAGCTATCCTGTATTGCACAGAGAGAGGCCAAGCTCCTGCCCATTCTGCGGCAGGAGCTTGCTATGTCCTCTACTTTAGTCAAACGACTGAAATTTTCCCACGCCTTCTTAGTCAACGGTCAGGCTGTCAGGACCAACTATCCCGTCAAGATCGGAGACCTGGTTGAGGTGATCTTAGATGAGCCTGTGCCGGAGTATCCTGCACAGGAGGGGGAGCTGTCTATTCTGTATGAGGATGGATCTTTCATCGCCATAGACAAGGCTCCCGGGATCCTTATGCACCCCTCTCCTGCACGGAACCGGGGGACCCTTGCCAATTATCTGCTGCACTATTACAATCAGACGGGGCAGCCCTGTGCGGTCCATCCTGTCAGCCGTTTAGACAGGGATACCTTCGGTGTGGTCCTCCTGGCCAAGAACGCTCATGCCCATGCCAAGATGCACCGGGCTCTTTTAGAGGGTGGCCTGCATAAGCTCTACCACGCCGCCGTGGCAGGCTGTCCCCCGGCACAGGAGGGGATCATTGATGCCCCCATTGCCAGGCTGGGGGGAGACAGCCTCCTGCGCTGTGTCCGTCAGGACGGCAAGGCTGCCAGGAGCCGATACAGACTCTTAGAGCAGAGGGGAGGCTGCAGCCTCTTGGAGCTGGAGCCTCTCACCGGCAGGACCCACCAGCTCAGGGTCCACTGTGCTCATATGGGCTTCCCTATTATAGGGGACCCTCAGTACGGTGGGGATGGCTACGGTCTGCCTCATCAGCAGCTCTGTGCCGTATCCTTGGACTTTCTCCATCCTATTACGGGAAATTTCATTGAAATTTCGTCAAAGCAGAAGGTAACTCTTGATTTTTTGGGAGAACATGGAGTATAATATCATGCGGAAGTGCACATAAGTGCAGAACAATTCAGAGAATCATATTTGGAGGTAAATACTATGTTCCAGCGTTTGATCGACCAACTGAAGAAGACCCCCCGTAAGATCGTTTTCACCGAGGGTCACGATGCCCGTATTCTGGAAGCTGCTGCTCGCCTCAATGAGGAGAAGTTCCTGACCCCTATCCTCATCGGTGAGGTCAATGTGGTCAAGGACAATGCCGCCAAGGGCGGTTTCAATATTGAAGGTGTAGAGATCATCGATCCCGCTACTTATGAGGCTATGGACGAGATGGTACAGACCATGGTCGCCCTCCGCAAGGGCAAGATGAGTGCAGAGGACTGCCGTGCCGCTCTGTCCAAGGGCAACTACTTCGGCACCATGCTGGTCAAGATGGGCAAGGCCGACGCTCTCTTAGGCGGCGCTACCTACTCCACTGCCGATACGGTCCGTCCCGCTCTCCAGCTTGTTAAGACCAAGCCCGGCTCCAGCCTGGTCTCCTCCTGCTTCATTATGGTCCGTGGAGAGGAGATGCTCTGCATGGGTGACTGTGCCATTAACATTTCCTATAACGACAAGCTGGACAAGGAGGGCAACGTTGTCCAGTCCGCTGCAGATCAGCTTGCAGAGGTTGCTGTTGACGTAGCCCGCTGTGCACAGCTCTTCGGCATGGATCCCAAGGTCGCTATGCTCAGCTTCTCCACCAAGGGCTCCGGCAAAGGTGCTACCGTGGGTCTCAGCCAGGCTGCCACCGCCAAGGCCAAGGAGCTGGCTCCCGATCTGGCCATTGACGGCGAGATGCAGTTCGACGCTGCCGTATCCCCCGTTGTGGGTCAGCTTAAGTTCCCCGGCTCCCCCGTTGCAGGCTATGCCAACACCTAAGTCGGATCGTA
>JAZNYV010000011.1:0-14371 GCA_045594585.1 Faecousia sp. | reverse complement strand
AATGAAAAGTAGACACTTTTCATTGAAGCTTTTGTGCCACAAGTGACACAAAAGACGTCTCATACAAGTTTCTACGCCCTTACGGGCTATAAAAAGTAGCCATTTCCAATGTCTACTTTTTAAAGAAACTTGGTATAAAATCCTTCGGAAGCCTTGGAAACAAAGGATTTTTCGCAGGCAGTGCACCCTTTTCTTTTATATGATTTCACACTGTATTATCCTTGTTTTGTCGAATCATAAGGGCAAAGACAAGGGAAAGAGAAACTAATAACAAGATATATGAAAGTGTGGCAATCGGGACTTGTGACATATAGAATAATGATTTCTTCAGAACATACAAAAATAAGGGCAAGGCGTAGCGAATACATCTTGTCCTTATCTTTGTGCAATCTGAACTGCGACTGGTTATTTGTCCTTCCTTCTGTTTAGTAAGTGACCTAAGACATCTTGGAGATTATCTTCTTTCAGTACACTGGGGTACTTTTGTTCAAATATTACAAGTGCTTCCTTTGCCGTTGATTCCCCTTCGGAGAAGGCGTGATATAAAGCTGTAAGGTCTGAAGTGCTCAAAATTGTTTGAAGCCTCTCTTGTGCTCCTTCCGGCAGGCTATCCCACCCACCGTATAAGTCGTTGACAGCACGGTCAATCATATCAAAGGTCAGCGGCGTTCCGAGCTGCTGATGCTCTATTAAAATGCCGACGATATCCGAAATATCATGCTTATAGCTACGAAAAGCCATGAGCTTCATTGCCACCAGATATTCGGCGGTAATTGTTCGAATGTGTAGGACATTGGAATACTGACGATAGGGTTTGGAATACTTGATCAAATTGGGAGAATAGGAGCTTGTGTGTCGAAAATCCTCGTTGATCCATCCTGCTGGCAGATCCATCTTGTCCGATACATAGCGGATCGCATCCTTCATGGCAGAAGAGGCACGGATCAAGGCATCAATGTCGGAGGTGCTATCCCGGAAACCGTAGTTGATTAGAATGGAGGCTCCTCCAATCAGAATCATCTCTGCAGACATTTGTGTTCCATTCAGCTTCCGGAACTGTTTTGCCAACTCCTTGAGATATAGATCGATATTCTCCTTTGTAAAAGTGATGGGATTAGCAGACATTTCGTACCTCGCATTCCACAATGTTAAATCTCAAAAATTCTGGGATAGCATTTTGTAGGCATTCCTCTGTATGTTTGTTAGTTCCATCCAAATGATCCAAAAGCATCGCATTAGAAGGAAAGATTCTCCGATTTAACTTGCCGGAACGCAGATCATCATAGTTTTTTACCTGTGGGATTTGGTTTTCGCGGGATAGGTAATCAACCATAGCCAGCAGATATAGAGCTTCTGCGTGCCAACCTTTTTTGTAATAAGTCCGAATTTCATCCGTTTGCAGCACTTCGATCAAGAAAGGAATGTCCCCCAACATTTTCACCCGATGACAGGTATTGCTCCGGAACAGCTCAAAGGAGGGACGGTTCCTCTCTGCATCCAAAGCCTCGATCGCCGGGGCTACCAACCTCTCCATAGGAATGTCAAGAGCCTTCGCAAGGCGATATATGGTTTCGGCAGAGCATTTTTCGATTTTTGTTTTCCCGGTGCAAATATCGGAAATTGTAGCCTGCGGCACACCGCTCATTTTCCACAAACGGTATTTGCTAATATTCTTTTCCGAAAGCAAAGTTTGAATAGGCATAGTCACTCCCTCCTTCTGGTATCATTATATCGGTATGCCGAAGTATTGTCAATAGTATTCCACGAGAAAAATAAAAACGACAACCGTTAGTGAAGAAAGGAAGGCGAAAGGTGCAATACCTGCGTAGCTCGGTTACAGTTTTCCTTGTCAGAGTTCTGCTGTGTTCCGTCTCAGTTTCACATACAGGGCAGAAATGCTGAAAGCGATCTCCGTATTCCGGATAAGGTTCTGCAGAAAAAGCAACCTGCGTTTTTCTACCGCAGACCATACATTCGGATTCAAGGTGTCTCAATCCACCAAGGCAAGCTCGATCCCGATTACGCCATATAGAGCCTGTTCCTCTTTGGAATAGTATTGTTCCATGTCCTCAGCCTTTGGAACCTGGCCTTTGCCATAGCCCATAGTCTCTGCCGGAAGCACTCTAAACATTTCCTCAAAGCTGTCAAAGAGGTGCAAAGCAACCACTTGTGTGAGGATCTTTTGTGTCCGATCCTCCAGATTGGTAAATTCAATTTGATCTCCCACTTTGACTTTCTGCCGTTTTTCATCGTACAATCGCAACTCTATGGTTTTGAGTCCCTTTTGAATCTTCCGAAAAGGGCTATTCTGCAATTTCATCTTGTGGAGCACTTTGCTTCCTCCTCTCGTATGACATGATTTGGCTTCATGGTTTATGCAATTACCATATCACATCTTGTTTGATTCGTCAACAATGTGTCTTATACACTGGTGTCAGATATATGAATTATAGTGCAAATGAACTCCCCACACGGTGCAATTGCACCGTGATGGAGAGTTATTCTGAGTCATATTCGTTTTCAGGAAGCCAGGAAAACTTGACCCACAGTAAACATCGGGCCATGGTAACATACGGAATCGGCACCATCCACTTCGGGTCCTGTAAGGTCGATCTGACAATTATTATAATCGAAGAATATCCCGGTTGTGTTGGGCCCTAAGCCGAGACCGTTTTCATCTGCTGTGCATGCATATGAATAGTGGTTTAGCTTCAAGTTGCAGTCCCCGGCTATCTCCGCCGTCAATTGAAATGCCTCATATGCCAAAAGAGATTTGCTATATTCTTTCTTCAATGTGCGTTTGCCACCTTACGAATCGATTTCCTCCTGTGGAGGCGAACAAGTCGCCTCCACGATTCAGAACTTATTGAAAGTATGCTTTTGCACTGTCGCTGTAGGCAAACAAGGCCTTGCACAGCTCCAGTAAGTTGCCGGTTTTGTTGTTGCCGTAGGTATCGGCACTGTACTGCAGAGTGCAGGATACAGGTATATCCCCTGCGAAAATCTGTACAGATACAACCGTTCTCAGTTCTGCTGCTAAGAGAGCATCCAAAGTAAAGACATACAATCCCATATCCGGGTTATAAAGCTCAGGATCCTTTATGCTCAGACTCTTGGGTGTGCCATTGATATCGGTATAGCTTACCTTCAGGGTCAATGCGGACGGATCACCCTTGTAATTCGCAGGATTGAAAACAAACTTCAGTGCCACCTTGGATTCCAGATCCAGAGCCTTGCCTGCCCAAGAGATGGGGGCATTCCCCAAATCATTCAGAACCTTGTTGGTGTTGCCGAAGGTTACGGCTTCCACATCGTACAGATGTGCCTTGTGGACTTCAGTCATGTCGGCATCTGCAAGGCTGTCTGTTCTGTAGTTCTTGAAGCTCTGTGCCTTAGCTCCATAGCGAAGCAGGTTTGCACAAAGAGTCTTAAGACTGTCAGAAACAAGAGCCTTGTTCAGTTGGGAATAAGCATACTGTGCAATAGAGTAACTGTCTGTTGCAACACAGAAGTTCTTTCCATCCACTGTCATATACAAGGCAGCCTGAATTACATCATTCATCTGGATCGCCGTAAGCCCATCCAGAACGAAGTAGTAATAGTTATCCCTTTCTTCAGGCAGAAGCTTTACAGTCTTGCTTCCCACAAGGTCATTCCCCTCATACTGGGGGACGTCACAGTTAAGATAGAGGTTTGTAGCATTTCCTAAATCAGTCTTAGCAATCACATAGTTGATAGATATATCACTTGTCAGATTTAGGCTATGCATAATCTTTGTCTCAGGACCCTCAACAGGCACTTCCGATGCATTTCCTATATAGAGGGCGGCGGCCTTAGCTGTCATAGCATCGACCATAAAGTGAACCGGAATCATCTCTACAGTAGTGCCTCGACTCTTGATCTCTGTATCCGTAGATCCGTCTTCCGGAAGGACTGTCTGCGGTGCATGATGGTAGGCAGCCTTCACATCGGTGATAGACAGGACAGAAGAAACATTCTGAGAGCTCGTCCCATTGTTTTGAATGACCAAGTAGGTATAGCGGATGACTTTACCATTGGCATCCGTCCCCGTCGTCAGAACCCCTTCCTCTAAGGGCATGGAATAGTACATTGCCGTAGCAGTGGCAATCATCTTTTCCAATTTGATTTCCGAAACCTCAAGATCAATTCCGGCAGTCTTTACAAATCCTGCAGACAACTGTGCCTGATCTCCCAAAATGGACTTTGCACCAATGTCCAAGCTGGAAGGGATCTGCTCCGTGTCAATGATCAGTTTGAAAGCAACTGCCTGACCGGGATCTAAGTAAACCTCATTCTTAGGACCGATCTTGTTGTAGGTCTCCACGCTGGCAGTAATATGGTCATTGACTTGAATTTGGACCCCATCTACTGTCTCGGACTGATTGGAAGTATCTACAAAGATAGCTCCTTCCTGGGTTTCCTTAAGCCCTGCAAAGGAATTGGCGTCCAAGAGAATGTTACGCAGCTCCTTCACATAGGGATATGCCTCATAGTCATTGCGATACTTGTTCAGAACGATACTGTTTTCTGCAAGAGTGGTATCCACGGGATCATAGATCCGAATGGCGTCGAAGTAGAATTCTCCGCCTCTGTTCAGCACCTCAAAGGGAGAATTATTAATAGCCTTATTGATACCAATGGTCACATAGTATCTACCATGATCCAGTCCCTGAATGGAAACAGTAGGAATCTGGTACAGCTCCAACTCACCCTTCTGATTGACAGTTAATGCCTTTACCAACTTGGTACGAGCCTCATCGGAATAGACTGTAACCCGAATCGTAGCCTGCTGTTTTCCGGTGCGGCTAATAAGGTCAAAGCCTGTACCTGTAAAGTCAAAGAATACTTCGGTGGATCTGGGCACAGCTCCACCATTGGGAGCCTTGAATCCGGCCCCCTCTACATAAAGGCTGTCTCCGTCAGATAAGTAAGGATCATCCTCATAACTGCTGTCATAGCCATAGACCGTCTCACGATCCACAGGCCGATCGGCAATGGATCCCACATAGATATAGTCAATGGTTACGGTTCCGTTTCCGTTGCTGATCAAATCCCAGAAGCGTAATCCCACGGTGCTGACCGTCTCTCGCCCCTTAAATGCATCATTCAAGGGAATTGTCACAGTGGTATATACCCCGTTTTCGAGAGTATAGGTCTTTTCCATCCCGTAGTCACCCCGATAACTGTTGCTGCCCTTTAAGTAGTCATATACCAAAACAACACGGGCAGTCTTTCCTCCCGTAGCAATGCTGCGGCATCCATCCACCTTAAAACGGACCTGTAAGATTTCGGCCTCTGACGGGTCGTAGTGCAAAGCGTGTTCCGCCGGTTTGCTTCTATCCGGTAACCGACCATACAAGTTCGTTGTCAGGACCCATGGACCATAGTTTGAAACAACCATTTCGTTCGCTACCTGAAGGGTCATGGTACCGGCAGAATTGCGGATTTCATAGTCTGTATAAGAGTTTTTATCGGCAGAGGATCCCTCATAGGTTGCCCAATAGCCTTCGTCCTCTTTATCGAAGTTCAGCCCCCCATAGGACTTATCCATATACCGTTCCCGGTCCTCAGCCTTGTTGCCAAAGTCAAAGAGGAGATTCTGTCCGGAAGGTAACCGGGATTCAGGTCCTACATAGATGTAGTCAATCACCACTCGACCTCGATTAGCAGTATCCTCTGCGGCAACACTGACCAGATCCCAGAAGCGGAAGCCAAAGCTGCGAATCTCGTCTGCATTTTTAAACTCCTCGTTAAGATCTATGGTAAGGGTTTGATACAGACCGTTTTTCAAGGAGTAGGACTCTACCATGGAGTAGGCGCCTCTCTTAGTCTGTCCTCCGGTGGTGTGATCGTAGACCACTACAACACGGGGATCTGCGTTCTTAACGCACTGGCAGCCCTCGACCTTGAAGCGGAGCTGGATCACCTCAGCCTCTGACGGATCAAAATGGAGGGGCAGAGAATAATCCTTGTCCGTCAAGGGGCGCTGACGATAGGCCGTAGTCGTACGGATCCAGGGACCCCAGTTGCTGGCATCATTATAGGGCTTTCCTTGTGCAACCTTCACAGATAAGGTACCCACATCATTGTCCACATCAAATTCCATATCGTAGACCGAGTTGATGGATGTAGCCATAGTCGCCCAGAAGCCTCTACGCAAGGGGTGAAGGGTGGGAGTATCAAAGTTAAAATAGCCATAGGCAGGATCTACATAGCGTTCCTTATCCAGTTCGGTATAGTTAAAGTCGAAATACAGGTAATTGGGAACTTCATCCGCAAGACCACAGACACAAACACCGTTTGTAAAGCGGTGCTCCTCTTTCACTCCCTCTGCACAGGAATCGCAGAGCATATTGTGGGTGCCGTCGTCATTCACGCTATACTTGTTTTCAGCATAGGTGTGCTGGCACTGCCCTGCAGTAGAGACCACAAGAAGTGTGGAGGTAACCGTTCGTTCCACTCTCTGTCCGTTTGCATCCTTATCCGTGACCATGTTGCGAATGGTCAGATCCTGCTCTCCGGCATGGGCACTTGCAAAGGTAGAAGACCCACCGCCGTCCAGATTCACTGCATCTACACAGCCTGCAGCAAGCATGATCTCCGCCATATCATACAGATCCACACCGACAGAGTGATTGTCTTCTCTGCCATCTACAATGATACTGACCAGAGTGCCGTCTGCTTTAATGCCTATGGCGCTGCGGGGGTGACGAGCCGTAATCAATGTGGGGCTTACAGTATCCTCAAGTTGATCTGCAACATTGACACCATCCTTGACCAGCATATGGCGGGCGCCTATGGCCTCCTGCACATCATAAATGGGATCAAAATACTCACGAATTGCATAGGTTCCATCCTTCAGCACTGCGAAGAAGGGCTCCTTTACCGCCTCAAAACCGGGCTGGATTACATTGCCCTCCATGATCAAATGACCACGAGGAAGAGCCACATTGTCAAAGAAGCTTCCGTTGGTTGCGTAGAGAACAGAGCCTCCTGTTGCCTGCTCATAAGCAGCTGCTTGCTCTGTTGTCCTCTGCAGACCCAACTGCAGCTCCATAGCATTGGCTTCACGGCTTTCCGGCGTACTGCCGGGTGCGTAGTAGCCGGGGTTGGAAACCTTAACAGTTGCCTTGGCATTCGGCTCCACTGTAGCAATATACACTGCCAGAGGGCCTGCGTCTGTAGTGACGGTTAACTGAGTTTCATAGACACCGGTACTGTCGATGGTATAATTCTGGGTGGTTGTCACAGTCATGCCATCGGGAGCAGTGAAAGCTCCCGGAGCCTTTGTGGGTGCTTTTTTCTTCTCGGAAGCTGTCTGGCTCGGGGAGGTAGAGCCCACATCTCGACGGCTGTCCATAAGCTCCCCTGTATCCTGATACTTATCCGACTGCGTGCCATCAATTTTCGTGACCCAACCGGAACGGTTATAGATCGCCAGCTTTGCGTAGTCCTGCGCCTGTCCCAGGAATGCTTCATCAATGATCAGCTGTCCATTTCCGGCACTACCTAAATATCTGAATTTAAATCCAAGGCCCTTAAGAATATCCCCCTCCTTCACTACATCTTTTAGGGGGATCTCCACTGCGTTCCATTTGCCGTTGTTAAGGGTATATGCCCCGGCGGCACCGAGATATTTAGGAGCTCCCTGTCTGTCTATATGAAGCAGTACTTGTACATCCGTAGTGCCATTGTCTCGAACCATGCAATCCTCTGTCATGAAGCGGATTTGTACTGTTTCGTTCCCCTTTAAGGGCATGTTCAAGGGAGCATACTGAGGTGAGCCGCTCCATGGGTACTCTCCCATGGTATTGGTAACAGCGAAATAGGGACCGGTATCATTATCGGGATTGGTTACGGTAACGCAAACTGTGCCTCTTTCATTGTCCATGGTATAGGCCGTGCGACCCGTAGTCGCTGCGGTGGCCCAGTTGCTTACATCATATTGGAAGCCTTGACCGCCGTAAATAGGATCCTCATAACGTTCCCTGTCAACTTCCGTATTCGTGAAACCGAAATAGAGGTAATCCTCCATCGGCAAGGTCTCCTGAGGTCCGATATAGAGATAATCAATGTAAACCTTTGCTGTTTCCCCCGTCTGGTTTTGGATCCTGTGGATACCGGGAGTTATAGAAACCAGCTTAGATAGGGAGAAAATGCTTCTTCCTCCAACGTACATTTCCTTCAAGGGCTTGCTAATGGTAACCCAGCCCTTATCTGTCACATCTGCCGTCGCAAAGTCGTAGTACAGGAAGTCGTTCCAGTTAAAGCCGCCCTGATCATTATAAAAAAGTACGAAGCGGCTGGTATTATCGCTCACGGTACTTGCCGCATTTTCCAGCCTAAATCGAACCTGAATATAGTCGCTCTCCTTCACCTTAAAGCTAAGAGGAGCCCGTCCTGCGCCTCCGATCTCAGCAAAAGCGGAGCTGGGTTGTGTCTGTGTAATAACCAAATTTCCCTCACTGATTCCCACAGTACCGTTTCGGCCAAACCAATTTTCCGGAAGGTCATAGTTCAGGTCGCCGTAGGCATCGTGGCCATAACGGCCTCGATCCACAGTCTTATCTGTGAAATCAAAGAACAGGAAATCCTCTTCACTTCGGAGATCAAATACATTGGGGGCAAAATCCGTCTCGTAGTACATGGTGGTAGCAGGGATCAGACGGAGTTCTACCGGCATATAGTGATATTCTACAGAGCTGTTTGTGCCGTTCACTTCCTCGCAGCCATCCAATGCATAGACCAGGAACACGGTTTCCATCTCTTCCATAAAGTCAGAAAGCTCAAATTCCAGCCCGGTTTCGGTCCGCAGGAAGGTGCCGGTCTTTCCTGTGAGAGTATCTCCTGCCGTGGTGCACCGAAGCTGTGGGGGAGCCTGTGTCAGCAATTCCCCATGTGTGCCGCTTGTAATCAGTCCCACAAAGCCTGTAACAGAGGCCAAGCCTTCCGTATAGATCTCCTGACGGATCCTCTCTACAGGGATCTGTACAGCTTTGCCGTAATCTAAGACCAGTTCCTGTACCTCTGCCTTAGGAAGGGGGCTTGCAACATGGATCTTACGGCTTGCGGAGCCGTAGACGGAGAATTCCTCTCCTACGCCACTGCCTTCGTTATTCCCCTGACGGGTGTAATAACACAGGGAGCTGAGAGTATTTGTATGGGGCTTATCTCCCTCCACCGTGCTACGCTTGAAGCCGTAAATGCTGAGCTTACAATTTACGGGAAGTCCCAAAGCCAAGAGTGCCCTGAGGTGATCCGCACTGCTAATGGTAACCTTGTAATTCTGTGTCAGTGCCTTGTTGTTATTTACCGCCTCCGTCAGTGTAGACGAAATGGTGCTATAGGCAACGGTCTGGGGTGTGGCAGTAGATTCCACGCCTTCGTCATTCACAACTGTGTAGAATAGGATCAAATCCGTTAGATTGGTTGCAGCTCCGTTAGTCAGATCCGGATTATAGAGGGTAATGGTATCGGGCGTCAGCGTGGAACCTATGGTAGGATTCTCAAAGGAGATGTTATATACCGGGACATCACGGGTATTTCGCAGCTCGTAGCTGTAAATGACCGTATCCCCTACATTCACCAGAGCATCCTCTTCCAGAGCCTGTCCTCTTCCTACGGAATCCACAGGTGCAGCGGCATATTGTCCTAAGGTTGTTATAGTATCCGTATCCACAATACGGATATTGGTGGAGAACTTCAGGTTAGAGGCTGTGGTATGTCGCTCGGCATAGAACATATCGAAGTCATAGATCGCCCCGTCTACCAAGCCGTGGGAGGCAGCAATATCATTCAGATTGATCCTGCCACCAAGAGCCGCATGGGCACCGCCTATATCCAGAGCCATCTTTCCGTCGATGAAGAAATAGACATCATCATCACCTACAAACTCAAAGTACAGATTCTGATTCTTGTAGTACACAAAGCTCCCGTAGGCATGCATGGAGAAGTGGAAGTTGGCTCCCTCAGTATCAAAGTCGCCGTTTTCAGCAAAGTATGAGCTACGGTCTGTGTCTCCTCCTATGGCTTGAATCATTTCCGATGTCTCAAATCCCAAACCGTCAACGGGTCTGAAGTAAGGGGAGAATTCTTCACGCCCTGTTTCTGTCGTAGGCGTGGAATTGTAAATATAATAGCCATCGTAGATGATCTCCTTGGCAGCGTCCAAGGTATAAACACCGGTTCCGTCAGCATAGCAACGCAGTCTGTCACGCTGGGATACGGTGACATTATAGGGAAGATTGTTCTCCGTGTCCACAATGTCCCCGGGATTTACAGGTCTCCACAAATAGGTCAGAAGATAATATGCCAGGTCATAATAAGTAGATACATTGGACCAGAGCAGTTCGCCACCGTTCTGTGTTTTTTCCATGGTTTTACCGTAAGACCCCTTCTCCCAGGGTGTCCCACTAACCGTAGGTAGCATATGATAAAAAGCACTGTTCCAACCGGGGGCATCCCCCTCCTCATTGACATTGCTTAAGGCATTTTTATCATACATAGACTCTACGACGAATGTCACTACCTCTTCCCTATATGTAATTTTGCGGTTCGTCAGGGTCTTGTCCGTCAAGTTGATGCGGCCATGATCGGACCAATCGCCGGGAGGAGTCAGGTTGGACGAAGGATTGACAGAAGCCAAATTATAATGCTGGTTCAGATACTCAAACAGCAACCCATCTGCACGGAAGTCGTAGAATTCCACGGGAATGTCAATATATTCCGTAAGGCTGTCTGCCTTCGTTAAAATAGTCCGGTACGCCAGAAGCTCCTCTGCCTTATCGTTCATCTTTTCGGTAATGGTAGCCAGGTTGGCCTCGTCAGCCATATTGAGAGCCACATTATACTGCTGGTACAGCTGAATACTCTCGGTTAGGCAGGTGATAAACTGGTTATAAACTGTCTCAGAATAGCGATTGTCCTTATTACCTGTTGCATAGCGCTGCATTTCGGAAATGGCTTCGTAGAGCTGAATAGACTGAGTAGACAGCTTATAGAATTGGAAAACATTCAGGGTGCTCTCAGCCTTTTCTATATTAAGAGCAAAGCGGAATCTTTCCACATCCTCTACATAGGTCAGGTAGAAGTGGTCATTCACGCCGTCTCCGGTCACATCAAAGGGGTGTACAACGAAGGCAATCCCTCCGGGGAAGGAAACACATGCAACATCACGGCGTTCTCCGTAAATCAGATTAAAGTACTTCTTATCCTCAGTAACACCGTTCAGAGCGAAGTCCAAACCCACCCTGGGATGAAGCTTTGCCCAATTAGACTGGGTACTCTTCTCTACTTCAATAGCCCAATCAATGTTGGCATCCACCACTCGGTCATCAGAAATAGAAACATCTTGAGCTGTGAAGGATTCCGGATCATAGAAATTTCCGCTTAGATCCAAGAGTCTGCCACCGGTACCGTCCGTATCCATATTCACAAGATAGTAGGTACCTGACGTAAAGACAGCAGCCCCCTTCTCAGAGAAGTCTGTAGGTTGTACCTGGAACAGCTCATTGTAGGGTGCAGGAATATTGGCAGCGGCCTCGCCATAACCGGGCTGCAATACATTCTCATAGGATAGGAGCCACTGGGTCTGTGCCTCTAACTCCCGACGGATCTCCATGATCTGCTCATAGGTTTCGCTCCCGGTTGCAGCCACATTGTACCGGTTATACAGATCGATGCTCTTCATAACGCAGTCTCTAAATGCCTTGTAAATTCCTTCTGCGAAGGCGCCCTCTGCCTCGGCATAGATCCGCATTTTCTGGAGGGCATCATAAAGCTCTTGGGTGCTCCAGGGCCGATTCACCCGGTATAGGTAAAACTGCTGGTCTGTAGCTCCTGCGTTAGACGGGAAGGAGAATACCATCTTGCCATTTTGCTCCAAAATGGCAACATACTCTCTTGCACTGGAGAATACACGGTACAGCTTCGTGCAGTTCTTGGCAACGCCGGTCTGCACCTCCATAGCGATTCCCTTGGCCGAAGTACCGCATTTCACCAATGTGCGGTCTCTGCCTTCAAAATAGAAGCCGTCAGCGGTGTAAAAGTGGCAGGTGTTTCCTGTCTGGTACTTTACATAGATCATATCGTCTAAGGACGCACCAACGACTTGGTTATTGGAAATCTCTACAGGTTTTGCTGCCATGGTTCCATACGGTGCAGAGGAAAGGGGGCTGATCGCATAGCTCTTTCCGTCCTTTTTCGCAACCATATAGTATGCACCGTTCCAAGAGGCCCCGCTTGTATTGGCAGTAAGGTCAAACAGTTGGTTGGAGCCCACCACAGGAGCCTGCACATCATCGATAAAGTTCACCAGTGGTGCAGGATTGTCTTCCAGGATCTTCTTATAGGACAGGAGCTCCTGTGCCTTCGATTGGATTTCTCCCCGGATGCCTATGATCTGAGCGTTTGTCTGGCCATCATATCCACAATTTCGAGCCTGATAAGCAGCAACACTATCATTTAAGCATTGGATAAATTCCTCGTAGACATCGGCCATATATTCCTTCCCACCATTGGCAGTATAGGGAAGCAATTCCTCAATGGCATCATACAGTTCCTGGGTGCTCCAAGGACAGGTGGCCTTATAGAAATAGAATCTGTCATCCGTGGAGCCGGATATGGTAGCAGAGAACCTGAATGCCATCTGCCCATTGATTTCCATAAGATAGATATTTCGGTTACCGTTTGAGCTTCCACTTGGCTGATTTCGATACAAAGTGGTGTAGGCGGTCCCATTGGTATAGCATCCGATACCGTCCGCTGTAGCACTCTTAATCAAGCTGGTGTCGGTACCCGAATCCTTGCGAACCAGATAGTAGCCATCCTGGGTAAGGAAATGGAATGTGTTTCCGGATTGATACAATATAGAAATCATATCATCTGCATCCGGATTGACGATCTTGTTATTAGAAACGGTAACAACCTTAGCGGCAATGGCTCCGTCAGGTGCAGGCGAAAGAGGGCTGATGGCATAGTTCGTGCCGCCCTTTTGGCATACCATAAAATAAGGACCGTTCCATTTGGCCTTATCTGTGTTTATGCTGAGATCAAAGAACTCACCGGTAACCTGTACGGGATCTGCTAAATCTTCCACAGAGGAAACAGACGGCACAGAAGCAGCCTCCACCGGTACGGTCAAGACACCGGACGGAACAAATCCCATGATCAGAGAGAGACATAAGAGCAAGGACACCACACGAGGCAGTATTCCATTGTTCTTCACAGTGGATTTAGATTTTGTCATACATATCATTCTCCTTTTTTATTCAATACGCTACGTTAGTGATGTAGTAGAAGCTGGTCGTATCTGAAGGCTTAGCCTTGCATAGAAGCAGATTATCATTGGTCGGATCCATCTGCAGTGACGGATGTAGAAGACCCCCTTCTGATTGTGGTGCAGAAGTGCTTTCCTGTCAAGGATCCTGCACCACTTTGCTTCTATTAACACATTATGGAAAGCCGGGGAGCCAAACTTTACCGATGCAGTCACCTCCCTCTGCCGGGAGTGTAGCCAACTCTATGGATGAGACTTCATTCCTTTTAGCAAACTCTGTATTTCCACGGGATACGGCACTCAATGCTACGCCCTCTGTGGCATGGGAAGCCAAAAAAGGGAATGGACCCAAGTGCTTACAACCGCACAGAAGGACGCCCAGGATCTGCTTCAGAACAGGATGTTTCATATTGGATTTTCCTTTGTAAACGATTTTCCTATTGTACGAAATAGTCTGAATATAGTCCTACAGGAATTAAGCAAGATTTGCTTTTCCGTAGTTTTCGGTTTTTCCGTCTTGGTTGGAAAAGTGTACCTTTTTTACCAACGACATTTCACCACTATTTCATCATATAATAAAACTTTCCAAATTGCAATACAATTTGTTCACGAAAGTACACTTTCATGACCAGTATAACAGTTGTCTATTATGTAAAGATTGATAATACGATACTTTTCATTTTTAGGATTTTTCATTTGGTAAAAAAAGTGTACTTTTTTCTCCACAATTTTCATACCTTGCCCATTTTAAGAAGGTGTTATGGCTCACCCTCAGTTCTTTGGCAGCCCCTCTTGCAGACAGCTTTCCCTGTTCCCACTGCCGTCGGACACCTTCGAATTCCTTCGGCATCGTCATGGGCTCACGACCGAATTTTACGCCACGGGATCTTGCTGCGGCAATGCCTTCTTTTTGCCGCTGACGGATAAATTCTCGTTCGGTCTGTGATGCATGATTTTCTCTGCTGCATCCGTAATACGCTTCACCGGTCTATCCACTGTCAGCTTTCTGCGGATTCCGTCAATCACTGCAAAAATTAGACTTAGCAGCACCACATTGCCGAAGGTAAGCTTGGC
>JAZNYV010000010.1:0-21314 GCA_045594585.1 Faecousia sp. | reverse complement strand
ATTGCGCCTGGATCCCATCGGCAGCGTTGACGTCAAAGACCGCTAGGTCAAAGGGCATGGAAAGGAGAATGCAAAGGATGCCCTCCCTGGCAAACTCTGCCATCAAAGGGGCATAGGCCTCAGACTCCACCTTGCCGCCGGGGTAAAAAATCAATCCGGCCTTGGGATCGTTGGGAACAAAAACAAGAGTCCCGTCGTCTAACTCTTCGAGGATCACCTCGGACGTTTCAAGAACTGCAGCTGCATCCTGGTTGGCCTCATAGGACCCGGTGGAAAGATAGATCCCGCAGACGGCCAGAATCACCAGCAGGACGCCGCAAAAGGACAGTCCGAACGCTTTCTTTTTTGACATTGTCCAATCCTCCCAGATGATAGAAACGCCCGGATCGAAAACCGATCCGAGCGTGTTTGGCGGAGACGGTGGGATTCGAACCCACGTGGGATTGCTCCCTAACTGATTTCGAGTCAGCCCCGTTATGACCGCTTCGATACGTCTCCGTATATTGCACTGCTTACGCAGGGACAATGATGAATCAATTACGATGGACACGGGGCAAGCCCCGTTATGTCCTGTTGCGGTGCCCAAAATTTGTTGTTCGCCAAGGCTCACCAAATTTTGACCGCTGCCACTCCTTATTGCTCGCTGAATCTGCCGCAGGCAGCACTCGCAAACGTCCCCGCTTCGATACGTCTCCGTATATTGCACTGCTTACGCAGGAGCAATTGATTCATTTCTTGCCTCAACATTCTAACATAGGATGGACAAAAGGTCAATAGGAAAATGAATGTTATGATAGAAACAGAGGACATACAGCCGCAAGGGGGGTGGAGTGTCAGTGGGACAACAGCTTATCTAAACGCATAATGATCTGGGCGACTTGGGCTCTTGTGGCGGTGCCTTGGGGGGTGAGGTGACCTGCATCGGTGCCTCGGATCAAGCCGGTTTGCAGGGCCCAGTTCATAGAGGAAACGGCATAGGATGCTACGGTGTTGCCATCTGCAAATGTGCTTAGGAGATCCTCTGCAACCGTGTTTTCCTCCAAATATGCTCCGTAGCGTCCAAGGATGGTAACCAGCTCCTCGCGGGTAATGGGACGATCCGGGGAGAATCGGTCCGGGCTAACTCCCTTGACGATGCCGGCGGATGCAGCCCATGCAACAGCATCGGCATACCAGGCATCCCGGGGAACATCTGAGAAGCCGTAGTCGCCGCCTGTAGGGCGACCCTCCAAGCGGTGGAGCAGAGTGACTGCCATGGCACGGGTGGTGGCAAGGGTAGGGGAGAACAGAGACTCTCCCGTTCCGTTCATAAGTCTGTGGCTGTATGCATACTGTACACCACGGTTATACCATTCCTCTTGGGGAACGTCAATAAAGGGATGGGCGTCTTCTGCTTCCTTGTACAGGGTAAAGTGATCCACGACCTCCATAGTGTCTGTACGGTAGGTGTAGATGGAGAAGCTGCTCTCGGTTACGCTTACACGGGAGACCTCACCTACGTCATACTGGTGATGCTCTGCGGAATAGGGGAAGACCTCATCCTTGGGGTCATAGGTTTTGGAGCCGGAGGAGGAGTTGGCAGTAATGTAGAGCACACCCTCCGGATTGGTGGCAGAGTGCATGGAGCTCTGATCGTAATAGTCCATGTGAGACAGGGGAGTCAGGCCGTCCATCAAATAGCTGCGGCAGTAAACATGGTCGTGTCCACTGAGAACCACATCAATACCCAACTCATCAAAGAGGGGGACCAATTCCTCACGGCGGGACAGAATGCTGTCATCATAGGCGTGATTCGCTACAGTGTACAGGGAATGGTGGAGGGCAACGACCTTCCAGGTATAGTGGGAGTTGGTTGCAAGGACAGACTCCATAAAGGCACGATGCTCATCCGTATCCTTGTCATTGCTGTTGATGAGGAAGAAGAGCACATTGTTGTAGGTGAACCATGCATCGCCTCCTGCGGCTGTTACGCCGTACTCTGTGGAGTCATTGGGACGGAAGAAGTGCTGTGAAAAGACGTCGGATTTTGCCTCGTGATTGCCGATGACGTTTGCCATAGGCAGGCCGGTTAAGGCCTCATGGTGAAGGAGGTCGTCAAAATGTTCCTCATTATCCTTTTCGTCCACATGATCTCCGGCAGAAAGGAGGAAGGCTGTGTTAGAGAAGAACTCATGCTCTGTAATCCGCTCCAGAGTCCGAGCCCAACCGGCACGATCCTTGGCAGTGTCCTTGCTCTCGCCTAACTGTGGATCTCCTGCAAAGGCGAAGGAGAAATCCCCTGCGCCGTAGGCGGAGAAGGTGTAAAGGGGGGACTCTGTTTCTTCGTTTACAAGCTGATAGGCATAGTCCGTTCCCGGCAGTAGATCACTTAGGGTGACTCTGTGAATGTAGTAGTCTCCGTCTGTAGCCTTGGCAACGGAGGCGGTGTAGATCCCCAAGAATTCCATATCCTCCCGAGTTGCCCAAAGACGGACTTCCCCCGGCACAGAGGAGGCAGCGTACCATACCAAGTTCCGCTGTGTCTCGTTGACGCCGACGGATAAGGCGATGTCTGTCTGCAGGTCCTCCGTAGCTTGAACAGGGCAGCATCCAACAACAAGAGCAAGCACTGTTATAAGCGTAAGAACACGTTTCATAAAGAACCCTCGTTTCTGATATTGGTATAGTATGGGATGGAATCTGCAGGAACGGGGTTAAGGCTCCGTAAACGTGACCTTCTTCCCATCGCTGGTACAGTACAGGTCGCCGTCCAGATCGGTACGGTATACGGTCACGTCTGCATCGCGCAAACGGCTGAGGACCGTATCATCGGGATGACCGTAGGAATTCCCTGCTCCCACAGAGATGACGGCATATTGGGGCATGACCGCATTTAGGAAGCGGTAGGAGGTAGAGGAGGCACTGCCGTGATGTCCCACCTTTAGGACCGTGGCAGAGGGGTCATAGCCCCGGTCCAGAAGGGTCTGCTCTACGGGATATTCTGCATCCCCTGTAAAGAGAAAGGCGGTCTGACCATAGGTTACCTTGAGAACGATGGAGGTATTATTGGTTTCTTCTGCCTCCGGGTCACAGGCTAAGATCTGAACCTTGGCACCGCCCAGGTCAAATCGATCCCCCGGATGAGGAACCGTGATCTCCGCTGCCCGTTCTGCAAAATTGCGGAATGCACTGCTATCGTAGTCCGTTACCGGGCAGAGGATCGTACGGGCCTCACAGGCGGTCAGTGCTGCGGCGAGTCCGCCCACATGATCTTCGTGGGCATGGGTACAGACCAGGTAATCCAAAGTCTGTATATTACGCTTCTTGAGCAGGGAGAAGAGCTTCTCCCCGTCTCCGACATTGCCTCCGTCAATGAGCATGGTCTGCCCCTCGCAGATCAGCAGGGCGGCATCTGCCTGTCCTACGTCGATGAATTGGATCTGCAGATCCGGATCTGTAGGCATGGGAGCAATGGATTCCTGATAAGCACGGTATTGCCTTATGCCTACGAGGATCAGCAGGAGGAGGAGGGGGAGCCATGCATACTTGCCGAAATGTCGGAAGAGTGTCTTGTATAGCTTTTCCGCCTCCTGCAAGGGGGCCATATGATTTAGAGGGCTGAGAGGTTGGAGGGGATCAAGGGAGTGCCTTCCCGGAGGATCGGAGCGTTTGGAGGAATCAACGGAAGGATTCATATGTCAGACACCTTTCTGGAGGAATTTGCTGCTATATGTAAAATCATATCATCAAATGAGCCAAAAGTAAAGGTACATAACAGGATAATGTAAAAAATGAAAGATTTTCAGAAAAAATGTACTTTTGTTACCAAATTATCATTGACATACCACATATTTGTGATGTATAATGTATTTATGTATATGCATGTTGCCTAATGTGACATATTACATTTAGTGTTGAGTGATCCTGTAATCAGCCCATGCTATCTAAGGATATCCTGCTGGCACGTGCTAAATTATGGCAAGAAACGGAGGAACTTATGAACATGAAGAAGCTTTATCAGAAGCCGGTACTGGTCTGCGAGGACCTGCTGCCGGAAGAGATGCTCTGCGGTTGCCTGGTGAGAAATCCCCAGTTCAACGAGGCAACTCAGTGTGGGTACACACCGCCGAACCTCCAGGGCATCGTGGATGTTCGCCTCTTTGGCGAGCAGTGGCTTGACTGCAACACGGCAGGGAATCCCCAGAACAATGATTCCTACTGCTACCACGTTGGTCAGGTCAATATTTTCAGCTCTTGATGAAAGGAGAGATTGCAATGAAGTTGACGAATTTGCTTCGCAAGGGTCTTAGCCTGTTGCTGGCTCTGTCTGTGATCCTCACCATGGGCACAGGTGCCTTTGCCGCTCCTGCAGGAGAGGATAAGACCGTAACCAGAGCCGGTGAGGGAGACGACTATGGCTCCACCAAGACTCTGTACACAGGCACTAACCAGGAGGATGACTACTTCACCCTCCAACTGGACGCCTTCCAGCGTTCGACTGTGGACGTGACCAAGACCGGCGTTCCTCTGGACGTTACTATCGTTCTGGACCGCTCCCAGTCTATGTCCCAGCCGGCTTCCGAAGATGCTGCGGTATATAAGTCCTTCCCCAGCTACTATCCCGGTGCTATTCTCTACAAGGATTCTACTTACGGATGGTGGACCTTCGACCATTCCGATATTGTAGAGAGTGCGAATATCAAGACACAGATGGAAGCCATCAACGCCTACTTGGATACCTTGGATAAGACCAAGTACGAGGGCTATTACCGTGCAACCAACTACCTCAAGAGAGGCCGTTATTATTTCATTGATAACCATGTGGGCTGTGCAGCAGCCGGCTTTGCTTCCTGGGAGCCTTTGCGCTACAATCAGACTACTAAGCAGTGGGAGATGCGTGTGACCAACGGCCTGTGGGGCGGCGACTTCCCCGGTGGTATCAATACCATGGACTATACCGGTGGCAGCATCAAGAACAATGAGGTCGAATGGATGTCGGTTACCGAGGCATATAAGGAGTATTGTGCCCGTAACCGCAGAAACATCTATACCGGACAGCAGGTATATCCTGACAACCAGGAGAAGACCGGATATACCGGTTACTATGACTTTGTCATTACTACCCCCCGTTTGACCAAGGCTGTTGATGCCACCGAGAGCTTCATCCGCAGTATTTACGAGAGCAACAAGTCTCTCCCTGCAGGGCAGACCCATAGAGTATCCATTCTCAGCTTCGGTACCGGTGCATTCTATGTAGGCGGCAGGTATGCCTACAACACCTATGATGCAGCTACAGATAAAGCTGTAAAGGTAGAGGCGGTTCTGAAAGAGGATCTGGGCGTTTCCAAGACCATCACGGATCTGAATTCTGAGGCCAATCTTAACAGCGTTCTGAATGTATTGCACAGTCACTATACTTATACCAACACCAGAACGGACTGGGCACTGGATGCCGTTGAGTCCGAAACAAGCTTCCTCCCTGATAATACAGACAAGAGCCGCAAGCAGGTCGTTATCCTTATTACCGACGGTGCGCCTACCTATTCCGACAATATGCAGTTGGATGTTGCCAACTCCGCCTTGGCTTCTGCTAAGAAGCTGAAGGATGCTGAGGTTGATATTTACACCATCGGCTTCATGCCCGGTTTGGATGATACTGCAAGTCCTACTGCTTTCAATGCCAGTGATCCCGGTTCTCCCGCAAACGCCAATAGCTTCCTGGTCGCTTGCTCCTCCATGTACAGTGGAGCATCTGCTATGGGCTCTTACGGCGATGCGGATACCTCCGGCACTCCCTTCTATAAGGCTGACGATGGCTCCGGCGACAAGCTGGCAGGCATCTTCGATACCATGAAAGAGTTCATTATTGAGACCGCTGTCAGCCCCTACTTCTATGATGCGGATTCCCTGTACATTTTTGATGAGATCACCCGTGAGTTTAGCCTCAATGCCGCTACCGGCTCCATCAAGGTCTATGCTGATCCCTACAAGGGAGGCAATACCTATGATTCTCGAAAGACCCTCGGTACCCACAGCTTCACAGAGCCTAAGGAAGGCACTCCCGTAACCATTACCGGCAAGGGCTACACTATCACCCTGACCAAGAAGGGGGAACTGACCCAGGTCAAGCTGGATTGGACCGATGCAGAGTGTGCTTTCCTCCGTGAGCAGGATTATAACGCAGGGGGCGAATACAGCTCCACCTATCCAAAGGGATATAAGATCGTTCTCGAACTGCCCTTGGTCGTAAACAGAGACAACACCCTGGGCGGTAATAACATTAACACCAACACCACGGACTCCGGCTTCTATCTGCCTCCCGAGGGTGGTTCCGGCTCCGGTACGGATACCGGTTTGGGTTCCGTCATAGTGGATTACCCCGTGCCCAATGCTAACGTAAAGTTCAATGTGGATCCTGTCGTCTATGACTACTTCATGGATCTTAAGGACTATGTTGCTACCTATCAGAATGCGGCCCCCGGCAGTGCTGAGGCACAGGCTGTCTATGAGGCCATGTATCAGACTCTCGCAGAGCTGCAGAAGTACCTCGAGAATCATAAGAATGACTATTTAGGTATCGACATCGACCTGCTGAATGCTCTGGGTCAGCTCCTGGACGGTATGCACGCAAATGCAGGGGCAACTGCCTATACCCCTGATAACACTGCAAGCGGTGCTACCTTTGATTTCCTGGCAGATCAGGTCCTCAGCTTTGTGGTGACCTTGACTCCCACCACCAGCAATAACGACTCCTGTGCAGATGCCAACAACGGTGCAGGTGTCGAGCCCTACGCACCGCAGAAGGATCAGCTTGCTCCCAACTACTACGGCCCCAAGTACGTAGTCGTAGACTTTGACGAAGACGTTAAGGTTGATTTGGACAACGAGGCAGATGCC
The DNA here is from genome assembly GCA_045594585.1 of Faecousia sp. Classification (GTDB taxonomy): domain Bacteria; phylum Bacillota; class Clostridia; order Oscillospirales; family Oscillospiraceae; genus JAZOXB01. The sequence continues at coordinate 14,438 of JAZNYV010000010.1, read as the reverse complement.
GCACTGAATGCCAAGGTAATTGATAACAAGCTGGGCACCGTAGAAAACGGCAAGATCTGCTACGACTTCCGCGAGATCTACAATTCCGGCGATAAGCAGTTCCTGGAAGGGGAATATGCTACTGTAAAGTATCAGGTCACTGCCAAGAACGCACCTAAGGCACAGAACGGTGTCAAGACTGTGAACCGTAACTTCTACGTGTTCCCTGCCAACGTCATGACCTATGACGACACCCTCCTTAAGTTCGTTAACGGTAACTGGGAGACTGTGGGTCAGTATACTGACGGCGAGCAGTCCCATGATAATTCCGTGACCCACGGCTACGACCCCCTGTATAACACCTATTCCAAGGAATACTACCACAATGCCCTTAAGGCTGTAACGGTTTCCCGTACCAACGGCACCGCACAGGCAACCTTCTCCATTACGGGTACCGGCTTCGACATCTTTGCACAGACCGGCCCCAACTCCGGCACTATGGCTGTCGAGGTCTCTTATGACAGTGGCTTCGCACAGGACTACAAGACCTTCCTGGTAGATACCTATCTTAAGGATGCAACTCTCAATCAGATCCCCGTTGTTCGTGTGGATGATCTGCCCTATGGCACCTGGTACATCCGCATCACCGCCTTCTATGACTCCGTCTTCGATCATAACTATGTCAGCCAGTGGAAGAACGGCGGCCTCACCGAGGAGAAGCTCCGTGACCGCTACGACATTCCTGCAGATGCAGACTTTACCTTCATTCCCTCTGAGAGCGGATACGATCATCCTGCAACCCGTCTTGCCAATGCAAAGGATGGACAGTACAACGTCTATATCGACGGCATCCGTGTGTACAACACTCTGGGTACTTCCCTGGATGCAGTTGAGGCCTATGCATATGCAGAGGCAGGGGAGGGCGTTGCCAGCATCGTGAACATGAATGACCGCCTCGTTGACGCAGGCAGTGTCACCACCTGGAGTGGCAGCGGTGTGGATGGCGTTCTCTATTCTGCAGTAGGCGGAATCCAAGTGAACTACGGTGAGACCGTCCCCGGCATTATCCTTGGCATGGACGGCGAACTGTATGCTAAGCGGGATAATTCTAAGTTCTATCTCTACAAGGATGCAGAGCTGAAGCAGAGCGTTACCTATAACGGTAACAAGGTCTACTACCGCAAACAGAATGTAACGGCTCCCTCCGGCAGAGTGTTCGAGGGCAAGAACTATTTCTATGAAAACGGTGGAGAAAAGACTCCCATGACCACCAAGCAGATCAGAGAGGCCTTCGGTTCCATGCCCATCTACTACAATGCCAAGTACAGCCAGATGGGACCCGAGAAGGAAGTCTATCTGTCCAAGGGACACGGTGTTGCCTTTGCGGTAAGCAATGCCGATAAGGTCATGGTCAGCTTCAAATCTCATAACGGATCCCCCGCAACCCTGTCTTACTATAATGGCAGTGGCTATACTGCAATTGCCACCACTTCCTCCAGAGTGGAGATGTACTACGATATTACCTCTGCTGTCAGAAATGGCATGGTATTCCTCCAGAGCACCGAAGGTACCGTTGCTGTATGCAACATTAAGACCACCGGTGCGGAACAGGCTAATATTACTGTCAGCTCTGCACTGATCACCGAAGCTGCAAAGGCATTTAAGAATGCAGGCCTGCCTGTAGACGAGAGTGCGGACATTATGCACACCCTGGACCTTGCAAGTGATATTTCCATGAACTATGTAGTCCCCACCACCAAGCTGGCCGATTACGACTACAGCTTTATGGAGGTAAGCTTCAACGGTGCGACCTATCTGATCGAGCCCGAGATCAGAGGCGACTATGGCTACTTTACCGTTAACGGCATCACTGCTGTTGACATGACCGAGGAGCTGACCGCTACCCTCCACCTGTTCCTGGGTGAGGAAGAATTCGTCTCCGAGACCGACGTCTATTCTGTTGCCGACTATGCTTACGCACAGCTTGCCAAGGCTGATGTATCCGATGAGCTCAAGGCTGTTTGCGCTAACCTCCTCCGTTACGGCACACAGGCTCAGAGCTTCAAGGGCAGCGACAACGCTCCTGCAGATGCAGCTATGACCGACGAGCAGAAGGCTTATGTCACCGACTTGAATACCGTCTCTGTTGTATGTGCCGCCAAGGCTCTGAGCGACGTAGAGAACGGTGTTGCATGGGCTGGCAAGGTCCTGGTTCTGGATTCCAAGGTTGCAATTAAGGCTGTATTCAACCTCAAGGACTATGCAGGCAACAAGGAGGCTCTTAATCTCCGTGCTACCTACATTAACGGCAAGGGTGAGGAAGTTACCATCCTCATTGACAACATGGAAGTCTACAATGCAGACTTTGAACAGTACGCATTTGTAATCGATTCTCTCCTGGCAACAGAGATGAGAAGCGTTCTGACCATGGCTCTCTACGAAGGAGAAACCCAGGTATCTGAGACTCAGCTCTACAGCGTAGAATCCTACTGTGTCGGCAAGCCCGCCGCTTTGGCTGACCTGGGCAAGGCCCTCCTTGCTTACAGCGATGCCGCCAAGGCCTTCTTCGCAAACTAATTCCTACCGCTCTATGGGGAACTTCTTCCCCATAGAGCTCCCGCCTAAAAAACGGAGCCTCCCTCACATCGGGAGGCTCCTTTGCTATGTTCCCAAAGACCCACATCGACTTGATAAATTCCCGATTTGTCGAGCAGTTCCGTATCTCATCGTAGGGTCCGGTCTATGTACCGTTCCGCAATCATTCGTCATGGATATATGATCGTTGGATATACAGGAAGCTCATAAGCTCTTGTGTATGATTGAGGGTTACAGATAGAAAAGGGCCGGCAGGGAGTGAGCTCTCTGCCGGCCGGATTGTTATGGAATTAGGTTTTTTCGGGAGCGGGGAGGTCGGGAGTCTCGGTGGAGGGCTGTACTACTACAACGGGAGGATTCTCGGATACAGCCATTCTGCCCCCTAAGGCACCCATGATCAGGCGCTTGATGTCGATGCCCATGCCGGCACTGATACCCTCGGTGACCTGGGAGGTACCGTTGACGATGTCGGACAGGAGCTTGGCACTGTTGCCTTCACCGTACATAGTGATCTTGTCTACCTTGCTCAGAGGCTCTGCAACATTCTTTGCAATTTCGGGGAGAGCGGCCATGATCATTTCGATAACGGCGGCTTCGCCGTATTTCTTCATAGCCTCTGCCTTCTTGTCGATACCTTCGGCTTCTGCAAGTGCCTTCAAGCGGATGGCCTCTGCTTCTGCCTCACCTACGGCACGGATACCCTCTGCCTCACGCTGACGCTCGATCATCTTGGCTTCGGCTTCCTTAGTGCGGCGGAACAGCTCTGCTTCTGCGGCCTGCTGTGCGGCGTAACGCTCTGCATCAGCTTTTGCACGGATCTCGGCATCCAGGGTCTGCTTGGTGACTTCGACTTCCTTGGCCTTCAGCTCTGCGGTTCGGTCCGCACGGGCAATATCAGCATTGGCGGAGGTGACCTCAATGGTCTTTCTCTGCTCCTGCTCCTGGATGGAGTAGGCGGCGTCGGCCTCTGCCTTCTTCACATCGGACTGCTGCTTCAGCTCTGCTTGACGGATAGCAAGAGAGGTCTGCTTTTCTGCGATCTCCATTTCCGACTGGACCTTGGCATCGTTGGCCTCCTTGGCTGCCTTTGCCTGTGCAATGGCAATGTCACGGTCAGCCTGAGCCTTAGCCACTGCGGCACCCTTCTTGATCTGGGAAATGTTATCAATACCCAGGTCCTCGATCACGTTGTTCTGATCAGAGAAGGACTGGACATTGAAGGAGATCATTTCCAGACCCATCTTCTGCAGATCGGGAATGGCGTTTTCCTGGACTCGCTCACCGAAGGCCTTACGGTCAGTGACCATTTCTTCCAATCGCATCTGACCAACGATCTCACGCATATTGCCTTCCAGAGTATCCTGCACACGGCTGATGATCATGTCTTCTCTCTCGTTGAGGAAGAACTTAGAGGCAAGAGCCATCATTTCCTGGCTCTGTCCGATGCGGATCTTAACGGTAGCATCTACTTTTACGTTGATGTATTCTGCATTGGGAACATAGTCTGTGGTCTTAACGTCTACAGAGAACATCTTAAGAGACAGCTTATCCAGCCGCTCTAAGAAGGGAATGCGGACACCGGCCTTGCCGATAAGGATCCTGGGCTTGCGGAAGCCGGAGATCATATAGGCAGTATCCGGGGGAGCCTTTACGTAGCCAATGAGTACAATAACGATCATCAAAACAAGAACTGCGGCAACACCATAAAAGATTTCCATTTCAATTTCTCCTTTCAAATAATCGGTGCTTTTTGTCGCGGATGAATGAGCTTTTAGGGAGGTTCCTCAGTTTTCTTGGGAACAATGTCACTGCAGGAATACTCTATACCCAGATCAGCAGCCAGGGCAGGATGCCGGGACAGCCTCTCTAAAAGCCGAATGCTAAGGATCCGTTCTCTTGCGTTCAAGGGGATCACTTCCTTTCTTCTTACAATTCCGTGAACTTTTCCTGTGTCTACAGTATATCATCCTTTTGGAAAAAGAAAAAGGGAATATAGTGCAAAATAGAGGGTGCTATTTTGCACATTGCAGAGTATGAGTGACTTTATATGAAATGCCTTTTTCGTAATCGGTCTGCTATTATTATATCTGTATATATGTGTCATGTCAATAGGTAGTGGGGACGTCTGCTTCCTAAAGAAACTCGGTACAAACTAAAGAGATGCCGTTGGTGCCTATTTGAATCTATTTTGGTATTTCGTCCATACTATCTCTATACTTTGAGGAGGTCAGGATATGGGTGCGATATGGAGAGAGGGAGCAAAGCTCCCTGTTTTTGAGGCATTGAGAGAGTCTGCGGTCACAGATGTTTTGATTATTGGCGGTGGGATCACCGGGATCCTCTGTTCTTATATGCTAAAATGCAAGGGGATAGACCATATCCTGCTGGAGGCGAACAGGATCTGCAGTGGGATCACTCAAAACACCACTGCAAAGATCACGCTTCAGCATGGTCTCTGCTATGACAAAATGATAAGCAGGTTCGGAGAAGATACGGCGAGACTCTATGTCCGGGCTCAGAGCGTGGCAGGAGAGAAATACCGTGAGCTGTGTGAGACGATTTCTTGTGATTACGAAAGGAGGGACTCCTGCGTCTATTCTCTGCGAGAGAAAGGGAAGCTGCTCCGGGAGGTACAGGCTCTGGAACGTTTGGGCGTACCTACAGAGTATTGTGCAGAATCAGACCTTCCGTTTCCTGTTGCCGGAGGAGTCTTTGTCAGAGACCAAGGACAGTTTCATCCTCTGAAATTTTCCTATGCTTTGGCAGAGAAGCTACCGATCTATGACAATACCAAGGTCAGGGCCCTTTTGCCCCATAAGGCTGTAACGCAGTATGGAGAGATCCGCTGTAAGAAGATCATTATAGCCACCCACTTTCCTGTATTAAACAAGCATGGCAGTTATTTTATAAAGCTGTATCAGCACAGATCCTATGTGTTGGCCTTAAAGGGAGCACCACTTGTGGATGGGATGTATGTAGACGAGAAGGATAAGGGCCTGTCCTTCCGCAACTATGGGGAGCTCCTGCTCCTTGGAGGGGGCGGGCATCGGACAGGGAAGCAGGGAGGTGCCTGGAGTGAGCTGGAGACCTTTGCCCATAAGTACTACCCGAATGCTGAAATCGTAGGGAAATGGGCAACCCAGGACTGCATGACGCTGGATGGCATTCCTTATATCGGTCAGTATTCCAAGAACACACCGGATCTCTACGTTGCAACAGGCTATAATAAGTGGGGCATGACCAACGCTATGGTAGGAGCTATGATCTTGTCGGATTTGGTGCAGGGGAAGGAGAATCCCTATGCCCCGGTGTTTTCACCATCCCGTAGTATTTTGAGGTCCCAATTGGCATTGAATGGAGCAGAATCCCTTTTAGGTCTCCTAACTCCCACTACACCGCGGTGCCCCCATATGGGCTGTGCTCTGAAATATAATAAGGAGGAGCATACCTGGGACTGCCCCTGCCATGGCTCCCGATTTACCGAAGAGGGACAGCTTATAGACAATCCTGCAACGGATGACAAGAGGGATATGCCGCCTAAATGATAGGAAAACGGGGTTGAAAGGAGCCTTGATCCATGGTACAATGGTCACATAGTTATGGGGGTGATTCAGCTGGAGAATAAGCTTGATGTATTATATCGTTATTACGGATACAGGGACTTTCGCCCCGGGCAGGAGGAGCTGATCGACGGACAGCTTAGTGGGAGAGATGTATTTGGCATTATGCCTACCGGAGGCGGGAAGAGTCTGTGTTATCAGATCCCTGCCCTTATGATGGATGGGGTCACGCTGGTGGTGTCTCCTTTGATCTCCCTTATGAAAGATCAGGTTGCGGCCTTAAAGAATATGGGCATACGAGCGGCCTACGTAAACAGCTCCCTAAGGCCCCAACAGATCCGCCTGGTGTTGGAAAACATTCGTTTGCAGATGTACAAGATCATTTACGTTGCCCCGGAGCGTCTGCTGACGGAGGGCTTCCTGGAGGCTATCAGCAATTTGCAAATTGATGTGCTGGCAGTGGACGAGGCCCACTGCATTTCCCAATGGGGGCAGGACTTCCGCCCGGGCTATTTGCGTATTGCGGACTTTATAGCAATGCTGAAGAACAGACCTGTGGTTTCGGCTTTTACCGCAACTGCCACCTACCAGGTGCGGAAGGATATTAAGGAATTCCTAGAGCTTCGTGATCCCCTGGAGATCGTGACCGGCTATGACAGACCCAATCTGCGATTCGAGGTCCTAAAGCCACAGAAAAAAGCAGAGGCCCTATTCCGCCTGCTTGAAAAACGGAGAGAAAAAAGCGGCATCGTCTATTGTTCCACCCGGAAGGAGGTGGAAAAGGTGTACCAAGGTCTGGTAGACCGAGGCTTTTCTACTACCAGGTATCATGCAGGTCTGGAGGATGAGGAGCGTCGAACCAATCAGGACGACTTTGTATTCGATCGCAAGCAGATCATGGTTGCTACCAATGCCTTCGGCATGGGTATCGACAAATCCAATGTAGGCTTCGTGATCCATTATAATATGCCTCAGAGCATCGAAGCCTATTATCAGGAAGCCGGCAGAGCAGGCAGAGACGGAGAGGCGGCAGATTGTATCCTGCTGTACTCCAAGGGGGATATTTGGACAGCGAAATTCCTCATACAGCAATCAGAGGGGAATGATGTACTCACCGAAGAACAACGGGCGGAGGTTATGAAGAAGGATCTGATCCGCCTAAATGCTATGGTCGATTATTGTGAGACGGTCAGGTGCCTGCGAGGGCATATTTTGCACTACTTTGGAGAAGAGTATCTGCAGCGGTGCGGCAACTGTTCGTTCTGTGATGCCGGGACCGAGGAACAGGATATCACAGAGTATGCCAAGATGCTCCTGTCCTGTGTCTATCGGATCCGTGAGCGTTTGGGATATTCTCTGGGAGGCAACTTAGTTTCCGCAGTTCTTTCCGGCAGTAAGGAAAAGCGTGTTCTGGAATTGGGCTTGGATCAGCTTTCTACATACGGACTGATGAATAAGGTCCCACGCTCTGAAATCAGGGAGATCCTGAATGAGTTGGAAAAGCAAGGCTATGTTATGACGGATCCCATACACGGAGGCGTTAGACTGATGGCAAAAGCGAGAGAGGTCCTCCTACTGGGAGCGACTGTGAAGCGGATTGTACAGATCGAGAGAATACCTGTGGCAGGAAAAGCCTCCGGTCCTGCAGCCTCCAACTCTTCCGGGGAACTGCTGGAGGCTCTGAAAGCCCTGCGAACCAAAATTGCAAGGGAAGAAAATATCCCCCTGTATATCGTCTTTTCCAACGCGACCTTGGAGGATATGGCAAGGAAAGCTCCCACCACAGCGGAAGCCTTCTTAACAGTTTCCGGTGTGGGAAAATACAAGGCAGAACGCTATGGGGATGCTTTCCTGACAGTGATCCGAAAATTACGGGAAAGAGAGTAAAGGGATATGAGAATAGGAAGCTGTGCTCCGCGAGCATAGCGAAATATCTGACTACACATTATGAGGTAGAGAAATGAAAAAAGTAAAAATTACAGCCATTCGACAGACCGTCTACACAGACCTTATGGCCTTATATGAGAATCCCATAGAGCATACCTGTGACGTGAAGGAGGGAATGTTCTGGATCTCGGAGGGAGGAGAAAAGCCTGATGGCTTTTGCGACAGTGCCTGGGACAGCATGGTGTATTTTGTGAAGGAGCTTGCAGCGGGGAGAGGGAACTTCTATGACGGATGGATGAAGGATCCCTGCTCTGCCATGATCAGCTGCAACGACGGCTTCCGCCCTGTGAGCTTCTATCTGGAAACCGTGGAGGACGAAAATGGCAACGAGTAATGAAATCCGGGACGGGAAAGGAATTCCCGTGGCAATAGGGAAGGATGTATGTTGACCAACGGCTGTCAAGAGGGAAAGGGGAAACCTAAGCTGATAGAAGTAAAGTGTCTACTTTTCATTGAAAAATAGCGTGGGATATTTGTCTGCATGGGTGGTGCTATCGGTCAAACCGGCACTGTGGCCGGTGACGAGACCTGCTCCTGCGGACAGGTCCTCCCGGGCGGAAGCTACGCAACAGAATACGAGACCGAATCATAAACGGGTATAGAAAAGCAGACACAGGATCCACAATGGCCCCGTGTCTGCTTAAGTTATATGCATACTATTGGTTATGAGGAGCTTTCTTGGGTAATGGCTCCTTATACTCCAGTATCAAATGCTTTAAGGTGGTAACCCTGTCAAGCACAGATTGATCGAAGAGCATTTCTTTTTTATTGCCGGACAGATCCATGCTGTCAAAACAGATATATTCCAAATTGGAATAGGTGAGTGCCTCGATATGGCGGAGCTTGGTAACATATGTGAAGGAAAGAGCCTGCAGCCTAGGGTTGCCCCTCATATCCCATAGAGCTTCCAGAGTAGAATTGCCGTAAATCAATACACATTCCAAATTTGGGAACAGGGATAAGCAGGACAGGTCCTTGATCCGATTGCACTTAAACAGATACATCAGAACCGTAGTGTCTTTCAGCAGAGGTGCAATATAGTCAAATTGCTTCTGGTTAAAGCCATTGAGAAAGATGTGCCGTCCCTCACTGTGGGCTACCGCCTCATCTATAGCAGAGCGGTGAGGCTGTCCGTACCTTTCACGGTAATTGTTATAGGACCTAACCCCCTTTTCTTCTTCTGACGGGGATTTGGCAGCAAGGAGCCGCAGATCATACGTTGCACTATAGTACTGAGGATACCACTTCTCTAAAGCATGATCTATACAGCGGATTGGGTTCTTCAAAGGACCTGCTTCAAAATAATGGGGGTTTGTGATAAAAAGCTCTTTCTGACCCATTGCTATTACCTGGAGCCTACCGCAGCACGGCCGGAACGGTATGCATTGAGGTTCAGCTCTCTAAATTTAGGAGGAACGGTTTCTGCAATGACCTCTTCCCAGGGGATGTCATCCATTTTGAGAGCAGCGGTCATAGCACCGAAGAGAACGATGTTCATGCACTTGATGTTCCCCAGCTCCTCTGCGATCTTGGCCGCGTTGAGAATGTAGCAATGGAAATTCTCCTCCATTGCTTCCAAACAGCCAAGGGGATACTCTGCTGCACCGGAGGCAATGGTGGAAGAAATGATCTCATAATCATTGATAACAGCTACGCCGTCGGGCTTTAGATAATCGGCATAGCGGACGGCCTCCATCTTCTCGAATGCGACGATGATATCTGCGGCACCGCGACCGATGACGGGAGAATGGACCTTATCGCCCCAGTGGACCTGGGTGGAAACGCTGCCGCCACGCTGACTCATACCGTGGACCTCGGACATTTTGACATCATAGCCGGCCTTCATGAGTCCGCCGACCAGGACTTTGGCTGTTAGGATGGCTCCCTGGCCACCGACGCCTACTAAGAGAGCACTTTTCTTTTCCATAACTTACTTCTCCTTTCTGCTGATGGCACCGACGGGGCAGACCTGGGCACACACGGTGCAGCCTACACACTGATTGGCATCGATCTTGCACTTGCCGTCCTTGATCATGAGAGCGGGGCAGCCTACCTTTAAGCACTTCTTACACCCGATGCACTTGCTCTCGTCAGTCGTGCAGGTAGCGATATCATGCTTGATTCCCTTAATAAGCAGGCAGGGGCGGCGAGTGATAATGGCAGAACGCTTCTCAGAGTTCATAGCACCTTGAATGGCATCCTCCATAGCCTGCAGATCCAGGGGATCTACAATGTAGATATTATCGTAGCCATAGGCCTCCAGGACCTTCTCGATCTTGATGGAGGCAGCGATTTCGCCTAAGAGATTGTGGCCGGAGCCGGGATTGTCCTGATGACCGGTCATGCCCGTAATATGGTTGTCCAATACGACGGGGATGATGTTGCCGTTGTTGTAGACGATCTCGGCGGCACCTGTCATGCCGGAGTGGAAGAAGGTAGAATCGCCCAAAATGCCGAAGACCTTCTTGTTCTCCTTTTTGGCTTCCAGCGCCTTGGAGATACCCATACCCACGGAGAAGCCGCCGCCCATGCATACAACGCTGTCTACAGCGTTAAAGGGCTGAGCACAGCCTAAGGTGTAACAACCGATGTCGCCGGAGACGATGACGTTCTTCTGCTTGGAAATGGTGTAGAAGAAGCCTCGGTGGGGACAGCCTGCACACAGTGCAGGGGGTCTGGGAGCGGCCTTGACAGCCAGCTCCTTATATACGGGCTTTTTGCCGAAGATCTTCTCCTCGAGGATCTGGGGATTGAGCTCGTACATATTGCCCAGGAGATCCTTGCCCACACAGGGGATGCCGGCGGCCTTGATCTCCTGCTCCATATAGCCATCCAGTTCTTCTATTATGTAGAGAGACTCCACCTTGGAAGCAAAGTCACGGATCAGTGCCATGGGCAGGGGGAAGGTAAGCCCTAATTTTAGGAAGGAGGTGTCAGCAGGGAAGGCGTCCTTGGCATACTGATAGGCGATGGAAGCGGTAATGACACCGATCTTGCTACCGTTCAATTCTACCCGGTTCAAGGGACTGGTGCAACCATATTCCTCCAGGGCACGGAGGGTGGCTTCCAGCTTGGGATGGTGAGCATAGGCATTGGCAGGGGTAGAGACGAACTTGCGGATATTCCGTGTATATTCCTCTGTAGGGTGCTCTGTGCGAGCCCCCGTAGTTACGAGACTCTTGGAATGGGAGATCCGAGTGGTGGTCCGAAGCATGACAGGGATGTCGAACTTCTCAGAAATATCATAGGCAGCCTTGGTGAAATCCAGACACTCCTGGGAGTCGGCAGGCTCTACCATGGCGATCTTGGCAGCACGGGCATAGTGACGGTTGTCCTGCTCGTTCTGGGAAGAGTGCATACTGGGATCGTCTGCGGAGACGATGACGAAGCCCTTACCTACGCCGTTGTAGGCGGCGGTGAAAATAGGGTCGGCAGCTACGTTGACACCTACGTGCTTCATGGCACACAGGCTGCGGACACCGGCAATGGATGCACCGTAGGCTACCTCTGCGGCAACCTTCTCGTTAGGAGCCCATTCACAGTACAGAGCGTCCTTGTACCGGGGCAGATTCTCGAAGATCTCAGTGCTGGGAGTGCCGGGATAAGCAGAGCAAACACGGACACCTGCCTCGTAGGCCCCCCGGGCGATTGCTTCGTTACCGCTCATTAAATATTTGTCCAAAAAAGATACCACCTTTCAATGCAGTTGTGATACTGTAGGGATTTTGCCATCTTGAAATATAATATCATATATTTATATAAATGTAAACAAAAATCGTCAAATTATCACTTGTATACATCAAAACATCTTCTAAACTTTCAGTGATTTACTGCTTATGATTCAACGCTTTCTTCTTCAAGATTTACAGGAGAGTAATGAAACATAATAGACTCACCCGGATATATATGGAGGGAGGAGGCAACGGAAGTTGTCTGATGATCGGTAATGGACATATTTATGCGACCAAACTCCGCAAAAGGCGTTACGGAAACAGCGATTTTTTCCTCATATGCTTCTTTATAGAGTGCTTCCAGGGCTTTGCAGAAGCGGAGGGCGATCTGCTCTTGGAATGTAGGGCTGAACTCATCGTGACCTCCGATCCCAAGGCTTTCCGGGAATAATGTTATAAAAGACCCATCACCGGAATGGACGGAACAACGCAGAATGAGGCTGGTTAATTCATCTATATCAATGGAACAATGCCACATCTCATTGAGAACCAAGTCCTTGACGATATCACATTCATTTGGTCATAGTCGTTTAAATTTAATCAATGTCTCAACAAATATGAAATGCTATCAGCTGCAGAATAACAAAAGGACCAGGACGAAACCCTGATCCAAAAGCTCTTGATTTGTACCGAAATCCCAAAAGGGTAAAGAAATCGAGTGTTCATAACGGACTTGATCCCAAAATACAGAATTGATCAACGGACACACATATTCATAAGAATCTGAATCATAGTGAAATCGCTCGCTTACGCTCACGGTGAAATCAAAGGCTTAAGCCTTTGGTGAAATATTTTGCTAAAGCAAAATGTGAAATGAAATCCACCCACCGCCGCAGCGATTTCACTCCGCCTTGGCGGAATTTCACATTGCGAAGCAATATTTCACCCACCCGTAAGGGTGGATTTCGTTGAAAAACCGCCGATGCAACGCATCGACGGTTTTTCTGGTACGGGGCTTCATAACAGACCTAAAAAGATAAAACAATCTGACAGAACACACATATTTGCACGCATAATGTGATCGACAAACAGTATGTTGTGGTTCCCAAAAGTGCTGCACTGCCGTTTGCATCAAAGTCCAAGCTACGCTCTCCCATTTCAGAAGGCTGTTTATGAAGGATTTTGCCGAAGAAAATCTTGGGAGAGAGGGATTTCTCTGTCCAACCATAGATGTGCGTATATGTTGCTTTTAACCACGAGCTTCTTCTTCGGTTTCGCCGGCATAGCTGTAGGTTATCCATTGGCCGTTGTCGCCGACTTTCACATAGATGCGGTTATGTGTTTCTACTTCCATCCAGTCAACGCTGATCCTTACATATTCGCCGGGAAGATCACCGTGCAGTTCATTGGAAACAGGGGGATAGTAAACAACGAATTCTGTAGGCAGATCCATAGCGCCGGACATTGCCTTTTCAAATTCACCCCAGCCACGAGTGCCGGAGTCCCAGATTCCCTGCATAAAGAGCAAGGTGTTGCTGCAATTGTTTCATTGTGGCCATCGTCCTTTTGGCAGAGATGACACAAATTACTTCAAGAACTTGAACTTGCCGATCACGGGAAGCTCTTTTGCGCGTCCGTTGGCGGCATTGATGATACCGAGGACGGCGAGTACCAGGAACACCAGAGAGAACAGACCGATGATGCTGCTGATAAAGTACAATCTCCAGGAGATGGCAAGGATGATCCGGTTAAGGATGCTGTAAACGATGCTCCACGCAACGCAGGCAATAAACAGAGTCAAGCCCTGATTGGCGTGGAAGCGAGCGAACTTAGATCCCTTCGCCGCAAACATCGGGATAAACACCAGCGGGCCGAGATAGGCAAGGATACCCATTGCCTTGTTGTTGGTAATGTCAGCCTGATCGAACTCCGCAGTGGTATCGGCGGTGTTGTTCAGATTTGCAAATTTTGCCTGAAAATCATTCTGATTTCCTGCAGGAGGAGCTTGCTGTGTTTGAGCCTGCTGCTCCGGGGAAGCTGCCTCCATTTGGGTTCCACAGGCGGGACAGAATTTTACTCCCTCATCTACTCTCGTTCCACAATTTCTACAAAATGCCATAATAGTTCCTCACTTTCTTTAATCTTTTCGTTTCAGTCGTTGACCGCAGCGCGGGCAACATTTGTCTTTCTTTTCAAATTTGGTTTTGCAGCTGGGGCATTTCTTCTTTCTGGTTGCAACCATAATAATGCTCACGATTACAAGAATAACCACTACCACAATAGCGATCCAAATGAAGATACACAGTCCAAGCGGTACGGGGCAGAATCCGCAGAGAGAGCATTTATCCTTTTCGTCCACAGGGGGCTTTTCGTCGGGTGCCTTGCCTGTGTCATCGGGATTTTCCTGTGTGCCGCCCCCGTTTAGTTCAAGCACGTTCGACCATTCGGAGGGGCCGTGGGTGCCGGTAAAGCGGATGCGGAGCTTGACGTTGGTATTTTCCTCAATGGGTACGTCATCATTGTACGCGCCTCGGCTGCCGTTCCAGAGGCACCAATCATCCCCGGAATCTGCCGTTGAAAAATCTATCCATTCGCCGCCGTCAATGCTGACCTGAGTTTCAAGACCGTCGAACTGACCATCTTCCTTCATAAGGTAATACACGCCGTTCATCCAAACCGATTCGGG
>JAZNYV010000009.1:0-20631 GCA_045594585.1 Faecousia sp. | reverse complement strand
AAATCTACCACCTTGGTTTGGTGTGCCTTTTTTAGAAAAAATTTCAAATTTTATGCACAAAAACCTATAAATCTGTGCATAACCTGCTCGAAACTATTTGCCAGAGGTTACGCTGAGAATTTTAGTTTTGAGACAGCCCCTAATCTTTTCAAGAGGGAAAAGGTATCATTTTAATAAAAGAGGTGATACCTATGACTGTAGGAGAAGCTGTCCGGCAGAGAATTATTGAACTATGTCAGGAACGCAATATTTCCATCAACAAACTGAGTGCCATAAGCGGTGTGACACAATCCACGGTAAATAATATCGTATCTAACCCAAACAGCCTAAACACAAAAGGAACAGATAAAACCTGCTCCAAAAATTCAGAAAACGCACTGTAACTACGGAAAGACAAAGAAATCGAGTGTTCATAACTCAAGTCCCTTATGAACACTCGATATGGTGCCGGTGGCCGGACTCGGCTGGAGGTATGGGTGGAGCTACGGCAAGCTGCCACCGGCAGCTTGCTTCAGGTGCAGAGGAAGAATTTGCTTGGTTCTGTTGGAGAGGAGCTTATTTGATCTTCGAGTCCGGACCGTTACGAAAAAATCCCGACATCCCCAAAAGGGAATATCGGGATTTTTGGTGCCGGTGGCCGGACTCGAACCGGCACGCTGTCGCCAGCGGTGGATTTTGAGTCCACTACGTCTACCAATTCCATCACACCGGCGTGTGGTTGGTACGGGTTATATTATAGCGGATTTTTGGAAAAATGCAAGTGTTTTTTTCGGCTTTTTCAAAAATTGATTTTGGTTTTGGAAATTGAATCGGTTTTTATGAGTAGACTCGGATTTATCAAAAATAGATGTTGCCATAGAGGCGTGGGAAAAGGAAAGATGGTTTGGGGCGAGAAAGAGAGGGGGCGGTTGGGGAGTGTGGGGTTAGGAGACGCGGCGGAGGATGTCTTTTCGGAGACGGAGCATGATGCGTTTTTCTAAACGGGAGATGTAGGATTGGGAGATGCCCATAAGGTCGGCAACTTCTTTTTGGGTCAATTCCGGTTTGCTGTCTAAACCGAAGCGGAGGCTGATGATGTAGCGATCACGATCCGGGAGCCGGGCAAGGGCTTCTCGGAGGAGCTGACGTTCTACGTCTTGCTCCAGGGGGCGCATGACAAGGTCCTCGTCGGTGCCCAAGATATCCGACAGGAGGAGCTCGTTCCCATCCCAATCTGTGTTGATTGGTTCGTCTAAGGAGATCTCTGCTTTTTGGGAGGAGATCTTGCGGATGTGCATGAGGATCTCGTTCTCAATACAGCGGGAGCAATAGGTTGCAAGCTTGATGTTACGTTCCGGATTAAATGTTCCGATGCCTTTGATAAGACCGATGGTGCCGATAGAGATCAGATCCTCGATATTGACACCGGTGTTGTCGAAGCGGCGGGCAATATAGACCACTAAACGGAGATTCCGTTCAATGAGCTTCTGCTTCGCTTCCTGGCTGTTGTCTTTCAGGAGGGCTTGCTCCTCCTCGGCACTGAGAGGAGTGGGGAGTATATCACTGCCCCCGATATACATGATCTTGGTAGGCTGGAGTAGAGAGAGTAAAAATTTAAGCATAAGATTGACCTCCGGTGAGAGCTTCGTATGCACCGCCATCGGATACAGGGGTGGGGGACAGTGCAACAAGACCGATTCGGGATTCCTTCCCGACAGTGATTTTAAGAGGGATCGCAAGAAGAATGCCGCTTTTGGTCCCTACGGCACGGTAGGGGATCAGCCTGGGAGACAGATCCCGGATATGAGGCAAAAGACCGGCAGGGTCCAGTAGACCCTCGTAGGTGATGGAAGAAGGCAATAGGGGAGAGAGGGCTTTCCAGTATGCCGTCAGGACTTCGCCACCGCTGAGAGGATCCCGCAGGGTATTGCCACTGTCACGGAGTGCGGTGAGATGGATCCGCTTACCCTGCCGTTCCAATGTGATAGGGATAGTGCTGTTGCTACTGTGGTTCAGCGGCGGCAGGAGCAGGCGGCACGCCATGCTGACGGCAAAGGCGGTTAGCAGAAGGGTGGACCAGGATACGGGGTAGAACAGATAGCCACCGGCTGAAACAGGGGCCTTTCCCATACAGTAAAAGGCGTAAACCGCACCGCAGAGAACTAAGGATAGGGCACTGAAGACAGCGGCCAATCGCAGGGTGGAGGGCTTCCAACCGAATGCACACCACAGCATGACTGCGGCAGTTGCAATTTTGCAGCTTATCATATTCAGCAGGGAAAGACCGGGAAGAAAGACCAATACACTGTACAAGCCTCCTACAGCACTGCCCAGCCAGAGACGAAGCTGCTTCGGAGCGGAGCCACCCAAACGAGCGGTCCCGCGAAGCAGGGTGTAGTTGATCAATAGGTTTAAAAGAAAGACCATATCTCCATAAACGACCATGTCATCACCTGCCTGTGGACAAAGTATAGCGTAAGGAGAGAAAAAAACAGGTCGCAATTCCATAGTTGGAATGAGACCTGTTTTTGGATATTCCGAAGGGTTCAGCAAAAGAAAGTCAGGGTATGCCCTGTTTAGCCCAATTATTACAGCGGCTTGCCACGGCTCTTGTCGAGGGATTTTTATAATTTCTTGATCTCCTCCCAGTACTTTTTTGCGGCCTGTTCAAGTTTGTTTTCGCCGTATTCGTAGTAGCGAGCATTTTTAAGGATGTCGGGCAAATATTGCTGCTTGACCCAATGGTTGGGAAAATCGTGTGGGTAGAGATAGCCCTGCTCCCGTTCCTGCCCTGCACTGTCTGCGTGGACGTTTTGCAGCTCCCTGGGGATGTTTCCCAGCTTTCCGGCCGTTACATCCCCCATAGCTGCGGCAATGGCATTGTATGCAGAATTGGACTTGGGTGCAGTGGCAAGGAATAACACAGCTTCTGCCAAAGGGAGTCGTGCTTCGGGCATGCCTAACTGCAAGGCGGAATCAACACAGGATTTTACAATGGAAACTGCCATGGGGTAAGCAAGCCCTACATCCTCGCTGGCAGAGCATAGGATCCTGCGGCAACAGGAGGGGAGGTCTCCAACCTCAAGGAATCGTGCCAAATAGTGAATAGCGGCATCAGGATCAGAGCCACGGATAGATTTCATGAGCGCAGAGAGACAATCATACTGATTATCTCCACCCCGGTCATAGCGCATAGCGGATTTTTGAGTTACGGCTTTGGCGTCCTCCAGACGGATCAGGAGCTCAGTGTCCCCTGTTTTTGCTGTAAGGAAAATCGCCTCTACTGCGTTGAGGGCCTTCCGTACATCGCCGCCACAGCCGGAGGCGATCTGGTCTAAAGCACCTTCTTCTGCAGAGACATGAAGATCCAGCTTCTCAGACATATGGGCAACACCACGGTCCACAGCCTTCCGGACGGCGTACTTTGTTAAAGGCTTGAATTCAAAGACTGTGGAACGGCTGAGAATGGCGTTGAATACATAGAAATAGGGATTTTCTGTAGTAGAAGCAATGAGTGTGATCTTGCCGTTCTCAATATGCTCCAGGAGGGATTGCTGCTGCTTCTTATTAAAGGATTGGATCTCATCTAAATACAGGAGGATTCCATTGGGAGCCATAAGGGTATCCAACTGAGATACGATCTCTCGAATGTCGGCGGTGGAGGCTGTTGTTGCGTTGAGCTTATAGAGCTTTCGTTGGGTGGCATTGGCGATGATATTGGCGACTGTGGTTTTGCCGGTACCGCTGGGACCGTAGAAGATCAAATTGGGCACTCTGCCGGAGTCGATCATACGACGGAGCATCTTGCCTTCGCCTAAAATTTCTTCTTGACCGTAGACCTGAGAAAGATTGGTAGGGCGCAGCTCGTCTGCTAAGGGCTGATACATGGACCATGCCACCTCCTTCGTTCTTATCCACCCTATCATACTACGAAATGATAAAAAAAGCAATGAAAAAAATACCTGTATTTTCAGATAAGGACTTGAAAAAAAGGGGAAATGAGGATATGATAGGTACAGATCATAATTGCAAGGAGGCAACCATGAATCAAAACATGATGTGGGCTCTGGTAAAAGAGAAGCCCGAAGAGGGCCTGTGGATGAAGCGTGTGCCTATTCCCGAGGTAGGTCCCAACGATGTTAAGATCAAGATCCGAAAGACTGCTATTTGCGGCACTGATGTCCATATTTACCAGTGGAACACCTGGGCTCAGAACACCATCCCCGTAGGCATGACCGTAGGTCATGAATATGTAGGCGAGGTCGTAGAGGTAGGTGAGGGTGTACAGGGCTTTAAGCCCGGTGACCTGGTTTCCGGTGAGGGACATATTACTTGCGGCAAGTGCCGTAACTGCTTGGAAGGACATAAGGAAAATTGCAAGGATGCCAAGGGTGTAGGTGTCAACCGCGACGGCGCCTTTGCCCAATACCTGGTGATCCCCTCTTCCAACGTATGGCCCTGCAACCCCAATATCCCCGAGGAAATGTATGCTATTTTCGATCCCTTCGGAAATGCTACCCATACAGCTCTGTCCTACGATATGTTAGGCGAGGACGTTCTGATTGCAGGTGCAGGTCCTATCGGTATTATGGCTGCTGCCATTGCCAAGTTCTCCGGGGCTCGTCATGTGGTTATTACGGATATGAACCCCTACCGCCTGGAGCTGGCCAAGAAGCTGGGTGCTACCCGTTGCGTTAACCTTACGGAGGAAAAGCTTCCCGAGGTTATGAAGGAGATCGGCATGACCGAGGGTTTTGACATTGGACTGGAAATGTCCGGCAGTCAGATCGCTCTTAAGGATATGATCCATAATATGAAGCACGGCGGCAACATTGCCCTCCTGGGACTCCAGAGAGCCGATGCCACTGTGGATCTGGAGACCGTGATCTTCAACGGTTTAAATCTCAAGGGTATTTACGGACGTAAGGTTTGGGACACCTGGTACAAGATGTCCACCATGCTCCAGGCGGGTCTGGATATCAGCGAGGTCATTACCCACCGTTTTCCCATTCAGGATTGGCAGAAGGGCTTTGACGCCATGATCTCCGGCCGATCCGGCAAGGTTATTTTAGATTGGTCAACACTGGAGGATTAAGCTATGGCAAGAAAGAATGACATTCTCAGCATTTATACCAAGGAAGTAGAGGCCATCCGTGAGGCCGGCCTCTTTAAGGGCGAGGCTCCCTTCGTATCCCCCCAGGGGGCAAGGGTCAAGATGGCTGACGGCAGAGAGCTGCTGTGTATGTGCGCCAACAACTACTTAGGCTTGGGAGACAATCAGCGTCTGATCGATGCTGCCAAGAAGACCTATGACGAGAAGGGCTACGGTGTAGCCTCCGTCCGCTTCATCTGCGGCACCCAGGATATTCACAAGACCCTGGAACAGAAGATCTCCTCCTTCCTGGGAACGGACGATACCATCCTGTACTCCTCCTGCTTCGATGCCAACGGGGGTCTCTTCGAGACCCTGCTCACCGCTCAGGACGCAGTGATCAGCGACGAGCTGAACCACGCCTCCATTATTGACGGCGTCCGTCTGTGCAAGGCTATGCGTTATCGCTATAAGAACAACAATATGGAGGATCTGGAAGCACAGCTCCAGGCCGCCGATGCAGCAGGTGCCCGCATTAAGCTGATCGCTACAGACGGTGTGTTCTCTATGGATGGCATCATTGCCAATCTGAAGGGTGTTTGCGATTTGGCCGATAAGTACAATGCCCTTGTTATGGTTGACGACAGCCATGCTGTGGGCTTTGTTGGTGCTCATGGCCGTGGTACTGCGGAGCATTGCGGTGTAGAGGGCCGTGTGGATATTATCACCGGCACTCTGGGCAAGGCTCTGGGCGGTGCCTCCGGCGGCTACACCACCGGTCGTAAGGAAATCATTGACCTCCTCCGTCAGCGGAGCCGTCCATACCTCTTCTCCAACTCCCTGGCTCCTGCCATTGCAGGTGCAAGCATTGAGATGTTCAATATGCTGGAGGAGAGCACTGCCCTCCGTGACCATCTGGAAGAAGTCACCGCCTACTACCGTGCAAAGCTGGTGGAAAAGGGCTTCGATATCATCCCCGGCACTCATCCCTGCGTTCCCGTTATGCTCTATGACGAGAAGCTGGCAGTGGAATACGCCAAGAAGATGATGGAAAAGGGCGTCTATGTCGTTGCCTTCTCCTATCCCGTTGTGCCCAAGGGCAAGGCTCGTATCCGTACTCAGGTTTGTGCCAGCCACACCAAGGAAGACATTGATTTCGTCATCAAGTGCTTCGAAGAAGCCAGAGAAGAGATCGGCAAGTAATTCTGAACAGCATGTTGTATGCCCTCCTTCGGTTGAACCGAGGGAGGGCATATTATTTTGGATATCAACGGTTCGTTAAGGGAGAAATCACGTATTTGTGCAATTCTTTCTTCATAAGAGCAAGGTTTGTCATGGGACTGTCTTACCCTTCTGTCTTGTTATTGTTGTGCTTGCGATACTTGTTGTAGCGGTGGTAGTGGTGACGGGGCTTGTTGTTGGCAGGCTTTTCACCTTCCTGTCCGGGCTCCTTGGGAGGAGCTTCCTTTTTAGCTCCGTCCTTCTTGGGAGCATCCTGGGAGGGAGCTTTATCGCCGTCCTTCTTGGGAGGCTTGTTCTTGTGGGCCTTGGCAGGCTCCTTCTTGCCGCTGTCCTGCTTGGGGCTCTCGGGCTTGGTGGACAGGAGCTCGGTCAGCTCTGCGTCGGACAGAGGGGTTCTCTGCTTAGGCTCACGGCGATTGGTCTTGTGGTTGCCGGACTTGCCTCCCCTTTGGGAGGTCTCTTGAGGAGTATCCTGCCGAGCTTGCTTGTGCTCCTCGGACAGGAGCTCCTTGCCTAAAGCATCCCCCAATCTCTGTGCCTTTACACGGCGGCGAGACTTCTTGTCCTCGGACTCCGAGGTGTCGGAGGACCGGGGCTTGTTCTTCCCTTGGTAATTGGGATCCAGGTAGGAGGAGAATGCAGGCTTTTCGGCAGGCTTGTTCTGATTGTTGCCGGAAATGGGTGCCAGGTCGTCGGGGATGGGCTCATCGGTCTTCTTAGCCTTGCCGCTGCGGAGAACGCAAATGTCGCAGTTCTTGTGGCAGACGATGGTATCGGGCTGCTTCTCCAACCGAACACGGACACTCTGCTTCAGCAGATTGACATCCGTAATGGTGCCTCTGCCATCGGGGGTGTCTACAAAGGAATCCTGCTTGGGACTGGTGCGACGGAGATCCTCGTATGCAGCCTGCTCATAATTCAGACAGCACATAAGTCTGCCACAGGTGCCGGAGATCTTGCTGGAATTTAAGCTCAGATTCTGAGTCTTGGCCATTTTTATAGAGACAGGCTGGAAGTCCTTAAGGAATTGACCACAGCAGAAGGGTCTGCCACAGACACCGAAGCCGCCTACCATCTTGGCCTTGTCACGGACACCGATCTGCCGCAGCTCAATACGGCTGTGGAGGGCGTAGCCCAGCATCTTAACCAGCTCACGGAAGTCGACCCGCTCCTCGGCGGTAAAGAAGAATAAGATCTTGCTGCCGTCAAAGGCACATTCGGCAGAGACGAGCTGCATATCCAGCCCCAGCTCCTCGATCTTCTTGAGGCAGATCTGATAGGCTTTCTTCTCCCGTTCGCGGTTATTCTTGTCGATGGCGGTGTCCTGGGGGGTCGCGATACGGACCACGCTCCGCAGAGGGGCAACTGTCTCATAAATAGGCAGAGTGTGGTTCCCGCGGACACACTGACCGTATTCCAAGCCGCGGGAGGTCTCAATGATCACATCGGTACCGGCAGTGACCTCTAAAGTGCCGGGGGCGAAATAATAGATCTTGCTGTTATTGCGGAATTGGATGTCACATACTGTGACCATTTCTACAGGCTTCTCTACGGGAGCAGTTTCCTCTACGGGAAGCTCCGAGGGGGAAAGCTCTTCGGCGGTCTCTTCTACGACCGTCAGTTCATCTTGGATGGGTAATTCTTTCATAGGAACTCCTTTAACGAAGTAAAATTGATAAGCTGCCGCATATATGACCGGTGCCTACGTTGGCCTCGGTCAGAGCCATTGCTTCTTGGATGGCCTTGGAGCCGCGGAGGAGGGCAGCGGTGGAACGGGAGCGTGCTAATTGTTCGCACAGGGGGTGCATGGATGGCAGACCGTTACGGACACGGAGTGCGGCTGAGATCAGCATGAGCCATTCTGCAAAGATGTCTCGGAGCTGGTCCCGCTTTAGCTTCTCCATAGGGATCAGCAGCTCCAGCAGGGGAGCGGGATCTCCGGTGCAGTATCCACGGACGAAGGCCTCTGTCTGGGGCAAAAGAGACACATTCCCCTCCATAAGGGAAATGGCTCTGCCTAAGTAACCCTCGCTCCGCATAACGGCGGCAGAGCGTATAGAGGACTCGGCATCGGGGAAACGGCGTTCCAGCTCTGATTGAAGGAGTGTGTCCGGCAGGGGGGACATCCGCAGCTCCACACATCGACTGCGAATGGTAGTCAGGAGCTGCTCGGAATGCTCCGCCAGGAAGAGGAACACACCATAGGAGGGGGGCTCCTCGATACACTTGAGCAGGGCATTCTGTGCTTCTAAACGCATATCCTTTGCCCGTGGGATCAGATAGATCTTCTTGTTCCCTTCGTTGGGGCGGATATAGACACTGCTGACGGTCTCCCGGATCAGGTCAACTCCAACGGTCTTCCGCTCCGTGTCATCGACTATGATCACATCGGGGTGGATCCCCTCTAAGACCTTGCGACAGGGGTTACAACGGCAACAGGGCTTGTGGGCACCTGTACATTGGAGAGCGGCTGCCAGCAGGGTAGCAAGGGTATGTCTGCCGGAGCCTGTGGGACCTGTAATGAGATAACTGTGAGAGGTCTGCCCCTTTTCTAAAGCGGAGGACAGCCGCTGCTTTAGTCTCTGGTTGCCTAAAAGGGAATCAAAAGCCATGGTGCATCCTCCTTTCCCTGTCTAAAAACATATTATACCTCATTTTGCTCCACATTTCCACTGTTATTTCAGGTTTTTGCAAAAAAATCAGAAATGATTTGACATTATTTGGCCATCAATGTATAATACAACTATAGAACAGCAAAAAGAGGAGATACATTATGGGCAGAGGTTCATCCAGGGAGAAGAAAAATACATATCAGCTTGCCCGAGAGGCACAGCAGCTCAGCAGAGACAAGGCGTCTGAAAAGATGGAATGGCTCTCGCCGGAACGGATCGAGCGGATCGAGAGTGAGAAGTCTCTCCCTCATCCCGACGAGGTCCTTCTTATGGCAGAGACCTATAAGGAGCCGTCCCTGTGCAATCACTACTGCGCTACCCAATGCCCCATTGGTCAGCAGTATGTTCCCCGCGTGCACATCAAGGATCTGTCCCAGATCGTACTGGAGATGCTGGCCTCCCTCAATGCGGTACAGCGGGAAACGGAGCGGTTTATAGAGATCACTGCAGACGGTGAGATCAGCGACGACGAGCTGAGAGACTTCGTAAAGATCCAACGAGGCTTGGAACGGATCTCCGTTACTGTAGAGACCCTGCAGCTTTGGGTAGAGCAGATGATGGTCAATGGGCGTATTAATATGGAACAGTATCACGCTCTTATAGGAAGATAACAAATCACAGCAGTGCTACGGAGGATGAGCCGAAGCACTGCTGTTTGCTATATTGACCGTGGAATTATAGTGAGATTACAGTGGATAGTATAACAATTTATGGAAACAGCTTGACATATTGGCAGAAAACCTGTAAACTGCGTTGTAGGAATCGCAGATAATATATGTTACTACTTGGATATGGAAGGATATAGCCTATGAAGATTATTGCGGATACGGCTTCCCTGATCTCCCCCACAGAGGGTGAAGCTATGGGGATATCCGTGATCCCGGCCTGCGTGGTTATGGGGGATCGGAGCTACAGGGATTATATAGATATGACTTGTAAGGAATTTGCCCGTCGGGTGTCAAATGGAGAGGTTCCCTCCTCATCACAGCCTGCCATCGGTGATATGCTGGATAGCTTTGTGCCCCATGAGGATACCCTGTGTCTGTCTCTGGGGAGCGGCTTGTCCGGCACCTATGATACTGCGGTAGCTGCAAGTAAAATGATGGAGGAGCCTCATCGGATCCATGTGGTGGATACCAAGACCCTTGCAGGTCCCCTCCGTTATCTGGTAAAAAAGGCCGTTGCCCTGAGGGACAAGGGGATGACAATTGAGGACATCAAAGAGACCCTGCGAAGCAGCATTGAATCCTCTGTATCCTTCGTGATCCCGGAGGACTTTGAGTTCCTAAAACGGAGCGGCAGACTGACACCGCTGACAGCTAAGATCGGCGGAGTTCTAAAGCTCCTGCCTGTATTGACCCAAACAGAGGACCGCAAGCGGATCACTCCTGTTGCCATTAAGCGGAGCTGGAAGGGTGCGTTGGAAACGATCTTCCGCCGCTTCCAAGACTTGCATATCGGTAAGGAGCACCTGATCTCTGTATGCCACGGGGGAGCAAAGGAAAAGGCTGTCCGGATCCTGGGGCAGATTAGGGAACAGTTTGCCTCTGCGGAAGCGGAGTTGTTGGAGCTGTCACCTGCACTTATGACCCATGGGGGCCCCGGCTGCATCGTGATCCAGGCTATTAGGAAGTGAGGCAGAGCATGGAGCTTTTGTTGATCGTTTTGTTAGGCTATATGGTTGGCTCCATACCCTTTGCCCTTGTGATTGGCAAGTTGTTCTATCATACGGATATCCGCAACCACGGCAGCGGAAACTTAGGCGGAGGGAATACGGGAAGGGTCTTAGGAACCAAGGCAGGACTTGCGGTCATGACTCTGGATCTGCTGAAGGTGAGCCTGGTGGTATTCCTGGCAAAGCTGTTGTCTGACCATCCCTGGACCATTCCCTTGGGGGCCATCAGTGGGGCGGTGGGACATTGTTATCCCGTCTTTGCACGCTTTAAGGGCGGTAAGGCTGTAGCGGCTATGTACGGTTTCTTTTTCGGGCTTTGGATCGTAGGAGGCTTTTCGCCCTTGATCTTCTTCCTTCCCTTAGGTGTGTTCCTCCTGGTGCTGTATGTCAGCAAGATCATTGCCCTGTCCAGCTCCCTCTCTGCCATTGGAGCTACGGTATACGTTCTATGTATCAAGGCCCCCTATGCTATTGCCGTGGCCATGGGAGTCTTTACGCTTCTGATCCTTGTTCGCCACAGAGCGAATTTTCAACGGATGATCAAAGGAGAAGAAAACAAGATCAGTTGGATGTAACAAAGCAGCTCTCCGAACATAGAAAAATCGACCTCTTACCACAGCGGTAAGAGGTCGATTTTTGATGGTTGTAGGGGGTCTGTATGACGATACCGAGCATGGGGAGCCCCTTGCTGTGCAAAATAGAGGGGGCTATTTTGCACTTTTCATCCCTTCCTTTCCCCGGGGGGATCGGGTATGATATAGATACAAGGA
The DNA here is from genome assembly GCA_045594585.1 of Faecousia sp. GTDB lineage: Bacteria > Bacillota > Clostridia > Oscillospirales > Oscillospiraceae > JAZOXB01. Next base: position 9,201 of record JAZNYV010000009.1, on the reverse strand, counting down.
GAACAGAGCTTTGCCCATCCCCCTGGTGGAGCGGTGAACCTTGCTGCCTCACGGAAGCGGCTCTTCCGTGAGGCGGAACTTTTAATCCAGGGCCAGTCCCAAATACCCCTTAGTCGGAATCTTACCTTTGCACAGAGCCTTTAACATTCCGAAAGGCTTGTCCTCTCCCATAGTCCGCACCACTGCGGTCCTGCAGTCCAGATAGGCACAGAGAGCAGAGGCGGCTTCCGGCGAGTCGGGGAGGAGCTCTCGGATCAAGAGAGTGTCCCCCTTCTTGTAGCAACAACCGCAGTAGAGACCGTCCTCCGTCTCAATGCGGTAAAGCTGACCGGCACAGGGGAGGAGATATTCCTCATAGGACAGGAAATTGTCATAGAGCTGAAGCTCCCGAATGGAACGATAGACCTCCGGGGCAGCGGAACGGAGCGTGCCTCCCTTCCGGGCAGTGACGGTGTATTCCCTGTGGTAGAAGCAGGTCTTGTAGCCCAGGCTCTCATAGAAAGAGAATAGACTTTCCTCCGCAGGGACCAGTGCTGTGTAGGAAAAGCCGCAGTTCTTATGGATATAGTCCATCAGATTCTTGCAGATCCCACGACCGCGGTATTGAGGATCTGTGCAAACTGCGTAGACGTAACCGCAGGTATGGCTTTCGCCCTCCTCGTCTATGAAGTGGGTAGGGATCACACAGGCCATAGCGGTAAGGGCTACTCCCTCCATAGCGGTGTAGACCCGGATCCGATCAAAGGCTTCGGACCAAAATCCGTTGATCTCTCTCGGATCATCGCCGAAGCACTTGGCCCACAGCTTAGTCAGCTGGGGGAGGTCGGCTTTCTTACTGAGACGGTATTTCATTCTATGATCTCTCCTGTGTACTTCTCCAGCAGAATATCCGGGTAATAGCTTTCTTTGGCTCTCCGCAGACCGGGGATGCCAATGTCGTCCTCTCGGTTTAGCAGGCGGATGGCAGGATATTTTGCGTGGAGGTAGCGGGCGAATTCTCTGTTGACCATGGGGTAGGCACCGTTGACTGCCGCAAGGGCCTTCTCGTAATTCACATCGAACATATCCTCACGGATCCGATTGCCCATGGAGAAGCCCACGAGGCCCTCCTCACAGAACAGGGCAATGCCCTCCATATGCAGGGCGTGGAAGTGGTCAAAGGCTCTGCCAATGGCTCGCTTTTCTCCTTCGTAGGCCTGGGGATCATGGAGGTGGGCGTGCTCCTCATACCAGTGCTCGGTAAAGGCACGGCACTGCTCCAGCAGCACGTCATTCAGCGGGAGGACCCTGTATCCGGGGTGATCCTGTTCAAAACGGTTGCAGTGATTCCGCTTGGACTGGAGCTTCTTGCCGCTGAGGGTACACAGCCGCTCAATGTCGTAGACGTAGTCAAAGCTGTTCCGGGCGGCCTTGATAGCGAATTGGCCGGGAAAACTGCGATCCAACTCTCCCGCCTCTTCTAAGGTCATGCCCCAGTAGCGGAAGGGGATCCCACGCTCCTGCGCATCTGCCTGAAGGATATGGGTGTATTCGGGAGTGCGGGGATAGTGATAGGCGGTCCAATCTCCGAAACGGCTTAGGATCAAGGGACGATCCAATTGGGTGCAGATCTGCTGATCTCCCCAGAAGAAAACATTGGCAAAGGAATACTCACTGCCGTGTCCCTGTGCTGTCCAGAAGCAATCGTGCAAAAGGTCTCGATCCTCTATGGTAATAGGTCTGAATGATAGCATAAAATTCTCCGTAAATGTAAATTTTTCGTAATTCTCCAGTATATTATACCTCAAATTTCTCTAAGGTCAACAGAGGACTTGCATTTTTCTTAAAAATGCGGTATTCTATTAGGAAAGGATGTGACTCTATGAAGAAAGTTTTAGTTGCCCTTTCCGGCGGTGTGGATTCTGCTGCAGCAGTGATCCTGCTACAGAGGCAAGGCTATGAGGTAGGCGGTGCCACTATGCTCCTCCGTCAAGGGGGAGAAGGTGAGGCGCAGGATGCACAACGGGTTGCCGAAACCTTGGGCATTCCCTTCTACTGCTTCGACCTGCGGAAGGAATTTGAGGAGATCGTCATCGGAGACTTTAGACAGGTTTACGTCTCCGGGGGGACCCCTAATCCCTGTGTCCTGTGCAACAAGAAAATGAAGTTCGGTCTGTTCTTGGACAAGGCTCTGGAGCTGGGCTATGACTGTATTGCAACGGGACATTATGCACGACTGAGACAGCAAGGGGACAGGATCCTGCTGATCAAGGCAGCAGACCTTGCCAAGGATCAGAGCTATATGCTCTGTAGCCTGGATCAGTATCAGCTCTCTCATTGCATCTTTCCCTTAGGGGAGGTTAGGAGCAAGGAGGAGACGCGGAGACTTGCAGAAGAGGCGGGGCTGGACGTTGCCAAGAAGAGAGACAGTCAAGATATTTGCTTTGTCCCCGACGGGGACTATATGCAGTATTTGACAGACCGGGGGCTCATCCCTCAGGAGGGGAACTTTGTTACCGCTGACGGCAGGTTCCTGGGCAAGCACCGCGGCGTAGAGGCCTATACTGTGGGACAGCGACGAGGTCTCGGTATGACATTCGGTCAGCGTGCCTACGTTCTGGGCAAGAGGGGAACGGATGTGATTATCGGAGATAACGAGGAGCTGTTCTCCCGGAACGTGTGGGTGGAACAGGTGAACTACATTCCCTTTGCCCGTCCTACGGAGAGCCTGGAGGTAGAGGCAAAGCTCCGCTACAGTGCAAGATCCGCCGCCGCAAGGCTGATCCCTCACGAGGATGGCTGCGAGCTGATCTTTGAACAGCCCCAACGGGCAGTGACACCGGGACAAACCGCTGTATTCTATAACGGCGATGTAGTCATAGGAGGGGGCCTTATTGCAAACGCACCCCACACCAAAATACAGGAGGAAGAAAAATGAATTGTAAGAAATGCGGACGCCCCATGGGCAGTAAGGGCTATTGTGCCATCTGTGATGCCAAGAAGGTTGCGGAAAAGAAGGCTGCCGACCTGGTAAAGAAGGAAAAAATGAAGAAGCTGGCCATCTATGGCGGCATCGCCCTTGCAGTGATCGCTGCTGTGCTGGTCCTGGTCCTATGCCTCGGAGGCGATAAGACCCCTACGTACACCACAAGCGATGACGGCAATACCCCCACCACAGCACCTGCACAGGTACAAGACGGTGCAAAGCACGCTCCCGGCAGCTACAGCTCCGACACCATCAGCGGCAAGCATCACGTTGCCATTGAGGTCAAGGATTATGGCACCATTCAAGTGGAGCTGGATGCAGACGTAGCACCCATTACCGTTGCCAATTTCCTGAACTTAGCAGAAAGCGGCTTCTATAACGGCTTGACCTTCCACCGCATTATGGAGGGCTTTATGATGCAGGGTGGTGATCCCCAGGGGACCGGCATGGGTGGCTCCGATATTGAGATCAAGGGTGAATTTATCGGCAACGGTGTGAACAATCCCCTGAGCCATACCCGTGGAGCCATTTCTATGGCAAGAGCAGGCTACAGCATGGACAGCGCAAGCTCCCAGTTCTTCATTGTCCACGAGGATGCCCTGTCCCTGGACGGACAGTATGCTTGCTTCGGCTATGTCACTGAGGGCATGGATATTGTGGATGCAGTTTGTGCATACAGTACCTCCGTAGTCGTTGACGACAACGGTACCGTTCCTGCTGAGGATCAGCCCGGTATTACCTCTGTAACGGTGATCGACTAATGGGAAAGTCTTTAGTATTGGCTGAGAAGCCCTCTGTCGGCCGTGAGCTTGCCCGTGTGCTGGGCTGTAAAAGAGGCGGCGAGGGCTATATGGAAGGGGATCGCTACGTAGTGACCTGGGCCTTGGGCCATTTGGTAACTTTGGCAGACCCGGACGTATACGAAAAGAAGTGGGAAAAGTGGGATATGGCAGATCTGCCTATGCTCCCTCCCAATATGAAGCTGGTCGTTATCGGTCAGACCTCCCGTCAGTTCAAGGTGGTACAGAGCCTTATGAAGCGTGGAGATATTTCCGACCTGATCATTGCTACGGATGCAGGCCGAGAGGGGGAGTTGGTTGCCCGATGGATCATGGTCAAGGCAGGGTGGAAGAAGCCCACCAAGCGGCTGTGGATCTCCTCTCAGACGGATAAGGCCATTAAAGAGGGCTTTTCCAAGCTCCGCCCTGCAAGTGATTACGATAACCTGTTCCGCTCTGCCCAGGCAAGAAGTGAGGCAGACTGGATCGTTGGTCTCAATGTGACCCGTGCTCTGACCTGCCGCCACAACGCACAGCTTTCCGCAGGCCGTGTACAGACACCTACCCTTGCACTCATTGTGGACAGGGAGAAGGAAATCCGGAACTTTGTTCCCCGTGAGTATTACGGTGTACGGCTCAAGGCAGGTGGCTTCTCTGCTACCTATCGGGATAAGAACAACAATTCCCGCAGCTTTGACCGCAGTGTAATGGATAAGATCGCAGCCGCCTGCGAAAAGGAGGCGTGCGTCCTGACACAGGTGCGGAAAATGCGTCGGCAGACACCTCCCCCTGCTGCCTATGATCTGACGGAGCTGCAGCGGGACGCCAACAAGAAGTATGCCTATTCTGCAAAGGAGACGCTGAATCTTATGCAGTCCCTTTATGAGCAGCATAAGCTACTGACCTATCCCCGTACAGACTCCCGTTATATTTCCGACGACGTGGTTCCTACACTCCCGGACCGGATCAAGGCAGTCATGGTAGACAGCTACAAGCCCTTTGCCCAGGAGATCATGCGCAACCGCCCCCTAAAGACCAAATACTTGGTAAATAATGCGAAAGTAACGGATCACCACGCTATCATTCCTACAGAGGAAAGCCCCGACCTGTGGCAGCTTTCCGGCCCGGAGCGGAATATTTATGATCTTGTGGTACGGCGGTTCCTGGCAGTGTTAATGCCGCCCTATGAGTACGAGGAAGTGGAATTGACTCTGAATTGCGGAGGGCACAATTTTACCGCCAAGGGCAAGATCGTCCTCAACCAGGGCTGGAAGGCAGTCTATGATCGGAACTTCTCCTTCGAAGAGGAGGAAGAGGATACCCAGAGCCTTCCGGATGTACGCCAGGGACAGCGGTTAAAGGTCTCCTCCGTACAGGTGACTACAGGCAAGACACCCCCTCCTCCCCGTTACACCGAGGCAACCCTGCTTACAGCTATGGAGCATCCTCAGTCTCAGGTTCAGGACAAGGAGCAGCGGAAGATCCTGGAGGAGACCGGTGGCTTGGGAACTCCGGCTACCCGTGCGGATATTATTGAGAAGCTGTTCTCTGCCTTCTATATCGAGCGTCGTGGCAAGGAGCTGGTCCCTACCTCCAAGGGGATGCAGCTTGTGGAGCTGGCTCCCAAGGATCTCCGTTCTGCAACCCTTACAGCCAAATGGGAGGACCGCCTGTCCCGGATCGCTAAGGGGCAGGAACGGGACTTTAAGTTCATCGAGGAAATGCGGACCTACGCCGGGAAGCTGGTTAACGACGTTAAGCTTAGTGAGGCCAAGTATACCCACGACAATCAGACACGCAAGGCCTGCCCGGAATGCGGCAAATTTCTCCTCCTGGTTAAGGGCAAGAAGGGGGAGATGCTGGTCTGTCCCGACAGAGAGTGCGGCTACCGCAAGTCTGTGACCCAGACCACCAATGCCCGTTGCCCCAACTGCTTCAAGAAAATGGAGCTCCGGGGAGAGGGGGACAATCAGATGTTCGCCTGTGTCTGCGGCTACCGTGAAAAGCTCTCTGCATTCAAGGAGCGCAGAGCCTCTGCAGGAGCAGGCAAACGGGATGTACAGAATTATCTCAACAATCAGAAAAAAGAAGAGCCTAAGAACAATGCCATGGCAGATGCCCTGGCACAGTGGCTGGCTCAGAATAAGAAATAATCAATAGGAGGTATCTTACTATGGTAGTATTTGCAATCGGAATTATTATTACCTTGGCACTGTTCTTTGCCCTGGGCTTCACCTATGGCACCAAGGTAGAGTGGAAGCTCAACAAGAAGCAGCTTGCGGCTCTTTTGGGCTTAGGTATTATGGTGTTGGCTTGCTATGTGTCTGTTCCTACGGGACACACCGGTGTTGTGACCACCTTCGGCAAGGTAGAGAACTTCACCCTGGAAGCCGGCGTACACTTTAAACTGCCCTGGCAGGAGGTCGTTAAGATGGACAACCGTGTGCAGAAGAGCACACTGGATATGAAGTGCTTCTCCTCCGATATCCAGGAGGTTTCCATGACCTATACTGTGAACTATCAGATCAGCAAGCAGGATGCTATGACCATCTATAAGACTATTGGTACCGAGTACTACAGCACCGTTATCGCCCCCTGCATTACCGAGGCTGTTAAGATCGTTACCGCTCGCTACAATGCAGAGGCTCTGATCTCCAGCCGCAGCAACATGGCAGGAGAGATCGAAGAGGTTCTGGGCAACAAGCTCTTAGAGTACAATATCGAGTTGGTCGGCACCTCTATTGAGGATATGGACTTTACAGATGCCTTTACCAACGCTGTTGAGGCCAAGCAGGTTGCAGAGCAGAACAAGCTCCGTGCAGAGACCGAGGCCGAGCAGAAGGTCATCGAGGCCAACGCTGCTGCCGAGATCAAGAAGGTGGAGGCAGATGCTGCTGCCTATCAGACTCTGACCCGTGCAGAGGCTGAGGCAAAGGCAAACCTTGCTATTGCAGAATCCCTGACCCAGGCCCTCATTGACTACACCTATGCACAGACTTGGGACGGCAAGCTCCCCACCTTTATGACAGGTGAAAACGGCATCCTGCCCTTTATGAACGTAGACCAGATCGTTGAGGACAGCAACACCCCCGCACCTACGGAGCCTGCTACTCCCGCCGAATAATAAAACAACAGAAGGGGACGGCTCACGCATTACCGCAAGCCGTCCCCAACTGCTACCTTAGGGGGAACAGCTTGACAGATTCCGGGTTATCGAGCTGTTGCTTCTTTTGCATCGATATAAATCCCCTTGTGGATTTTCGATATAGATTTCGCTTCGATATGTGCGTTGCACTCCATATGCCCTGCGGGGCAAGAGGGGATCTATATCATATGGAAATCCCTTGGGTTATATGGATTTCCCTGGGAAAATATCGAGCCGAAGGCATATCGACAATTGTGATAATCAGCTCGATAAATCGGAATTTGGCGGGTAGGGATGGTTTAGGCACAGAGGGACATTTTATTGACAAAGGAGAAACTATCGTGGTTAGAGAACTGGTACACGATCCCCTATTCTTGGGACGAAGGTCTGTGGAGGCGGGATCTGAAGATCTAATGGTTGCTATGGATCTGTTAGATACATTGAGAGCCCACCGACAGACCTGTGTGGGTATGGCCGCCAATATGATCGGTGTGTGTAAGCGGATCATTGTCTTTATAGATGACGGGAAGGAATCCTTGATGTTCAATCCTAAAATCCTGAAGGCAGAGGAACCCTACGAGACGGAGGAAGGATGCCTGTCTCTCCTGGGCGGTCCCCGGAAAGCTGAGCGGTTCCGTAGGATCCAAGTGGAGTTCCAATCCTTCGACGGCAAGACCCACAGGAATACATACACGGGTTGGACAGCACAAATTATCCAGCATGAGATCGATCATTGCAATGGGATTCTAATTTAAGGAGAGAATCACTATGGGTAAATTTGCGGTCATAGATACAGAGACCAACTGGCATGATCAAGTAATGTCTATTGGCACCGTAGTCGCAGAGAAGGAGAGATTGTGTTGATTCGCTATAGACAGTTACTGGAGTATACCCTTGGAGAACTGTTGTATCAAGAAGCAGAGTTTTCCTTGCTGCAAAGTTTCTTTATAGGGCTGTTTTTCGTTATATGCGATATTGTGATATGCATGGCAATTGAGTACATTCAGTTGGGTAGCATCTTAGAGGTAGGTTATCCCAAACGGACTAAAAAACAAAAGCGACAGTGGTCTTGGGCAGCACTGAAGGGGGCACTCCTTTTTGGATAAGCTGTTCCTTTGGAGACTGTGCAAGGAAGCACCGAGAAAGCACTTCTACCTATGGCTTGCATTTATCCTGAACGGAATCAATGTTTTCGTCTTTGCTACCGTTCCTATAGCATATGTAGGTCTGATCATCACAAGAGGTGGGGGATGGACCATAGTTTCCCTTGTTTTTTTACCCATTACATATTTTGCACTAATGGGGTTGATCACATTGATTCCGTCGATTCTTTGGCTTCCTTCTGAAAGAATGCGATACAGGGGGAAATAACCTATGAAACTTATGGTCAAGGCAATTTTACTATACGGTCATAGGAATTTCCTAAAAGCTGTGATACCATAAAGGCACAACAAAACAAGGAAAATTAACATGGATATGAAGCTTGGAACAAGGATCAAGACCTTGCGTTTGCGTGCTTCTATGACTCAGGAACAGCTTGCCAATCGGCTGGGCGTTTCTTCTCAGGCGGTTTCCAAATGGGAGTCCGGGACCAATATGCCGGATATTCAGCTTCTGCCGCGAGCACTGTCTTGGTGGAAGAAGATGACGGAGCACAGCCCCGAGAAGTGGATCGTTTGGGCAGCATACGGAGACTGTATGGTAAAGCTCTGCCGTTACGACGAGGCAATAGAGGCCTACCGGAAGGCGATGCCTATGCGGCCCACACCCCGTTTTACCGAATGCGAGGAAGCGGTGGCCTATATCTACGAGATCTGCGGCCAATATGCCGAAGCTGTGGAAATGTACCGCCGGATGCTGCAGATCATAACGGAGGATTGGTGTACCGAGGGTGAATGGGTAGACTCCGTCTACCGTGAGATCCACAGATTGGAGGAGCTCCTGTAATTCAGATATTTCACCGGAAAGGTGGATTTCACTTGCCCGTAAGGGCAAATTTCGTTGAAAAGACTCGGTTGGGAAGGCTTATTTTATGGATAAAAGTGCATTGCGATACGATAATCTTTTTAGTGAAATCGTGGCTTTCGCCACGGTGAAATCTCGGCTGAAGCCGAGGTGAAATTTTTCCCCGAAGGGGAAAAGTGAAATGAAATTTGCCCATATTTGCGGAGCAAATATTTCACTGCGAAGCAATTTCACTCTGCGAAGCAGAATTTCACTTGCCCGTAAGGGCAAATTTCGTTGAAAAGACTCGGTTGGGAAGGCTTATTTTATGGATAAAAGTGCATTGCGATACGATAATCTTTTTAGTG
>JAZNYV010000008.1:0-11791 GCA_045594585.1 Faecousia sp. | reverse complement strand
TTCCAAATAGTAGCTGTCATAGGCCGCCAGGGTGGAGGTCAAGACCGCATAGTTAATGGAGATATCGCTGGCAAGATTCAGAGCGTGGTTGATCTTGATGGTTCCGTCCACTTCGGGAGCGGCGGCACCGTAGCCGCAAGCGGTGCAGGCACCGTCAACCAAGGTGTGAGCCTCGGCATTGGTAGCCTTGGAGCAGCGGATGCAGGAGCCGGTATGAGTGCCGTCACCGTTGTCGGTGTACTTGTACTCATGGCCCAGACGGGGAATGACCTCCTGCTGTACCAGGATGGTACCGCAGACAGAGCACTTCTGTCCATCGGACAGGCCGGAGGTGAGACAGCCGGCAGGGGTGCCCGGTACGGTAACGGGGGAGTGGCCCAGAGCGGGGATCACGGTCTGCTCTACCAGGGTCTCGTTACAGACCGAGCAATACTTGCCCTCGGTCTTGCCGGGAGTGGTGCAGGTGGCAGAGGTTCCCTCAATGGTCACTACAGTGTGGCCCAGGGCGGGGATCTCCGTCTGTGCGGCGAAGATCTCGCCGCAAGTGGAACAATGGCTGCCCTCGGTCTTGCCGGGAGCGTCACAGGTAGGAGCCACTGCAGGGAGGGTCACAACGGTGTGACCGGGGGCAGTAATGACCTCACCTGCGGTGACTACGGTATTGCAGCGGAGGCAGTACTCGTCTCCGGAGAAGCCGTCTGTGGTACAGGTTGCTTCAACCTTGTTCCGAACCTCGATATCGTGACCCAGCTTCTTGATCTTCTCACAGCCGCTGAGGACGGTGTCGCAGAGGCTGCACTTGGTACCGGCGGTGTTGCCCTTCTCGGTACAGGTGGGCTCTACAGCGGGGACATCTACGGGAACGTGGTCCAGCATGGGAGTCACAGTCTGGACAGAGAAGACCTTGCCACAGCCCTGGCAGTAGCTGCCTTCGGTCAGACCGGTGGAGGTACAGGTGGCTGCAACTGCAGGAGCAGTGACCAGGCTATGGTCGGTAACCACATAGGGATTGCTCTTGCCGCTGCCCTGGCGACCGGAATTATAGCTGGTGGTGCCGTAGTGAACGTAGTTCTCACTGGGGCTGTTTGCTAATGCGGGAGAGGTAAAGAAAATGAAGTTTGCACTTCTGGTGGCAGTGGTGGTAGAGCCGGCGAAGGTATCACCGTTAATATCGGTGACCCAAATGCTCTGTCCTGCCCGAATGCTCTGGTTGGATGCAGTCAGATAGTACTGAGAGTTGGAAATGCTGCTGAACATACCCTTGTAGCTGACACCCAGGAAGACACCGCCGGTAATGGTAATGGTGCCGTCTACATCCAATGCACTGTTGTCCTGGGTCTTGGAGGACAGTACTACGGACTCGCCGCCTCGGATGGTCAGGGCCTTGTTGGAGTCTACGCCGTCACCGCCGGAGTTACAGTAGATCTTGCCGCCCAGGATCTGCAGATCAAAGGCATAGGAGGAGGTCGAACCGGCGCCGGGTCTGCCGCCGGGGGCACCGGCAGAAGAGGTGCCAAGATCGCTGTTGGCTGCGTTCATGGCGTCGTCGGAGGCTTCGACCTTAATGTCGCCGCCATAAATGTAGATATGTGCACCCTCAATACCCTCGTAGGAGTTCTTAATATCAATGGTAGGACCTTCGGTGGTACAGGGAGCACCGATGTATACATAGTATTCGCACTTGATGGCATCGTCGTTACAGGTAATGGTATACTTGCCGTTGATAATGCTCAGAGTGCTGTCGGCCTTGATGCCGTTGCCGCCGCCACCGGTGGAGTCTGTGGTTACGTTGATGGTCACATCACCACTGTAGCAGTAGATGTTCGCGGCCTCGATACCCTCGCAGCCCCGGGTCATGTTAATGGTGGGACCGGCAGTTCCTGCCTCGCCGACATACAGGTCAGCATCGCACTTCAGACCGTCGTCAACATAGGCAAGGGTCAGATTGCCGCTGAGGACCTTCAGGAGCTGATCTGCCTTAATGGCATCACCGCCGTTGGCATCGGAGCCTGCGGTAGCGGTAATGTTGATGGTGGCTTCCTTAATGATGAGCCATGCATCTCTGGGATTCTCGGGATCGGTCTCGATGTCCTGTGCCCCGGACTTCAGACCTCTTTCGCCCTTGGCGATGAGGTTCAGGGTGCCGGTGCCGCAGATGGTGACCTGGGAGCCGTCCTTGCACTTAATAACAGCGTTTTCCGCATCCGCATTGGCGGTGTTGACGGTATCGTTGTTATAAGCGTTGTCTGTCAGAGTGTTCACCGTGCCGGGAGCCACAACCAGAGTCACGCCGGTGCTCTTGTTGATGGACAGGGGGCAGGTGGTTGCGTTGGTCAGAGTCAGTCCGTTCAGAACCAGGGTCACGCCGGTGACGCCCTTGCTGACCTGGATGAAGCCTTCGGCACAGGAACCGGACACGATATAGGTTCCCTCTGCCTGGATCTTCAGCTCGGTGCCGGAAGCCTTGTACTTGCCTCCTTCGCCTTCCTGGACTACGTCAATACCGTCGTCAGAGAAGGCAAAAACGTAGGCACCCTCTGTGGAGTAGCTCTCTGCAGCCACTGCCATAACAGGGAGGAGAGAAAGGAGCATTGCCAAAGCGATCACTGTGGCAACGAGCTTGGAGAAAACGAGATTTCTTTTCATGCACTACACCTCTTTGTAATAAGAATTCAGCGGAATGAAACAATACCGCTTGTATCTAAGGTTACCACATGAGAAAATAAAAGTAAATTCGCATAATAAGCAAAAATAGTCTGAAAATCACTGAAAAATATCCTCTTACGCATACAAAAACAGAGAATTTTATGATTTTTCAGATGCTTTCAGATTATATTCAGCTTTTAAAATTCGAGAAAAATTGTACTATAATGAAACAAATTGCTTATGTTTTGTTATTTTTATTCCCCAAACATGGATGGACCGAGAGCAAAAAATCCCTTGGTGATTTTGCACAGTTCCTCCGAAAGCTCCCCCCGGAAAAATTCCGATTTGTCGCGACGGAAGGGCGCGATAAATCGGAATAATGAAGAATGAATTTTTACAGTGTCGGCTCTGCCGCCATGCCGCTTATAAGCGGCATAAAAACGGTTAAGCCGTTTTATTAGAAAAATAAGTACAAATCGGAATTTAATAAAAAAGGACTGCCCGGAAGCAGTCCTTTGGGGTGGGTCATATTTCCATGATGATGGGCAGGATCATGGGGTTCTTCTTGGTATTGCGGTAGATAAACTGACCCAGCTCATTCTTGATGGTGGATTTGATGGTGGCCCAGTCGGAGATATTCCGATCCCGGCACACATCCAGGGCGTGGCTCGCTACCATACGCATGGCCTCCATAAGATCCTCGTTATCCTTGACCTGGACGAAGCCACGGGAAATGATATCGGGGCCGGACAGGACGGAGCCGTCCTCGCTGGACAGGTTGACACAGACCACGATCATACCGTCCATGGCCAGGTGCTTGCGGTCACGGAGGACCACGTTGCCTACGTCACCTACGCCGGTGCCGTCTACCAGGATCTTGCCTGCGGTAACGGTGGGGCCGAGCTTGCAGGTCTTGGGAGTGCATTCAATGACCTTGCCCAGGTCTGCAATGATCACGTTCTTGGGGCTCATGCCCATGGTCTGAGCAAGCTTGCTGTGCTTATGGATGTGCCGCTGCTCACCGTGGACGGGAATAAAGTACCGGGGCTTGGTGAGAGCATGGACGATCTTCAGCTCCTCCTGGCAGGCGTGGCCGGAAACGTGGAGTCCCTCTAACTTGTCGTAGACCACATCGGCGTTCTTCCGATACAGCTCGTTAATGATACGGGAGACCGCCTTCTCATTACCGGGAATGGCCGAGGCGGAAATGATCACCTTGTCTCCCGGCAGGATCTCCACCTGGCGGTGGCTGGAGAATGCCATTCGGTACAGGGCAGACATATTCTCACCCTGAGAGCCGGTGGAAACAATAACGATCTTGTCCTTGGGCAGACCCTTGATCTGATTGATATCCACAAGGAGTCCGTCGGGGATATGCAAATACCCCAGCTCCGTTGCCACCTTAAGGATGTTCTCCATACTCCTGCCGGTGACCGCCACCTTCCTGCCGTAACGGGCGGCAGTGTCCAGAACCGAGCGGATACGGTACATATTGGATGCGAAGGTGGTAACGATAATGCGGCTCTTACAGCCCTTGAACTGACGGTCCAGGCTGTCGGCAACTACGGATTCGGAGGGAGTGTAGCCGGGACGCTCCACATTGGTGGAGTCAGCCAGGAGGGCATAGACTCCCTCCTTGCCCAGGGCACCCAGGCGGCCCAGGTCCGTCATGCCGTCCTCACTGGTGGGATCGATCTTAAAGTCCCCGGTGAAGATCAGATTGCCTACAGGGGTGCCTACGCAGAAGGCAACCGCATCGGCAATGGAATGATTCACGTGGATAAACTCCACAGTAAAGCAGCCTGCCTTAACAGTGTCCCCGGGCTTGTGGCTCACCAGCTTGCAGCGGCGTGCCAGCTCGTGCTCCTCTAACTTAAGGTTAATGAGCCCCAGAGTCAGAGGCGTAGCATGGACGGGGGCATTGGCCGCCTGGAGGATATAGGGCAGTCCTCCGATGTGATCCTCATGACCGTGGGTAATAAAATAGCCCTTTAGCTTATTCTTGTTCTGTACCAAATAGGTGACGTCGGGGATCACCAGATCCACGCCGTACATATCGTCCTCCGGGAAGCCTAAGCCGCAATCAATGATGATCATGTCCTTGCCGTATTCCAGCAGGGTCATATTCTTGCCGATCTCATTTAAGCCTCCCAGGGGAATGATCTTTAATTTTTCAGCCAATTGTTTCATCTCCTTTGCAATTCCCATGGAATGTGGCACATGGGAAGGTCTTTCATACATACATCATTTCACAAACAGATCCTTTGTCCATCGTACTCCATTTTATATTATACCATATTTTCCCGGAAAAGTATACTATTTTTTCAAAAGAGGAAAAATGTAGTGGAAAAAAGCCCGAGCTTCTGCTATAATGATCTTATATATCCGCGGAAAGGAGGCCTCTTCCGTGAAGCGTAAGCTGCGTAGAGTCACCCAACCAAATATTCTCTACATTTTCCCTGCCCTGATCCTATTTGTATTGGCGGCATTCCTCCTGGGGCAGTATGTCCTGGGTCTGTGTGAGCTGGCAGTGACCGCAGGGCTGTATGCACTGCTCCAGGTTCGGAGCCTCCGTAGGAAAAAGGCACTGACGGAGTACATCCGTGCAAACAACCCCATGCTGGACAAGCTGGGAGAGAAGGAAGTCCCCTTCCCCATTGCCATGGTCCATTTGCAGACCCTGGAGGTCCACTGGTACAACAAGGCCTTCGGTAAGCTGTTCCAATTCCACGATCAGATGGATCCCCACAGACTACGGGATCTGATCCCGGACCTGGATCTGTCCTGGCTTAAGGACGGCATGACCGAGGCTCCCGAGGATCTGCACTATCGGGGGCGGCGATTCCAGGTCACAGGCTCCATCCTGCCCCATATAGACCCCAAGGGGGATCTGTTCTTCGGCATGCTCTATCTCCGGGATCAAACAGATCTCCTGCAGGTACGGGATGAGTATATCCGCTCCCGTCCCCTCCTATCCGTTGTGGTGGTGGACAATTTCGACGAGCTGGCCAACACCCTCCCCGATGCAGAGACCGCAAGTCTCAGTGCGCAGATCAACAGCAAGATCAACGATTGGGCAGAGGCTAACAACGGCCTCATGCGAAAGATGGACCGCAACCGCTACCTCCTCCTCTTCGAGGTCCGTGACCTGGCTGCCATGGCAGATCGCAAGTTCGAGCTTCTGGACAGCATCCGCAGTATCCAGACCTCTAACGGCCTCAGCCCCACAGTTTCTATCGGCTTGGGCAAGGACGGTGTAGACTTCCGTGAGAATTACAAATTCGCCGCCCTGTCTATTGATATGGCACTGTCCCGCGGCGGAGATCAGGCCGTTCTCAAGGACCGCAACGACTTCTCCTTCTTCGGCGGCAGGAACAACCATGCAGACCGCCACAGCAAGGTCCGCTCCCGTACCGCTGCCAAGAACCTGTCTGGCCTGATTTCCGAGGCAAGCCGGGTATTCATTATGGGTCACAAGATGGCTGACCTGGATGCCCTGGGTGCTGCCGCAGGGATCTTCTGCCTGTGCCGAAAGTTGGGGAAGAAGGCGAATATCGTCATCGACACCAACATCAATGCCGCTCAATCCCTCCTGGCTCGGCTCAAGCCGTTGCCCGAATACGCAGATTGCTTTACAAGCGGGCAGGATGCTCTGATCGAGGCGGATCTCAAGAGCTACCTTATTATCGTGGACACCAACCGCCCGGACCAGGTAGAGTGCAAGCCTCTGCTGGAGTCCCTCCGCAGGGTGGCGATCATCGACCACCACCGCAGGGCGGCGGATTATATCGAGGGTGCCGTCCCCAATATGCACGAGCCCAGAGCCTCCTCCGCTTCGGAGCTGGTAACGGAGCTGCTGCAATATACCGTGGAGCCCGACGACATCCTCCCGGAGGAGGCCATGGCTCTGCTGGCAGGCATCGCACTGGATACCAAGCATTTCGGCGTCCGTACCAACAGCTACACCTTTGAGGCTGCGGCCTTCCTTCGCAGACTGGGTGCAGATCCCACACAGGTCAAAAAGCTGTTTCAGAACGACCTGCCCTCCACAGTCGCCCGCTACAAGATCATTCAGAACGCCAAGCAGTATCCCCACAAGATCGCCATTGCCGCTCTGGACTATACCATTAACCGCACCCTTGCCGCACAGGCCGCAGACGAGCTGCTGAATATCTCCGGCATTGAGGCCTCCTTCGTCCTCTATCCCCAGGAGGATCAGACCATTATTTCTGCCCGTTCCATCGGTGAGGCAAATGTGCAGGTCATCTTAGAGGCTCTGGGCGGAGGCGGCAACGCCGCTACTGCAGGAGCCCAGGTCAAAAACCGCAATGTTGCTACCACCTTGCAGGATCTGACCCGTTCTATTGACAAATACTTTGAATCTTAATCATAGGAGGAACATTCCATGAAGGTTATTTTATTACAGGATGTAAAGGGCAAAGGCAAGAAGGGCCAGATGCTGGAGGTCTCCGACGGCTACGCCCGTAACTTTATGCTTCCCCGCAAGCTGGCTGTAGAGGCTACTGCCGATGCAGTGAACACCATGCGCATGACCGACAAGGCCAACCAGGAAAAGCGGCAGAAGGAACGGGAAGAGGCCTTCGCCATTTCCAACAAGCTCAAGGCCCTCACCGTAGTGGTCAAGGCCAAGGGCGGCGGAGCAGGCAGACTCTTCGGCTCCGTCACCACCCAGGAGATCTCCGATGCCCTGCAGAAGAACCACGGCATCACCGTAGACAAGAAGAAGATCGTCCTCAGCGAGACCATCAAGACCGTAGGCACCTACACCGTTAAGTGCAAGCTGGGCTACGAGATCACTGCCGATCTTAAGGTCAAGATCGAAGAGCTGTGATCTTATGGAAGAACTACTCTCCCGTCAGCTCCCCCATTCCCCGGAGGCAGAGCAGTCTGTCCTGGGCTCCATGCTGATCGACAGCCGTTGCATCAATGATGTGATCGGTATGCTCCGTCCCGCAGATTTCTATATTCAGATCAATCGGGATATTTACGAAACCATATACGAAATGTTCAGCTACTCGCAGACCATTGACCCTGTAACAGTTCTGAACAAAATGCGTGAACGAGGTGTCTTTGACGAAAAGACCACCTCCAAATACCTCATGGAGCTCATGGAGATCACGCCGACGGCAGCCAACGTGGTCCGCTACGCACAGATCGTCCGGGATCAGGCACTGCTCCGCAGTCTCGCCACAGCCGCCGGGGAGATCACAGAGCTGGTCCGTGAGGGCGTAGGCACTGCCCAGGATATTTTGGAAGCTGCGGAGAAGAAGGTCTATGCCATCCGTCGAGGCAATACCAGTGACTCCATGGAGCATATCGGCACCATCCTCCTTAAGGTCTTTGACCGCCTCACCGAGCTCAGTGAGGCTGACAGCAATATTGCCGGTCTGTCCACCGGTCTCCGGGATCTGGACAAGTTCATTAACGGTCTGAATAAGTCGGACCTTATGCTCCTGGCAGCCCGTCCCGCAATGGGCAAGACCTCCCTGGCTCTGAATATCGCTCTCAATGTCGCCAAGAAATACCCCAAGAAGACTGTAGCAGTCTTCTCCCTGGAAATGTCCAAGGAGCAGCTGGTCACCAGACTCCTGTCCAACGAGAGCTTCGTAGACAGCAAGAAGCTGACCACAGGTCAGCTCACCGTAGAGGATTGGACCAAGATCGGCATTGCCGCCTCCGCTCTGTCTCAGGTAGACCTGCGAGTGGACGACAATCCCTCCCTGTCCGTTGCAGAGATGAATGCCAAGTGCCGCCGTATCGACGATCTGGGACTGGTGGTCATTGACTATCTGCAATTGATGACCTCTGCCGGTGTCAAGACCGCCGCTAACGAGAACCGTCAGCAGATCGTCTCCGATATTTCCCGTTCCCTTAAGATCATGGCCAAGGAGCTGAACGTCCCCGTCCTCTGCCTGTCCCAGCTCTCCCGTGCCAACGAGAGCCGCCAGGACAAGCGTCCCATGCTCTCGGACCTCCGCGAGTCCGGTGCCATCGAGCAGGACGCCGACGGTGTTATGTTCATCTACCGTGATGACTATTATAACGAAAACTCCCCCGAGAAAAATGTCGCAGAGGTGATCGTGGCAAAGAATCGTCACGGCGAAACAGGCACCGTCAAGCTGCAATGGATGCCTCAGTTCACCACCTTCGCCGACAGAGAGTGGAAGCACAATGAAGGCTAAGCTCCTGTCCTACTGCCGGGCAGAGGCCCTCTTTTCCCCCGGCGACAGGGTGATCTGCGGTGTGTCCGGGGGTGCAGATTCCATAGCCCTGGTCCACTGTCTCCACAGCCTGGAGACGGAGCTGGGGATCACCGTAGAGGCTGCCCATTTTAACCACAAGCTCCGTGGAGAAGAATCCGACGGCGACCAGGCCTTCGTTCAGACCTTCTGTCGGGAGCTGGGGATCCCCCTGTCCATGGGACAGGAGGATGTTGCCCGATACGGCCGGGACCGCCATATGGGCACGGAGGAGGCCGCAAGGCAATGCCGCTACGCCTTCTTCCGCAGCTTGGGCGGCAAGATCGCAACGGCTCACAATGCCGATGACAATTTAGAGACCGTTCTTATGCACCTGGTCCGAGGAAGCGGTCTGCACGGACTCTGCGGCATCCCCCCTAAGAGGGAGCATATCGTCCGTCCCCTCCTGTTTGCCGCCAGAGAGGAGATCCTTGCCTACTTAGAGGGGGAAGGGCTCTCCTATCGGGAGGACAGCTCCAACTGCAGTCTGTCCTACACCCGCAATCGGATTCGCCATCAGGTCCTGCCCCTCCTGCGGGGAGAGAATCCACGGATATCTCACAGCGTCCTGCAGCAGAGCAGCCTTCTGCGCTCGGAGGATGGACTGCTGGATCTGCAGGCACAAGCCCTCTTGCAGAAGAATGAGAGGGGAGTCTATTCCATCCTCCCTCTTCTGTCCGCCCCCTCCCCCCTGCAACGCAGAGCCCTGCGTCTCATGGCGGGAGAGTATCTGGAGCAGGACCTGTCTCTCGTCCACATTGAGGCCTTACAGGCACTCCTGGAGAGTCCCGTCCCTTCTGCACAGATGAGTCTCCCCCACAATTTGACTGCTTGTCGGTCCTACGACACCCTATACTTCACCCGGGAGACCCCATCCGCCCTGCAGGAAATCCCTCTGCATATCCCCGGAGAAACAGCGATCCCCGGGACTCCTTGGAAAATTTTCTGTAAAATTCAAAAAAATTTCATAAAAATGACAAATACCCCTTTCCATTTTGCCATAAAATATGATATGATATCAACGTCTGTTTTACAGGTCCGCTCCAGGCAGCCGGGAGACCGCCTCCAACTGCCCGACGGACACAGCAGATCTCTTAAGAAGCTGATGATCGACAGGAAGATCCCTCGACAGGATCGGGACCTCCTCCCTGTGATCACCGACGGCAACCGGATCCTCGCCGTTGCGGGCTTGGGTATTCATTGGGGCTGTCGACCCCAAGAGGGGCAGACAGCATTGATCGTATCTATAGAGAGAGGAGAACCATCATGCACAACGATATCGCCAAAATTCTGATCACCGAGGATCAGCTCCGCACCCGTATTGCAGAACTGGGCAAAGAGGTTGCCGCAGACTACGAGGGCAAGACCCCCATTTTCGTCGGCGTTCTCAAGGGTGCCGTCACCTTCTTCGCTGACATGGCCCGTGCCACGCCGATTCCCTGTGAGTATGACTTTATGGCAGTTTCCTCTTACAAGGGCGGTACCTCCACCACCGGCAAGATCGACATGGTCAAGGACCTGTCCTGTGATATCAAGGGTCGTCACGTTGTGATCCTGGAGGATATCCTGGACACCGGCCATACCCTCAAGTATGTTGTAGGCCATCTGCTGGCCAAGGAGCCTGCCTCCTTAAAGATCTGCACCCTCCTGGATAAGCCTGCCCGTCGCGAGGCTGAGATCTATGCTGAATACGTAGGCTTCACCATTCCCAACGAGTTCGTTGTAGGCTACGGTCTGGATTACAAGGAGATCTATCGGAACCTGCCCTACGTAGGCATCCTTAAGCCCGAAGTCTACACCAAATAATCATTCTCATTTCTATTAAAGGAGAAGTCCCTTGAACCAACAACCACCCAAACGATTTAACCTCGTCCTTTACGCCCTCATGGCTCTGGCGATCATTATTCTGCTCAGTGCCATTATGAAGGAGCCGGAGTACCCCGCTCTGAGCTATTCCGAGGTCCATCAGCAGTTCGTAGCCGAGAACGTCAAGTCCTTCCGCTGGGAGAACGGGGTGCTGATCCTGGAGCTCCATAGGGAGACAGGCATTGACCGCGAGGACCTTAAGGGCACAACCACTGTCAGCCACAAGCTGGCTGATGCCAAGATGTTCTCTGAGGAGCTTCACGAGCTCTACGAGGCACAGCTTAAGAGCGGCATCATCGAGAGCTACAACTTCACTCCTGTAGAGCCTACTCCCTGGTATCTCAGCGTGATCCCCTACCTCCTTATTATGGGTATCCTCCTGCTGGCCATGTACTTCCTCTTCGGCAGAATGAGCGGCGGAAACCAGGCTGCCAAATTCAGCCGTGCCGCTGTTCGTATCGGCACAGGTAAGAACAAGGTCACCTTCAACGACGTGGCAGGTGCCGACGAGGAGAAGGCTGAGCTCCAAGAGATCGTTGATTTCCTCCGCACTCCCGACAAGTACCGTGCCATCGGTGCCAAGATCCCCAAGGGTGTCCTTCTGGTAGGCCCCCCGGGTACCGGCAAGACCCTCCTTGCCAAGGCAGTTGCAGGAGAGGCCGATGTGCAGTTCCTGTCCATTTCCGGCTCCGACTTTGTGGAGCTCTATGTAGGCGTAGGTGCCAGCCGTGTCCGTGATCTCTTCGACCAGGCCAAGAAGATGAGCCCCTCTATTGTATTCATCGACGAGATCGATGCCGTAGGCCGTCGCCGTGGTGCAGGTCTTGGCGGCGGTCACGACGAGCGAGAGCAGACCCTGAACCAGCTGCTGGTAGAGATGGATGGCTTTGCCGCCAACGAGGGCGTCATCGTCCTTGCTGCCACCAACCGTCATGATATTCTGGATCCCGCCCTCCTCCGTCCCGGCCGCTTCGACCGTCAGATCTATGTCAGTCCCCCGGATCAGAAGGGTCGTGAGG
>JAZNYV010000007.1:0-1628 GCA_045594585.1 Faecousia sp. | reverse complement strand
TGACAACTCCTTGGCTCACAGAACGACATGGCTACGATCCGACTTAAAGCTCATCGGCGCAGTCTCTGTCAGATTGTCGATATGGATGGATGCCGCGTAGTTTCCGGCAGGCGGCTCCTGTTCCTCCTTTTCGTGGCAGACGGTACATTCTCCGTTTTCCCATTGATGTCCCATAGCCTCCAGAGGAATCTTCTCATACAGGGTAATGCCGCAGTCTGCGCAAACAGCCTTGGACAAATAGCCGCCGTCAACACAATTAGGCAGCACATCGGCATCCTTTGTCTTGTTTATATGCAGGCAGTCTACCACGCTGACTTCCCGTACGACCAATTCCCCGTTTTCATTGCATTCCGTAATGCTGAACAAGCCGCCGTACATACCATTGTCAAAATCATCAAACAGTACGGTCTTCCCGTGCTTGTCGGTCAATATCACATCGTCGACCAGCAGCTCTTGCCCGTTCCACTCGGTCTTTGCGCCGGCAAAGTAGATATAGTACTGCTTGCCGTCATCGGGCAATGTAACGGTATAATTGGTCCATTGACCCTTTTTGGTAACGCCGTTCATATCCTGACCTTGTCCGCCAAAGCCTACATACAGGTCACCCTGAGCAGGATCGGTGGTCCAGTTTACTGTCCACCAGGTCACATTCTCCGGCACAAAGGCTCTGAAGGAAAGAATACTTCCGCCGGCATAGGCATCTCTTGTGATGAAATTCATCTTTCCCGCTGCATTCATATTATCCACATGAATGGCAGCCGATCGGTTCTCCTGTACTGCGCCGCATTCGCAAACGCCGTCAGGACCGTAGACATGGCCTGTAGCAGGCAGCTCCTGCTGTGCCACAAGCACCTGTCCGCACACAGAGCATTGCTGTCCTTCCGTCAGTCCCGGCTGGGAGCAGGTGGGCTCTACAGACGGATGGGTCACAACGGTGTGACCGTTTTCGCAGGGATCTTCCAGCACCTTAGACGAAACAGCCACCTTTTGATCCGAAGAATTCAGCTCGGTCACATCAAAGATGCAGGCCTTGACACCGCTGTCAAAATCCTCAGACGCAAGAAGCGTTCCCTCCTTGTCTGTAATGGTCAAATTATTGATCAGCAGCTCCCGATCGTTCCACTCACCCTTGGCACCGACAAAGTAGATATAGTACTGCTTGCCGTCATTGGGCAGATTCACCGTATACTCTGTCCATTGCCCCATTTGGGTATAGCCGTTCATATCCTGACCCTGACCGCTGAAGCCTACATACAGGTCGCCCTTAGCAGGATCGGTGGTCCAGTTTACCGTCCACCAGGTCACCCCAAAGGGCACATACGCCTGGAATTTGACCGTACTGCCGCCTGCATAGGCTTCTTTGGTGATGAAATTCATAGGTGCGCTCTCGTTTAAGTTGTCGATCCGCAGTGCCGCTACCATATCCTGTCTCAGCTTGCCACAGACGGAGCAGGTTTCCCCGTCCCATTGGTGTCCCAGCGCAGGGATTTCCTCCTGCTCCTTCAGGATCCTGCCGCAGTTGCCGCAATGATAGCCCTTTGTCAAGCCTGCTTCTTCACAGTTAGGCTCTGTCGCCGCATCTGTGATATACCAGTGCTCGGGGCAGGCCTCATGCAGAAACACAGCCG
>JAZNYV010000006.1:0-13264 GCA_045594585.1 Faecousia sp. | reverse complement strand
AACCTCCTTTGTTATTCCGTGCCAAGTAATATGATTATATCATAAGCAGAGGAATTTTGCAAGCATAAATTGCTTGAAATTCCTCTGCTTTTTTGACTTTCTTTGCGTCTCGATATTACTTGTATGCTAAAAGTTACGGATTAAAGAAATAGCTGTTTCGTAAACGCTAGCTTTCCGGATCTCCGCCACAAGCATAAAACAAGCCACCGACTCAGAGGAACCTCTCCGAGTCGGTGGTAATTCCTTGTTCTTTCCGGAAGTCTATTCTATGACCGGAGCCAAGATTGGTATTAGGGTACTTCACAGAAAATTATCTCAGGGAGTCCCTGTTCTGCACGAAGTATTCTACGCCGGAATACAGGGTTGTAGCAGAGATAGCTACAATGCATATCCAATAGATCACACGGATCACGGTCTCTCCCAGAAGTCTTACAGGCAGGTCTGCCAGAAGGACGATCATGATGCACAGGGCTACCATGGTAACCACGGTCTTGACCTTGCCGGACCAGCCGGCGGCAATGACCCTACCCTTGCCGGAGGCGATCATCCGCAGACCACTGACCGCAAATTCACGGGTCAGTACGATCATAAGAGCCCAGGCAGGGAACAGATCCCACTGGCAGAAAATGCTCATAGCTGCCAGAACGAGGACCTTGTCAGCCAAGGGGTCCAGGAACTTACCCAGATCCGTGACTTGGTTATACTTCCGTGCAATATGGCCGTCTACCAGGTCCGTCAAGCTGGCAATGAGAAATACGGCAAAAGAAACATAGCACATCACATCGCTGCTCTTGGCCCAATACATACAGGCCATAAACAGAGGGATCATAACGATCCGAAGCATGGTAAACTTTGTTGCGGTATTCACCTATTACGCCTCCTCTACATAGCCACACAGGTCTCCGTCACACAGGTCTGTAATACGCACCATAACGAAGGAGCCGACCTTTACTGTGGACTCGCTGTCAAACAGCACTCTGCCGTCAATATCCGGAGAATCGGCATAGGTCCTGCCGAAATACCGTCCCTCCTCCGGGTCATAGCCCTCACAGAGGACCTCCATGACCGTATCCATGCGACCCTCGTTATACTCATCCATAATACGGGACTGGAACTCCGATACGATCTCCGCACGGCGGACAGCGATCTCCGTTTCGGGGTAGTCCATCTTGGCGGCGGCGGTCCCCTCCTCCGGAGAGAAGGCAAAGGCTCCTACACGCTCCAGCTTGTACTTCTTGAGCCAGGTGCACAGCTCCTCGAATTCCTCCTCTCCCTCACCGGGGAGGCCGGTAATGAGGCTGGTACGGATCACCACACCGGGGATCTGAGCACGGAGCTTATCAAAGAGCTGATCCAGCTCCTCACGGGTGGAGCGGCGGTTCATCTTCTTGAGGATCTTGTTGTTCACGTGCTGGATGGGTAGATCCAGATACTTGAGGATCTTGGGCTCCTGTGCAATGGTGTCGATAAGCTCCTGGGTCATTTCGTCGGGATAGAGATAGTGGACACGGATCCAGTGGAGCTTCTCGATCTTGCACAGCTCACGCAGGAGCTGTGCAAGCTTGGGCTCACCGTAGAGGTCCACACCGTAGCGGCTGGTATCCTGTGCCACTACGATCAGCTCCTTGACCCCGTCCTCTGCCAGCATCCGTGCCTCGTAGAGGCAGTCCTCCATGGTGCGGCTGCGGAACCTGCCCCGGAGGGAGGGGATCACGCAGTAGGAGCAGTGATTGTCGCAGCCCTCTGCGATCTTGAGGTAGGCGTAATGCTCAGGGGTGCTGAGAACGCGTCCCACCTCGTCTACGGGACCATGAATGTCTCCGAAGAGGCTGACGGTCTCATCAGCAAGGAGCCGCTCCACCACAGGCACCACGTCCCCGTAGCTGCCGGTGCCGAGGACCCCGTCTACCTCGGGCAGTTCGTCTAAAATTTCATCCTGATACCGCTGAGACAGACAGCCGGTAACAAGGATCTTGCCAATCAATCCCTCTACCTTGAGGCCGCCCATAGCAAGGATATTGTCAATGGCCTCAGACTTGGCAGAATCAATGAAGCCACAGGTGTTGATAATGACCACGTCTGCCCCCTCTACAGTAGGGAGGATATCATAGCCAGCCTCCCGGAGGAGGAACAGCATCTGTTCAGCATTGACCTGATTCTTTGCACAACCCAGGGAAATCATTCCGATTTTCTTACCCATGGTTCTACTTCCTTTCGGTAATATGGTTAAAAATCTTCTCCGTCACAGGGCAGGGAGACATATTCCTCCATAGCACGGCGGATATCGCTCCAGCGGTGTCCGCGGCGCAGGAGGGCGTCTGTTGCCCGTTTGCATTCCTTGTCATCCGGGGTCCTGCCACGGAATCTCTTGCGGAGGAAGCTGCTGATCTCCTCCTGTGGAGAGGGCAGATCCTCCAGGACCTCCTGCCACAGCTCACGGGGAACACCCTTCTCATAGAGCATCTGCCGCAGCCGTGCTTCGCCGTAGCCCTTGGCAATGCCCCGGGCTACGGTCATTTCCGCAGTCTTGCGGTCATCCAGGAGCCTCAGGTCCTTGAGCCAGGCTACGGCATTGTCAGCCTGCTCCGGGTCCTCCCCCTTCTGTCTGAGACGCCTGCGGAGTCCCTGCTCCGTTACGGCTGTTGCAGATATGATCCGCACTGCCCGTTCCCGGGCAGCAGCCTGTGCGGCACTGTTGCGAATAGACTCCAGCGCGGCATCGGGCAGCTCCAGGCCGGGGTACAGTCCCAGTTCTGCAATGACCCCGGGATATACCATCAGACTGCTCCCGTCACCGAAGCGAAGCCGCAGCTTCCCTACGGGAGAACGGGTAGCCTCAATGGCATCAATCCTCATTGCCGTCCTCGGCAGCGGAGCCCACCTTGAACCCTCTCATTTGATCAAAATGAGCACGGACCTTGGCGGTGAGTTCCTCTACGGTTTCGGGGTGCTCCTTGAGATACTGCTTGGCATTCTCTCTGCCCTGCCCGATCCGATCCTCTCCAATGGAGAACCAGCTGCCGGACTTGGTGACCAGCTCCATCTCTACTGCAATATCCAGGAGCTCACCGATCTTGGAGATACCCTCACCGTAAATAATATCAAACATGGCCTCACGGAAGGGAGGTGCTACCTTGTTCTTCACGACCTTTACACGGGTGCGGTTGCCGATCACATCACTGCCGTTCTTAATGGCCTCTACCTTGCGGACGTCCAGACGGACGGAGGAATAGAACTTCAGAGCGTTGCCGCCGGTGGTAGTCTCGGGATTGCCGTACATGACGCCGATCTTCATACGGAGCTGGTTAATAAAGATGACCAGACAGTTGGTCTTGGAAACGGTGCCTGCCAGCTTACGCAGGGCCTGGGACATGAGTCGTGCCTGGAGGCCTACGAAGGCATCCCCCATCTCACCCTCGATCTCTGCTCTGGGGGTCAGAGCTGCAACAGAGTCCACAATGACCAGGTCAATGGCACCGGAGCGAACCAGGGCCTCGGTAATATCCAGGGCCTCTTCTCCGGTATTCGGCTGAGAGACCAGCATGGTGTCAATATCCACGCCGATCTGAGAAGCATACTTGGGATCCAGAGCGTGCTCTGCATCTACGAAGGCAACCTCACCACCCTGTTTCTGTGCCTCGGCGGCCACATGAAGTGCCAGGGTCGTCTTGCCGGAGGATTCCGGTCCGTAGATCTCTACGATCCTGCCACGGGGCATACCGCCGATCCCCAGAGCTGCATCCAGTGCCAGGGAGCCGGTAGGAATGGCATCCACCTGCATCTCGACCTTGTCACCCAGACGCATAATAGAGCCCTTACCGTAGTTCTTCTCGATCTGATGGAGTGCCGTCGCAAGAGCCTTCTTCCGATCCTCAGCAGGGGCCGGAGCTTCGTAATTTGTCTTTTTGCTTGCCATAGTCAGTCATCCTCTCTTTTCCGGGCAAGAACAGCCCGCATAATGTCTGCACTGTCTCTGCGCAGTTCTTGTATATCGTAGCCTCCCGCTGTCAACAGCTCGCAGACAGCTTCCTCCTGTCCCATGCCGAACTCAAAGCAGAGATAGCCGCCGGGAACCAGGGCAGAGGTAAAATTGTCAATGATCGCACGGTAGAAATCCAGGCCGTCCTCTCCCCCGTGGAGGGCAAGCTCCGGCTCGAAGTCACGGACGGAGGGATCCAGCTCCTCCATTTCCTTGGTGGTAACGTAGGGGGGATTGGAAACGATCAAATGGAAGCTCCCTAAAAAGGGGGCAGCAGGCTGCCGCACGTCCACAGGAACACAGCTCACCCGTGCGGACAAATGCTGATTCTGCACATTGCGGCGGGCAACTCTGAGAGCCTCCTGGGAAATATCCGCCAGGGTCACACGGGCATCCTTGACCCGTTTGGCAATAGCCATACCGATACAGCCGCTACCGGTACACAGGTCCAGGATCCTGGGGTTCTGCTCTAAGTACAGAGCCTTCTTAATAGCCAGCTCCGTAACTACCATGGTATCGTCCCTGGGGATCAGCACGTGACGATTAACCTCAAGGGTCATATTATAGAAATCCCATTGGCCTAAAATATAGGGCATGGGCTCCCCTCGGAGGTATCGCTGTACATACTCCTCTGCCAGCTCACACTGCTCCGAGGTGGCAGGGACATCCCGTTGGGCGATCAGCTCCTCTACGGTCTTGCCGCAGGCGGTGCAGACCAGCTCACGGGCGATGTTAGCGGCGAACTGCCCCTCCTTGTCCAGCAGACTGCGACGGGCATCTAAGTACAGATCTCCGTAGTTCTTTACCACCGGTCGCTCCCCTCCTCCTCGGGGATGACAGCAGACAGGGCCGCAATGCCAACCTCGATCATAGAGTCGTCGGGCTCCCTGGTGGTGATGTACTGCAGCCACATACCGGGAGCAGAAATAGCGCGGGTAAACCAATTATCATATCTGCCTACGATGCGGTTGATCTCGTAAGCGATCCCAACCACCAGAGGCAGGAGCAGCAGCTTCAGTGCCACACGGACCAGGGCATTGAGGATCCCGGAGTCAAAGGTAGGCGTCACGGGAGCCAGCAGAATGCTTGCCACAGAGAACACCAGGATAGACAGGAACACCACCACGAACAGGAAGCTGGTTCCGCAACGGGGGTGCAGACGCGTCTGTTTCCGTACATTCTCCACTGTCAGAGGCAGTCTTGCCTCGTAGCAGCGGATGGTCTTGTGCTCCGCTCCGTGATAGGCAAAGACACGCTTCATATCCTTCATCAGGGACATTAGGGACATATACCCTACCAATATGAGGACACGGATCAGTCCCTCTACCAAATTGTGAACCAGCTGATTGGGGATCCATCTCTGGATCATAGAGCCGATAAAGGAGGGCAGGATAATGAACAGGCCAACGGACATACAGATCCCCAGGACCACTGCAATGGTGGTAAAGGCCCCTGTAGACAGCTTCTCCTCCAGCCACTTGTCCAGCTTGGAAGGATTCTCCACAGGCTCCTCTGTCTCCTCCTCCAGCATGAAGTCTGCAGAGTACATCATCGCACTGACGCCGATCTTCATAGAGGTCCAGAAGTTGAATAAGCCACGGATAAAGGGCAGCTTCTTAACAGAGAAGCCGAAGGAAGGCTTGGGTCTGTCCTCGATCTTTTCCTGTAGGCCATCCTTGGTACGGACGACTACAGCACTCTTATCCGGTCCCAGCATCATAATACCCTCGATCAATGCCTGACCGCCGATCATGGTCTTGAATTGTTCACGATTCTCGTTTTTCATAGGGAAATCCTTTCTCCGCCGCCGGGGTTATTTCTCTCCCACAGGCAGACGAATGGTCACAAGGGTGCCGCCGCCCTCTGCATTGGTGATCTCTAAGCTGCCGCCGTGCATGGTGACGATCTCCTCACACACTGCCAGGCCGATACCGCTGCCGCGAGCCTTACTGCTTCCCTTGTAGAATTTTTTCTTAATGAGGGGGAGCTCCTCCTCCGGTACGCCGGGACCGAAGTCACGGATACGGATCACGACCTCCCGTCCCTCCAGACGGATCTCTGCGGTGATCCTGCCACCCTCGCCGCCGTGCTTGGCACCGTTGTCCAGGATGTTAAGGAACACCTGACGCATACGGGAGGTATCGCAGGGAATCTCCGGGATCTCATCATCGTTGTCCAGATACTCCAGGTTGATCTCCTCCTGCTGTAATCTGGAGCCGTACATGAAGACCGTATCTTCAAATTCCGAGCGGATATCGCTCATGCTTACGTTAAGCTTAAACCGTCCGTCCTGCATCCGTGAGAACTCCAGCAGCTCCTCCACCATGGAGGTCAGCCGTCTGGTCTCACGGAGGATGATGCTCAGCCCCCGACGGGCCTCGGCAGTGTCTACACTGACCCCTGTATCCAGGAGAGTCTCGCTCCAGCCGCTGATGGCTGTCAGAGGAGTCCGCAGCTCATGGGAGACAGAGGACATAAATTCCGACTGGGTCTTCTCTGATTGGGCCAGGTTGTTGGACATATCGTTAATGGTATCCGACAGCTCCCCTATCTCGTCCTGGAACTTGCCCTTGATCTGTACGCCATAGCCGCCGGCGGCGATCCGCTTGGCAGTGGCAGTGATCTCGGACACAGGCTCCAGGATGCTCTTGACATAGTATCTGCCACCGGCATAGACCACCGCCAGGAGCAGACAGCCTACAAAGGCCGCTGTCAGTGCGAATCGGCTGATCTGACGGTCTACCCGTTCTAAGCTGTTGACGTAGCGGAGGACACCTACCACCCGTGAGCCGTCTCTCAGCAGAGGCACAGACAGGATCATATACCGATCCCCTGTAACGTAGCTGCCTGTAACGATCACAGGCTCCAGCTCCTCTATGGCACGGTCAATATCCTCCCCTGCAACGGTCCAGCCCACGGTCTCCGTATCCGAGGAAGCCAGGAGCTTGTGGTCCGTGCTGATAAAGTCCAGATACATATCCTCCTTGGAGCGGAAGGAGCGGACATACTTCTTGCAGAGCTCCCGATAGCTCTCTGAGGACTCGTTCTGATACTCCTTCAGAAAGCCTATGGCAGAATCGGCTCTTGCCTCCATGTCCTCTTCCAATGCGGAATAGTAATACCCGGATACCACCAGAGACAGCACCGTAACGCACAGCAGTACAAGCACCAGGATGGTCGCCACCATGTTCTTAAGCCAGCGGCTCTGCAGGCCCTTGATCCCGGGGAAGGAAGGCCAGCTGTCTCTCAGCCTTTGGAATGTTTCCTTCATATCAGAACCTTACAGCCCCCACTTGTAGCCGAAGCCCCAAACCGTGGTAATATAAGTGGGATTGGCGGTATTGTCCTCGATCTTGATCCGCAGACGGCGGATGTTGACATCCACGATCTTTAGCTCTCCGTCGTAGTCTCTGCCCCAAACGGAGGTAAGGATATCCTCACGGGACAGGGCTCTGCCGGGATTCTGCATAAAGAGCTGGACAATGGCATATTCCACCTGGGTCAGCTTGATCCGTCTGCCCTCCTTCTCCAGAGTGCGGTTACGGATATTCAGGATGAAGGGCTCATGAACAATGATCTCGGGATCGGACTCCACTCCTCCGCCGATACGGCGGTAGAGGGCATCAATACGTGCCGTCAGCACTGCAGGGGAGAAGGGCTTGGTCACATAGTCATCGGCCCCTGTCATAAGGCCTGTGACCTTGTCCATCTCCTGGGTCCTTGCAGTGAGCATAATAATGCCGATGGTCTTGTAGTGGCACGGATGTTGCGGCAAACCTCGAAGCCGTCAATATCCGGCAGCATAATATCCAGGATGGCAACACCGATATCGGGATTCTCCTTCAACCTCTCCAGGGCATCCATGCCGGTGCCGGCCTCAATGACCTCGTAGCCTGCTCTCTTCAGGTTAATGACCACGAAGCTGCGGATGCTGATTTCATCCTCTAATATGAGTACCTTTTTCATTCTGTTTCCTCCGATTTCTCTCTTTCCGTTTTCCTGTTATACCAAGTTGCTTTAAAAAGCAGGCATTGGAAATGGCTGCTTTTTATAGCCCGTAAGGGCGTAGAACCTTGTATGAGACGTCTTTTGTGCCACTTGTGGCACAAAAGCTTCAATGAAAAGTGTCTACTTTTCATTAAAAAACAGTATTAGAAGAGATTTGTTTCTGTATTAACATTCATTATATCACACTTTGTAATAAATGTGTAGTGCCTTTGTGGGAATTATTTCAAAACTACAGAGGAATCTCCCAAAATTCTGCGTATTTCTTGCAGCATATCTTCCCGTAGGGAGCAATTTGTCCCTCTTCTGACACCGTTGTTGCTGTAATACAGCACCGCCTGGAGACTCCCGGGGAACATATTCAGGATCCCCCGTACCTTCCGATCCTCTGCCGTTCCCTCCCCGGGCAGCTTAAGATACAGCTTCTGTACCGGGGGCTTGGTCAGCTCTCGGATGGTATAGACCTGGTTGACCACCATCTGGGGAGCCTTCTCGTCTCGGACGGACAAGCGGCCCTCTGCCACAAGGGGCGTGTTCTCCTTCAGGAGCTCTCCTCTCTTGGCGATCACCGAGGAGAATACCAGCAGCTCCATAGCCCCCGTGTCATCCTCTAAGGTAATGTAGGCCATCATGGTATTGTTACGGGTGGTCTTCATCTTTACTGCCTCTGCGATCCCTGCAATGCGGACGATCTGCTCATCCTTATAGACACCGTCACCGTTGTCGAAGGATTGGAGGATCCGGCCTATGGCCACGGCCCCGGTGCCCTTGAGCTGCTTGCGGTACTCGTCCATGGGATGGCCGGAGAGATAGAGGCCGATGGTCTCCTTCTCCATCTGCATAAGCCGGTTCTTAGGCATCTCCGGCATATCGGGAACGGGGATCCCGTTCCGTGCCGCCTCATCCAGGAGCTCGAACATCTGGATCTGCCCTGCAATATTGTGCTTGCGGTTCTTGGCAATGTCCTCCATGATCATCTCGTAGGCATAGAGCATCTGTGCCCGATTCAGCCCCAGGCTGTCCATGGCACCGCACTTAATGAGATTCTCCACAGCTCGTTTGTTCAGGTCCGACTCATGCATCCGATCCAAGAAGCTGTCCAGACTATGGAAGGGTCCCCCCTTCTCCCGTTCTGCCATCATCTGGCGGATCAGACCTCTGCCGATGTTCTTCACCGCGCCTAAGCCGAAACGGATCCCCTCCTCCTCTACGGTAAAGGAGTCGGCACTGTGATTCACATCGGGATGGAGGAGAGCGATGCCCATTGCCTTGCAATCGGCAATATAGCCTGCTGTCTTGGTGGTATTGTCCAGGACAGAGCTTAAAAGGGCGGCCATATACTCCTTGGGATAATGGCACTTTAGGTAAGCAGTATCGTATGCCACCTTGGCATAGCACACTGCATGGGCCTTGTTAAATGCGTAATTGGCAAAATCTAAGATCTCTTTATATATGGCCTGTGCCGCCGCTTCGGAGACCCCGTTGGCAATGGCACCGGCAATGCCCCTCTCCGGATCACCGTAGACAAAGGCATGGCGTTCTGCCACAATGACCGCTTCCTTCTTCTTGGAGATGGCACGGCGCATATTATCCGCCTGTCCCAGGCTGTAGCCGCCCAGCTTGCGGAAGATCTCGATGACCTGCTCCTGGTACACGATGCAGCCGTAGGTAACAGCCAGGATCGGCTCTAACTGTGGACAGATATAGGTAATCTTGTGGGGATTGTGTTTGTTGTCAATGAATTTGGGGATGGAGTCCATGGGGCCGGGGCGGTACAGTGCCACAATAGCCGTCAGATCCTCGATGGACTGGGGCTTCATATTGACACAGACTGCAGTGATCCCTGCAGATTCCAACTGGAACACGCCTGCGGTCTTACCCTCGGACAGCATGGCGAAGCTCTCCGGGTCATCATCCCGTACCTTCTGCAGATCGAAATCCGGCTCTCTCTTGCGGATGGTCTGCTCCGCTTCTTCGATGATCGTCAGGTTACGCAGCCCCAGGAAATCCATTTTCAGGAGTCCCAATTCCTCAATGGTGGTCATGGTGAACTGGGTGACGATGGTATCATCGTTCTTAGCCAGGGGAACGTAGTCGGAAACGGGGTTCTTGGTAATGACCACACCGGCGGCGTGGGTAGAGGTGTTCCGAGGCATCCCCTCAATGGCTCGTGCCGTATCCACAAGCTCCTTGACCCGTGGATCGGAGTCATACAATTCCTTTAACTGGGGAGAGACCTTCAGGGCCTCCTCCAGAGTCATATGGAGGGTGGTGGGGATCAGCTTGGCAACGGTATCCGTCTCGCTGTAGGTAAAGTTCAGTGCTCTGCCTACGTCACGGATGGCCGCCCTGGCTGCCAGGGTGCCGAAGGTGACGATCTGTGCCACACGGTCCTTGCCGTACTTCCGAGTCACGTAATCAATGACTTCCCCACGTCGAGCCTGGCAGAAGTCCATATCAATATCCGGCATACTGACTCGCTCCGGGTTTAGGAATCGCTCGAAATACAGGCTGTACTTCATAGGATCCAGGTCTGTGATCCCCAGGCAGTAGGATACCATGGCACCTGCGGCGGAGCCGCGTCCCGGTCCTACAGGGATCCCTTGACTCTTGGCATAGGCTACGAAATCCGCAACGATAAGGAAGTAATCCACATAACCCATTTTACGGATCATGGACATCTCGTATTCCAACCGTTCTCCGTAGCCGTCGGGGTCATTGGGGTACCGCTCGCCATAGCCTGCCCGGCACAGCTCCGTAAACCAGCCCCAGGCATCATAGCCCTCGGGATACTGGAACTGAGGCAAATGGTAGTTGCCGAAGGTGAATTCCACATTACAGCGGTCTGCAATGGCTTGGGTGTTGGCAATGGCTTCCGGCAGATTGGGGAAGAGGGAGGCCATTTCCTCCTCGGATTTGATATAGAATTCCTCTGTCTCGAAGCGCATACGGTTGGGATCGTCTACGGTCTTGCCCATTTGGATGCACATGAGCACGTCCTGCATCCTGCTGTCCTCACGGCTCACATAGTGGGCGTCGTTGGTAGCTACCAGGGGTAGCCCCGTATCCCCTGCCAAACGGAGGATGTCACGGTTTACCGCCTTCTGCTCCGGGATACCGTGATCCTGGAGCTCTAAGTAATAATGGTCGGGGCCGAAGATCTCTGCCATTTCCAGTGCATGGGCCTTGGCCCCTTGATAGTCCCCCTGTCGCAGTCTCCTGGGGATCTCTCCTGCCAGGCAGGCAGACAGAGCGATCAAACCCTCGGAATGCTGGCGAAGGAGAGCAAGGTCCACACGGGGTTTGCGGTAGAAGCCCTCTAAGAAGCCCTTGGACACCATGTAGCTCAGATTTTTATAGCCTGTTTCATTCTCACACAGGAGGACCAGGTGACGGGCCTCGTCGTCGGGTCCGTACTGCTTATCCTCCATGGATCGGGGTGCCACGTAGACCTCACAGCCGATAATGGGCTTGATCCCGGCAGCCTTACAGGCTCTGTAGAAATCAATGACGCCATACATGACTCCGTGATCCGTAATGGCCAGGGCGGTCTGGCCCAGCTCTGCGGCTCTCTTGGCCACCCTCCCAATACGGCAGGCACCGTCTAAGAGGCTGTATTCCGTATGAACGTGGAGATGTACAAATGCCATAGGGGTCTCTCCCTTCTATGTCCGATCACTCTGCTTCCTTGGCAAGCTGCATGAGCTTGCGGATCCTGTGATTTACGGCAGATTTGCTAATGGGCGGTTCGTGGAGCTGTGCCAGCCCACCTAGGTTCTCCTCCGGAAATTCCTCTCGAAGAGCGGCGGTTTGCCGCAGCTTTTCCGGCAGGCTCTCCAGGATCCCCAGAGTCCGCAGCCTCTCGATGGCGGAGATCTGCTCCCCTGCCGCGGCTACGGTCTTATCTAAATTGGCAGAATCGCAGTTGGTCTTGCGATTTGCAATATTCCGCCAGTTCTTGTTGATCTTTGCTTCCATCACCGTCATGGCACAGATCGGTGCTCCCATGACAGTGAGGGCTGTCTCAATAGTCTCGCTCTGCTTAAAGTACAGCACATAGCTCCCCTTCCGCTCTGTGATCTTGGCAGGGAGGTCCATATCCCCCAGGAGGTTCTCCGTCTCCCTGCTTGCATTGCGGCGGGTAGTAGACAGCTCTAAATGATATCGTTTCTCCGGGTCCGTAACAGAGCCGCCTGCCAGGAATGCCCCTCGCAGGAAGGCTCTGCGACAGCAGTCCTTCTCCAACAGGGCGAAATTCACATGGAGAGACAGGCTGTTGGCACGGGAGAAGCCGCAGAGCTCAAAGATCCGTTCCAGCTTCTCCGGGTCCGTTACGGAGAACTGGAGCTTGCCTCCGCTGTTCTCCGCGGGCATACGGTCAAAGGTCACTCCCAACGCCCGACGGAAGAGCTGGGGCAACCGTTGGGCAAAGTCCCAACTCTCTGTAACGATCCGTATTTCCTCCGCCGTAAAGGTGTTGGAGAACAGCAGGACTCCCAGGGCCTCCCCCAGGGCACAGCAGCCCCGTTCTACCTCCGGGCGGCACAATTCATTCTTGACTTCAGCAGAAAAGGACATATCCTATCCTCCGTCTTTCTTTATTTGTTCTCCTGTGCCCAGAGACGGACCTCCGGCTCCAACAGGATACCGCTGTGGTCCAGGACCCTCTGCCGTACCTGCTCCACCAGCTCCAGGACCTGTGCGGCAGTGGCACTGCCCAGATTGACCACGAAGCCTGCGTGCTTCTCGGATACTGCCGCAGCCCCTACTCTGTAGCCCTTGAGTCCTGCCTCCTGGATCAGTGCGGCGGCATAGCCCTGTTGAGGCCGTTTGAAGGTACTGCCTGCAGAGGGCAGCTCCAGAGGCTGGGAGGCCCTTCTCTTTTCGTTTAGTTCATAGATCCGATTGCGGATCTCCTTTTCTACTCCGGGAGCCAGTTGGAATCGGGTCCTGACAATGACCCCCTCCATGGTCTGGAAGGTGCTGTTACGGTAGCCGAAGCCCTGATCCTCCCCTCGGATCCACACTGTGGTCCCGTCGGGAAGCATAAACTCCGTCTCCACTGCAACGTCCTTCAGCTCTCCGCCGTAGGCTCCTGCATTCATGTAAATCCCTCCACCTACGGTGCCGGGGATCCCGTGGGCAAATTCCAGCCCCGTCAGTCCCTGCTTGCAGGCAAATTCCGCCAGACGTGCCAGCGATACGCCGCACGCCGCCGTAACAGTCACGCCGTCCTCTTCCAAGCGCATCTCGTGCATAGCCGCAGAGGTATCGATCACT
>JAZNYV010000005.1:0-6425 GCA_045594585.1 Faecousia sp. | reverse complement strand
ACGCAGGAGACACCCGCCTGTCTCAGACTCTCCGCTACAGCCCCGACACCTACGGCAACGGCAAGACAGGCACTCTCCTCACCCTGTGCAAGGCCCTGTTTGCCTACAGCGACAGTGCAAAGGCCTACTTCGCATCATAACGGGGCTGTAAACATCAGCGAATAAAGACGGCGAGTCTCTGCAAAGAGGCTCGCCGTTGACTACCGTGCATTGATAGAACTCTACATATTCAACGCTATACCCGGGCGACCTTTTTTGTAGTCCTTCACTACAAAATATTTTTGCAGGTCAATATGAGCTGTGACTTCGTTGAAGGTGTAGATCGGATCATCTGTTTCATGTCTGCTGAACAAGTCGCTACTGCGACCTATCCCCACAGCTATGCAGCCTGTACCTTACGGCACAGGCTGCTCTTTTTTGGGGACTTTTTTACAGCCCCTTTACCGAAGAGGACGGAGGAATATGGCGTTGGAGGCGGTGGTGAGCTCTGCGGCTTTAGGAGGATGGGCATCCAGGAGGAGATCTGCCAAAGGGGCCTCGATCTCTTGTTGGATCAGACGGCGGATCTCTCTGGCCCCTCCCGGGCGGCGGAAGGCCCGTTCCGCAATGCCCTCATACAGGGCAGGAGATGTGTGAAGAAGAATGCCCTGCTTTCGGGCCCGTTTTGTCAGCTTGTCCAGCTCCAATGCAGTGATGCGGCACAGATCCTCCTTCTCCAGAGAGCGGAAGGCAGCAACGCAATCGATCCTCCCCATAAATTCCGGGGGGAACCGTTCCCGTAAGGCTCGCAGAGCAGGCTCCTCTCCCTGGGAGCCAAAGCCCAGGCCCCCTCGATTCCCCTGACCGCTGCCTACGTTGGAGGTCATGACCAGCAGAGTGTTCCGAAAATCCACCCGTCTGCCCAGGGAATCTGTTAAGAACCCGTCCTCCATGATCTGCAGGAGGATGCCGCACACGTCTCTATGGGCCTTTTCCAGCTCGTCCAGGAGGATCAGGCTGTAGGGCCTGCGTCGGACCTGCTCACAGAATTCGCTCCCCTCCTCGTGACCTACGTAGCCCGGAGGGGCACCGACCAGACGGGACAGGCTGAACTTCTCCATATATTCCGACATATCCACACGGATCATGGCAGTCTCACTGCCGTAGACCCCCTCTGCCAGTGCCTTGCACAGCTCTGTTTTCCCGACGCCTGTAGGACCTGTAAAGAGGAGGGTGGCAATAGGCCGTTTCTCCTCGGCAATGCCGCTCCTGCCCCGACGGACAGCCTCGCAGACACGGCGGATGGCGGCATCCTGCCCTACCACCCGTTTCCCCAAGCACTGCTCCAGATTCCGCAGACACTCCTTCTCCGACAGGGTCAGAACGCCTACGGGGATCCCCGTGCGGTCTGCCACCGCTGCCGCAATATCCTCCCGACAGACACCCCTTCCACGGGCAGAGCCGAAACGGAGCCTCTGCCGCAGGGCAGAGGTACGACTGTAATCCCCCGTTTCTGCTGCTTGGGCAAGCTCCCGTCCCACGGTGCCGCCTGTGACGCTCCGCAGGCTTGCCAGGGCGGCACCCTCGTCCAGGAGATCCACTGCCTTGTCCGGGAGAAACTTGTCACTGAGATACCGACAGGACAGCTCCACCGCCGCGGTAATGGCATCTTCTGTAATGGGCAGACCGTGATGGGCCTCCAGTCCCGGCTGCAGCCCTCGTAGGATCTCCGCTGTCTCC
The DNA here is from genome assembly GCA_045594585.1 of Faecousia sp. Classification (GTDB taxonomy): domain Bacteria; phylum Bacillota; class Clostridia; order Oscillospirales; family Oscillospiraceae; genus JAZOXB01. The sequence continues at coordinate 4,706 of JAZNYV010000005.1, read as the reverse complement.
TTCTTGGTAGACTCTCGGACCTGGACGCAGCGGAACCGTCGATCCAGGGCACCGTCCTTCTCAATGAATTTCCGATATTCCTTCAGAGTAGTGGCACCAATGACCTGGACCTCCCCCCGTCCTAAGGCAGGCTTTAATAAATTGGCGGCATCAATGGCACCCTCTGCGGCACCTGCTCCTACCAGCGTGTGCATCTCGTCTATAAAGAGGATCACATTACGGGCCCGACGGATCTCGCCCAGAATGTCCCGGATCCGCTCCTCGAATTCCCCTCGATACTTGGTCCCTGCCAGGATGCTTGCCATATCCAGGGAGATGAGCCGCTTCCCCCTAAGCTGCTCCGGCACACGGCCTGCGGCCATGTATTGGGCAACACCCTCTACAATAGCGGTTTTTCCCACTCCCGGCTCCCCAATGAGGGCAGGATTGTTCTTATGCTTCCGGGACAGGATCTGCAGGACCGTCTCGATCTCCCTTTGTCTGCCGATAATGGGGCGGTCCGGATCTCCCTGCTCTACCAGATCCACACCGAACTGGTCAAGAAGCCTTGTGCTCTGCATGACGTTCTCCTTCCGGAGGAGTATATCCTCCATATAATCCGTAAATAATAGCTCTCTGTCTGCTCCACAGTGGGACAGGAGAGCACCTGCTCCGCTGTTTTCTTCACGGAGCAGGGACAGGGGGAGAGGCTCCTGCCTTGCCAGGACCCGTCGGGCAGTAAGGGTCCAGCCCACGGGGGATCTGTCCGTGGGGGTTCCTCTACCCTTTAGGCGGATCAGACAGGATAGCAGCTCTCCCGAGGTCAGACTCTGCCTGCACCAGGGCCTCTCTGCGTCCATGGCTAAGGCAATGAGCAGGTGAGTGGTCCCTACAGAGCAGTGCCCCAAGAGCCCTGCCAAGGCGTAGGCTCTCCGTAAGAGGGGGCGATAATATCCATCTTCTTCCATATTCCTCCCCCTTCCGCAGAAAATTTTTGCCTTTTTTAAAAAAAACTATACAAGCATCTTGCTTTTTTCTAAAAACATGATAGAATGTAGTAGCAACTAATAAACATAGGAGGCAAAATCATGGCATACTACATCACTGACGCTTGCGCTAAGTGCGGCGCTTGTGCAGACAACTGCCCTCTGGGCATCATCACTGAAGGCGACGACAAGTACGTCATCGACGCTGACCAGTGTGTCGACTGCGGTTCCTGCGCAGCCGCTTGCCCTCTGGAAGCTATTGAGCAGCAGTAATCTACCAAAACAGGCCGTCCGCAAGGACGGCATGTTTTTTATACAGAGAGGATGTACTATGGACGCACAGATGGAGACCCTGTGGAACGGGATCGTTTTAAAGAGGGGGCCCTTTCCTTTGGGAACGGACTCCGTGCTTCTGTCCAATTTCATATCCCTACGCCCCGGTTGCCGTGTTGCAGACCTGGGAGCAGGCTGTGGGACCCTGGGTCTGCTGTTGGCAGGGAGGGAGCCCTCCTGCACCGTAACGGGCATTGAGCTGGATGAGGCCGCCTATGCCATGGGGCTGGAAAATATGGCTCTGAACCCCCAAGTACAGCTCCGTCTTCTGCAGGGGGACGTGCGGCAGATCCGCAGGCTTCTTCCGGCAGGGAGCTTTGACTGTGTGATCTCCAACCCACCCTACTTCCCTGTAGGCAGCGGCAAGGCCGCCAACGCCTACCGCAGCGAGCTGACCCTAAAGCTCAGTGAGCTCTGCGAGGCGGCAGCTTGGCTCCTGCCCAGTGGAGGCACCTTCGCCCTGGTCCACAGGCCGGAGCGGCTGTGCGATCTGATCTGGGAGCTGCGGAGTCACGGCATAGAGCCCAAACGGATCCGGTTTGTCCGCCACAGGGCGGAGGCTCCCGTGTGCTTGGTCCTCATAGAGGGCAGACGGGGCGGCAAGCCGGGCTTGACCTATATGCCCGACCTTATTGAATTCCATTCCGACGGCTCGGAGACCCAGGCCTACCGAGCCGCATATCACAGAGGAGGAGACCTATGAGCGGTATGCTATATTTGGTTCCCACACCCATCGGCAATCTGTCGGATATCTCTCAGCGGTGCCGTCAGACCCTTGAGGAGGCGGACTTTATTGCGGCAGAGGACACCCGTGTGTCCCTGCGACTCCTGAATCATCTGGATATCAAAAAACCCCTTGTGAGCTACTATGAGCACAACAAGGAGGTCAGCGGACCTAAAATTTTGGCTCGGATCTTAGAAGGGGAGACTTGTGCCCTGGTATCCGATGCAGGCTCCCCTGCCATTTCCGACCCCGGTGAGGATCTGGTACGGCTCTGTGCCCGGGCAGGGGTTACGGTCTGTGCCATTCCCGGTCCCTGTGCCGCCATTACGGCACTGAGCATTTCTGCCCTGCCTACAGGGCGGTTCTGCTTCGAGGGCTTCCTGTCCACCAACAAGAAGTCTCGCCAGGCTCATTTGCAGAGCCTCCTGAGAGAGGAACGGACCATGATCTTCTACGAGGCTCCTCACAAGCTCCGAGGCACACTGAAGGATCTGTCGGTTGTCTTTGGAGAGGACCGTCGGATCTCCCTCTGTCGGGAGCTGACCAAGCTCCACGAGGAGGTCCTCCGTATGACCTTGGGACAGGCCGTTGCCTATTATACCGAGCAGGAGCCCCGTGGAGAGTATGTTCTCATTCTGGAGGGAGCTCCCCAACAAGCAGAGGAGAGCCTTACGGAAGAGGCTGCCCTTGCCATGGTCCGGGAGCGGATGGACGGGGGCATGAGCCGCAAGGACGCCGTCAAGGAGGTCTCCAGGCTCACCGGCTTCCCCAAGAACAGCCTCTACGAAGCCACCCTGTCATAAAAATATTGGTTTCAACTGTAATTTATCCGGAGCGTTTGCGTCACTTATGATAGAGACTCATTTTATATGAATTAGGAGGACGTGAAATGAAACGGATGATGGCAGTTGTTTTGGTTCTGAGTGTACTTTGCACCTTCCTTGTGGGCTGTAGGGAGGGCACCGGCATCCCGGAGACCCATGCTACGACAGTGCCGACGGCTCCTTTGGTTACAGAGACCGAACCGGCACCCACGGAAACGGTACCGGAGCAGACGGAACCTGCTCCTACAGAAGCAGAGTATTTCTATCGGTCCAAGTATACCCGTCTGTCTGAGGAGCCTCTTACGGAGCTGATACCGGATGAGAACTACGGCTGTATTTTGCCCTACTGTGCCGGATTGGAGTCGTATTATATATGTGGGGATCCCTATGGACGCTATGGCTTTATGGATGCAACGGGCATGATCATTGTTGACCCGGTGTATCAGTATATTGAGCCTCTGTTGCCGGAGGATGGGTATGACTTTACACCCTGTGTATGGCTTATGATGCAGGGAGAAATACGGCAAGACGACGACATGGATGTCCACTATCATCTGAACAACAAGAAATGCGGCCTTGCCGCAGCAGATGGCAGCGTTGTCATTGATCCCGTGTATGATGATGTTGAAGTTCTCGGCAATGGTATTTTTGCCAAGAAGTATTTGGATGAGAGCCACGACAAGTATGATGTAGACATCTACAACCTTGACTGCCAATTGATCGGCAGTCTCACAAATTTGGATGTGGATATCATAGGGTATGGAGACGGGATCCTCCGTGTGGAGAAGGAATGGCGACCCTGTTACATGGATATGTCCGGCGAGATCTTTGCAGGTCCCTTCGTGAGTGCAGAGGACTTTAGCTGTGGCTACGGCCTTGTAGAAGTGGAATGGGACTATGGTACACAATATACCTATGTGGATAAAGAGGGGAAGCTCCTGTCCGAGGAGGGATGGACCTTCGTTGCCGAGGATGGGGAATCCCATCAGATCACAGGATTTTCCTATGCAGAGCCCTTCGTAAACGGCGTAGCCTGTGTGAGGGTGGATCATCTATGGGAGCAATACAGTGTGCTCACAACGGACAATACCTTCCTCTTTGACTTCCGTATCTTTAATGAGTATCGGTGTACGGAGGACTATATCCTTAATAATTCTTTAGGTAACACAGAAGTTTACGATCATGCCGGTGAGCTTCTGTGGTCTGCCCCGGAGCTTGAATTGGAGCCCGTTTTTGGCTGTGACAGCACATTCCTGTATGATCCCTTCGGCAATAAGATCTATAACCGGAAGACAGGGGAGATCGTGGAGGGCTTTGAGGGAGTCACCGATGTGGGTTTACCGTTCCCCTATGGGGAGGACTTACCCTATCTCCTTTTCGAAAACGAGGAGAAAGAGGAGATGCTTATAGTGGATGAGGAGTTGCATATTCTTGCCCAAATGGATCAATATGCCTATCAATACAGAGATCCCCTTACGGGAAAGACCTATTTTTGGGACTGCGAAAGTGGGGGAGAATGCTTCCTGATCGTGCCGCATCTTCCCCAACCGAAGATCAACATAGAGGAAATTGCCGCCGGTAGGGAGGTATGTATATATAATGATCTGATCCAATGCACAGACGGCGGAGGTTGCTTCTATTATACCTACGACCTGGAGCTGATTTTCTGCTACTCCTTCAACGATTATGAGCAGTAAACACTCCTCCCTATGAACAAAATTCCGATTTTTCAAGCTGTTTGAAAAAGCACAAACCACCAAATCACGCACTATCCCGTAGGGCAGCTTGCCCTACGACAGCCTTGTACGATGATATGTTGCATAGTACGGGAATCGAACAGCTCCATAAATCGGGAATTTG
>JAZNYV010000004.1:0-3004 GCA_045594585.1 Faecousia sp. | reverse complement strand
ACTTAGCCTGCTCCATTTGCCGCTTTGCCTCGGCTGCCTTTGCCTCTTCTGCTATGAGCTTCTCACTGCTGTCTACCTTGGCATCTGCCAACTCGGCTTGCAGCTTTAGGGACATTTCCCGGAGGTTGTGAGAGATCTCCTCCGACTTTGCAGCCTGGGCCTTCGCTTCCTCGGCCTCCTGTCGAGCTTCGTCCCGTTCCTTAATAGCACGCTCCAATTCTCGGGTGCTCATGCTCTCCACATCATTAGCCTCCACGAATTCCTCCCGTTCCTCTGCCGGCAGGGCAAGGAGCTTTAAAGCCTTGGTATAGCTCAAATTCCCAAGCGTTTGGGAAATTGCTACTGCACCGTCAAGTGTCAACTGATCGGCACTGTACTCTTCAAAAATCCGCATGTAGTTCTGTGCCGTGGACTGAGAGAAACCTACCTCCTCCCGTAACCAATTGCCCCACTGACCGTGTGGGAGCATAGACTTGGCTTCACAGAGCCTCCTGCCCAGTTCCACCACAGACCGTACCACATACTGTACCGTCTGCTGATTGATCATCCGGATCTCTACCGTGATCGTTTGGATGTCCCGCTGCCCGGATGATATCATGATATCACTCATGCTATATTCTCCTTTCCTTTCTTAGCTGCCCGCTGCAGCTTTCGTATTTCCTTTTCCTTGGCCTTCAGCCATGCCGACTCAAAAGCCGCTACCTCCGGTGTCCGGGCACAGTTCCGACTCCCTCTGTTCTCCGTTACAGTCCCCGTACTAACATTAAAATTAAGCGTATACCAAGGCCTGTCCGGCTCCTCTGCCTTCCGGATCAGCAGGATCGAGCATTCCCCCGCCGCGTGTCTCTTGGCATAAGTCCCTACGCAGTGATTCAGTGTCTTTCCTTCCGCGATCAGTTCCTTCTGATCCTCCACAGGTCTGATCAGAATTCCTTCACATTCCCAACAAAGCGGGCTGAGATACTCTTTCCGATCCCGGAACCCCTGCCGTAATCCTTCCTGCTCCTTTTCCTTCTGCAGCATCATCACTCTGTCATGTGCCACTTCTAAGTTTTTGGGATAGATCACAGCCGGATCCTTGATGTCATACCCCAGCTTTTGTGCCATATCCAGATAGTCCTTGAGGTATCTCACATTTTTCCCTTGTTTTCTGAGGTACCTCGATGTCCGCAAAACAGGCAATCTCATAGTGGTGATCTGATCAACCACTGACAAACTCAGTTCCTTCAGATCCGCTATGCTAACCCGCTGTCCCATTCGATCCCGAATGGTTTTGTATGTTTTCCAGTTTTCTACGCTCCATTCCTCCCGGATCGCTCTCCGCAGTTCTCCACGATTCAGGCCTAACATAGAAGAAGGTCTCTCTGCCTTCCAATCCACATCTATCAGTTTAGGGATCCTTTGACAGCATTGGTTGCTGTATCCTGCATAACTCATCCATTCTGTTTTTATCATTTCTGTCAAAAGTTCTCCTGCACCGGATGTCAGCAGGGTTTCCACCTTCGGTCGTCTCTGATACAGCCTAAGATAACTAACCGGATATAGGCTCCCTCCGCACTGCAGGTATTCCTCAAACTTGCTGTTCTCCAAGGATGTCCCGTTCAGTAATCCCGGCCGAACCGGCATCATGTGGGTAATACACCCGAAATCGTCAACGCACCTCTTGGTTTCATGTAATCCGCCCCGGATATAATACCATCCCATGTAATACCCTTCCGCAGTTACACGGACACATTTCTTCTCCTCGAAGATGTACGCCATAGCCAATCTTGCTTCTTTGGTTATTTCTCCGTCCCTGTAAGCCCTCTTGATGCATTGCCATTTCAGGAGTACCGGCAGCCCCTCTATAACACGGAGTTCCTGTACCGTTTCCGCCTCTATCCTCATCCCCTCTGTGGGAATACGACCATGGTATGTTAGTTCTACTTTGTTCCCACACAAGGGACATTTGGTATTTTGTCCGCTAATTAGGATCTCCGAACCGATCATCACACCATAAGGGGCACCATATCCGCGGGAGCACGCCCCTCCGAGCACATAGCCCTCATAGAATACATTCTTGCAGCCTGTGCAGGTACACTTGCAAGCCACCCTTTTTTCCCCGGTAATCGGTTCCTTCAAGTAGGTCTTTTCATAGAGCAATGCTTCTTTTGCGAAATAGCCTTGCTCCCGGAGCCACGGGAACATATTCGGATCCGGTTTCACTCGGGAGAGCATTTCTTCATATTTCGTCAAATCGACGCCTTCTTTCTATTGATTTTTAAGAAAAAAGGCGGTATAATAATCCCGTAGGATTTGTGCCCTATACCGCCTTAACAGGCAATCCCGGACCGTCTGCCAACGGTCCGAGACCCCTGAGCCGCTTTTTAGCGGCTCTTTTTTTATGTAAAGAAATCGTCCAGGTCTATGATCTTCCCCTTGCTCTTGGGCTCTTCGGCCGCTACAGCTTGTCCCGCTGCGCCGGCCTCCGGCAGCTTGTAGAAATCCCGCAGTACCTTCTCTGCCCATACAGGGCTAATGGCGACGCCGCCGGTCTTGCCCTTCATGAGGCTCTTGCCGTACTCGTAGATCTTCCGCTCCGCATGGTGCAGATCCATTTCCTTTACCTGCAGATCGTTGGCCAGGAGCTCCGCCGAAGCAGGCTCTCTCATGCAGAGCCCTTTCAGCTGCTCCCCAACTACATAGGGACAGGAATACTTCTCCATTCCCTTCTGCTGCTTCTCGATCTCAGCGATTGCCCGCTGCTGAAATTCCGTCATTTCTCTTTCACCTCCTTACTCAATTTGGAGAACAACGAAGAATTCTCCGCTTTTCTTTTCGATTGCTACCGCATCGATAAGCTCGTGACCATCATCAACAGGGCTATCTCCCTCATAGCAAATCCTAACAGGAGCATTTCCCTTGCCTTCTCCGGTATATTTTGCAAGATAGTCCCTCAGCTCATTCACTGACATTCTTCACTTCTCCTTTCTCTTTGCGTGATCTCGCACGCAGTTCATTTTTT
>JAZNYV010000003.1:0-9770 GCA_045594585.1 Faecousia sp. | reverse complement strand
AGTGTATAATGTCTGCAAACCTGTAAAAACGGCTTGAAACAGCCGTTTTTACAGGTCCCCACAGCATAGCTGTGGGGATAAGTCGCAGCAACGACTTATTCAGCAGACATTAATATAGATTATATTGTAAACCTGTTTAAGACGGAGAAATCATACGAACGAGCAACATAACATACCACACTTGCGTTGGTGGGGATCAAAGGAGTCAGAAGTCAATGCAATGCTCTACAGAATCCCGGCACAAGCCACTAAGCTTGAGAAAGTAGCGGAAAATGGCAATGTTGTGCAAAGAAACGCATGTGGAAAGAATAGAATAGGAGGCGTATAATAGAACGAAAATCCATCACTCTTGGAAATCTTTGCTATCTACAAAAGAAAGGAATGACCTAAGTAATGAAAAAAGCTATCCTAATCTTATCGATTGCAGTTTTACTGATCGGATGCTTTGTCTTTGCTGCAAGTGCAAAGGAAGCAGACAGAACTTTGCAAACAAGGGTTTGGGACGGTGTAGCCGATATCGAATTTTACGGTAAGGCTGCAACCATGGCTGCATACTGCACCCACGACTACTCGCATACTGTTACTAAAAAACCCACAACTTCTGCAACGGGAACTTTGAATGCAGACTGTACTATCTGCGGACACTCGGTGAATAATGTGACTCTGCCGGTGCTGAGCACCAAGAACTATTCTTACTTCATAAGAGAGGCAACTTGTTCTTCTTCCGGCATAGAAACTTACACATGGAAAGTAACAACCTACGGAACGGTTGCCATTAGTAATACTCTTGCAAAAACCGCACACAACTACAGCTATAAGGTCAATAAGGCTCCGACGGAAAATGAAGCAGGAAACCTGATTGGAACCTGCATATCTTGCCTGGCTTCAAGGAATGTAACGCTTCCTGCGTTGAACACTTCAGATTATACCAGAAGTGAGATAACTCCGGCAACCTGTACTTCTACGGGAACAGCAAAATATGAGTGGAAGATTACCACATATGGCAAACATAGCTTTACAGCAAGCATTCCTGCTAAAGGCCATAGCTATACGAATTCATCTATAGTTGCCCCTACTTGTACCGAACAGGGCTATACCCTGAAAAAATGCACCAATTCCGGATGTACGTATTCGATAAAGACCAATGACACAGCCGCCTTGGGACATGATGTGGTAGAGGAAACTAGCGAGTCTATAGAGGAAAACTGCTGGGTATATATAACCACGACCAAAAAATGTACGAGATGTAATGAGGTTTTCGATCGCTTCAATACTCAGGTTCTCAGGCACACAGAGGGGGCCTGGATTACAGAGGAAGCTACCTGTGAAGCTCCCGGCAGAATGGTACAATATTGTACAGTATGCCGTGCTACCTTGAAGGAAGAAGTTCTGCCCGTAAAGGAACATGTAGAAGGTGAAACAACCACAACCCCTGCAACATGCGAAGAAGATGGCAGTATAGACACTCGCTGTGCGAACTGCAATGCCCTTATGTACAGCACCAAGATTCCTGCCCCGGGACACAATTACAAGTATGATTCCAAACAGGCAAATTGCACCGCTGAGGGCTATACATTAATAACATGCCTGAATGAGGGATGCGAGTTAGAAGAAAAGACGAGCATTGTTCCGCCCTTGGGTCACACCGGAAATTACGATGTAGAAAAGGCTGCAACCTGCGTTACAGACGGACTTTCTATAAGACATTGCACTCGCTGTGGCGATGAGAAAGAAAAGGTTATTCCCAAAACCGGACATATGCAGACCTATTACATAGAAAGAGAAGCAACAAAGACCCAAGAAGGTATCGCAGTTATCAAATGCAAAACTTGCGGTTATGAGTTCAGCCGCGAAACGATCCCCTGCATTACAGAGGATAGCATTTATAATACAGGAAATGCCATTGTCTTTACTGTGTATCTTAACAGAAAAGGACAGTCCAGCACAAAGGTTGTAAATGAACTTGCAACTGCTGCCAGAATAGACAATGAAAAGGGAGAGTCCTATTGGGTATATGCCGCTAATAACGGCACTGTTACCGTAGACTATGAGGGCGGTTCTCTTACTGCGTATGCTGTTGGTTACAGACCTCGTACATACACTGAGGAAATGATCTGCTCCGGCAGAACGACATTCTATCTGGATCCGGAAACAGATGAAGCTCCCTTCATTCAAAGTGTTATGATGAACGGCTTTGACCTGTTACACGAAAGCTACACTCTGGACTTCTATGATGCGTCCACTTATGTAGTAATTCCTGAAATCGATTGGGGCGACAGTGAATACGGTTCTATTACAATCACGGACGGTAAGTCTCAAGTTACCCTGAATAACGGCGCAACAAATGTAAACTGGTCCGAAAAACTCTCTTTTGCAGATACTCTGACAATTACTGCTAAGGATAAGAATGGTAATAAGTGCACAAGAGTACTGCAACTGGAAAAGGCTGACTACGAAGTCCTTATGGGCGGATTCTCTTTGGATTTCCCCGTCGAAATAGAAGCTGAATTGCCGGAAGGCACCTTCATGCTGGGTGGACAGAAAATCGGCATGAAAATCCCCGAAGTTGGATTCGAGTACTGTATTGAAAACGGAAAAGTCTATGTTGCTATTGGTAGCGAGACTAGTGGCGAGGTCACCGGTCAGGATATCAAGAGCTTCATTAGCCGCGTGAAGAACAAGGGCTTGGGTTTGTCCAAGAAAAAGGCCGATGGCATGTTTGCTTTTGATTGTTCTGTGTCTGTCAGCGGTTATATGATGGGCGTCATCCGTTCTGATGGAACGATCGATTGGACGCAGACCGGCGTTATTGTTGAAGGCTCTGTCGGTAAAGATTTCTCCTTTCCCTTCATGGTAGGACCTGTTCCTGCTTTTGTGGAAGTTGAAGTTGCGGCTTCTATTCGCGCAGACATGTATCTAAGCGATGCGGCGCCTACTGCGGGCTTTAACATCGACTTTGAGGGCGACCTGTCTGTTAGCGGTGGTCTTGGCATAGGACAAGCAGACATTCTTAGTATTAGTGGCGGTGCGCAGGGTAACCTGAAACCTACCTGGAAGGGCAACGCTGACTACAGCCATTTCCGTTTGACTGCCAGCCTGGCACTTTATGCAAAAGTTAAGGTGCTATTCTTTGAGTACAAATATACTTCTGACCCCATTGCTGAGGCAGTTTGGATTGATGTCGGAAGCCGTCGTCCCACTATAGTGGATCCTCTGGCAGACATAGACATCTATGATGCAAATGCCTATCAGCTGCAGGATCTGTCTTACCTGATGGAAGGCTCTTCCTTCATGCCTGAAAAGCTGAACAAGAAGGGTATCGATGCCGGTTCTATTCAGGTTATCGACTTCGTTACCAACGCTTATGAAGAAGCACAGCCCAGAATCGGTGCATTCTCTGATGGAACCATGGTGGCTGTTTGGGTTGGCAGTGTCGATAGTGCCGATGTGAATGGTCTACAGCTCTTTGCTTCTTACTTTGATGGTGCATCTTGGTCTGAACCCATTGTTGTGGAGCAGGATGGTACTGCTGATGCAAATCCCCAATTGACTGTGATCGATGATGTTGCTTACATTGTATGGCAGGATGCCAATAGCCGGATTGAGCTGACCGATGGCTTAGACGACATCGCGGACAAATTCGACATTACTATGGCTACCTTTAAGCCCGCAACAAAGACCTTTGAAGTTGAAGCAATTACTTGCGATGAGATCCTGGATATGATGCCCATGGTATGCGGCGAAGACGGAGAAGCCTATGTCGTATGGGTCAATAACACTGATAACGATCTCTTTGTCAGTTCCGATGCCAATAGCATCCTTGTCCGTAAGATCAGTGCCGACGGAGTTGGCGAAGCAGAAGTTCTGTACAGTACACTGCCCTCTGTAATCAGCATGGCAGTATCTTGCGAGAACGGCAAACTGGATGTTGCCTATGTAGCAGATGGCGATGGCAATCCTGAAACCGATGGCGATGGAGAAGTCTATCTCAACGGTTCTGCTCTGACAAACAATGAGGTAACTGAAAACAACCTGGTATTCTATAATGGAGATCTCTACTGGACCGCTTCCGGTGACCTGATGAACGCTGCCGGTTTGGTTTACTCCGGTATAAACGGCGAGCAGCTCCGCGTTGTAGAAACTTCCAATGGTCGCGTAGTACTGTTCAACAAGTATGACGGCCTGAATGCAACCCTCTACGGCCTGTTCTATGACAACGGAACAGAGGCTTGGGGTGCACCTGTTGCTTTGACCGATGGTGTCCATGCCATCAGCGCATTCTCTGCTGTTGTGGATTCCGACGGCATGCTCTGCATCCTTGCAAGCGAACTGAAGGTAGAAAAGGAAATCGGCGAAGAAGATCCTTACGGAAAGACGGATATCAAGCTGATCACTGTACCTCTGGGCGTAGACATTGCAATTTCCGACATTTGCTACGATTCCGCGGAATATACGGAAGGGAACAATATGCCCTTTGCATTGAATGTAACCAACAACGGCGGAACCACCACCAAGGGTGTGACAGTGATCGTCACCGACGAGTTCGGTGCAGAGCTCAACAGAAACACCTTTGATGTAACACTTGTGCCCGGTGCAAGTGCAACACTGACATATCAATTCCCTGTTGTGGATGCACAGCCTATGGAGCATCTGTACTTCACCGTTATTTCTGTGGAAGGAGAAGATTGCGACGAAACCAATAGCACTGCTGATGTAGTAATCGACCATAAAGATATTACTGTAGAGCAGATCAATTGGGGCATGAATGCTGATGAGGAACTGGTCGTAAGTGCGAACATCGTAAACCGTCGCTACAGTGCTATGAATGGCACTGTAACCGTAAGCCTCCGTGAAGATTCCGAAAACGGCACCGTCCTTGCAACCAAGGTTATCGAGGGCCTGGATGCTATGGAAGTCCAACGGGTATCCTTCCTGACCAAGTATGCAGAAGAGAAGGTTTACTTCATTACGATAGAAGCAACCGAAGGAAACAGCAATTCCCTCAACGATGCTGACTTTGTATTCGTTAAGGGATACAATACCGAAGAATACCCTGAGACTCCCGTAGTGGATGAAACCGTTGTCATTTACCACTCTCTGAATCTGGAAAGCGATATTTCCCTTAACTATGCAGTTAAGGCAGAACAGCTTGAGGGGGCAGAAAACTATTATCTGGAATGTGTGATCCCTGTATATAGTGGAAATACATATACCGGTAACAAAATGGTGAAAATTGAGCCTGTTCTGAATGGTTCATATTACTATTTCACCCTGACAGGACTTTCTGCCATCCATATGAATGATGAGATGGAAGCAAAGCTGTATTTCAGCAGAGATGGAGAAACCTTTGTATCTAAAGCAGATACTTATAGTATTGCTCAGTATGCTTATTCCTTCATGAATAGAGGAAATTCTTCTGACGTGCTGAAAAAGCTTTGTGCAGAGTTGCTCCGTTATGGTGCTTCCGCACAGCTTTACAAGGAATACCGTACAGATGCGCTTGCAGACAGCAAGATGACAACGGAACAGAAAGCATATCTCTTTGATTTGGATACGCTCACCTTGAACCAGTGCAACGAGGTTCTGAATGACTTGGAGAATGCAACTATCAAGTGGGTCGGTAAGACACTTGTCCTTGATCAAAAGGTCGAACTGAAGTATGTCTTTAGCCTTGACGGCTATGATGGTGATATATCCGATCTGACTATGCAGGTCAACTATGTCAGCATTTCCGGAGAGACTAAGACTGTCACTGTTGGAGGCGCAGAACTGTATAACAAGGACCGTAACTTGTACGCAATGACATTTGACGGTCTTCTGGCAGCCGAACTGCGCGTGCCGGTGTATGTTAAGATCTTTAGCGGAGACCAGCAGGTATCCTGTACTCTGAAGTTTAGTGCAGAAAGCTATGGCATAGGTAAAACGGGACGCCTTGGCTCTCTTTGCAAAGCTCTGATTGCATACTCCGATCGTGCAAAAGAGTTTTATATTGAGGCTCATAAGTAACCTGTAAATGAGGGGCGGATCCGATGATCCAAAAGCCGGATCCGTTCCCTCCGGAGGAGCGTGACTCGGTATGAGCTCCTATGTGTAAAAAATGCAGTATTGCCAACTATTTAATGTCTGCTGAACAAGTCGCTACTGCGACTTATCCTCACAGCATAGCTGTGGGGACCTGTAAAAACGGCTGTTTTAAGCCGTTTTTACAGGTTTGCAGCCATTATACACTGTGTTTTTTCCAACGAGTATCTTGATACTCGTTGGAAAGGTGCAAGGTCTTTGCGGTAAAACCGCAAAAATCCTTGCACTTGAACAACTCAAAATAGTCCTGAAAGCCTTGGCTTGCAAGGACGATTGCGTTGTTCAGTACACATTATTTACAGAAGCTTAAATCAAACTTAATAGAGGCTACCGTCTTCCGAAAGGAGTTTTCTTTGGAAGACGGTATTCTATACCGTAGGACAAAAGTGTTTTGCGGAAACTCAAGAATCTCTTTGCTTGACAAGTTTGGCATCCATGGTATAATAAAAGGAAGAAAGATAAGAGGAGGTTGCCCCTATGATCTGCAAAAACTGTGGAACTGACAACGAAGACGAGGTCTCCTTCTGCACCTCCTGCGGAGAGGCCATGGAGCAGGACCTGCCCCAAGAGGAAGAAGCTCCCTCCCTTTGGAAGAGGCTCTTTACAAAGAAGACTATTGCGATCCTGTCCGGGAGTGCCGCCCTCCTGCTGATCCTGGTCATAGTCCTTGCTCTGGTCCTGCACAAGCCGGCGGAGAAGGCTGTGAACAAGCTGTATGACGCCGTCCTTACCTATGACTATGACAGGGTGGTCAGCTTCCTGCCTCCTGCTGTAGTGGACAGCTTAAAGGAGCGGCTGGCTCTGGATCAGTCCGAACTGGAGGTCATAGACTCTAAGGTGCTGACCCCTGTGTATATTGCAGAGATCGACGAAGCCTATCAGCAGAAATTCGCTACCCCCAAGGGCTATATTGAGGATGCGGCCATTGTATATGTGGAGGCCAAGTGGAAGGACGAGATCCTGACCCGGGATCGGATCTCCGTATACATGGTGCAGATCGGAGGAGAATGGTATTTCGATCCCCTGACCACCTTCGAGGAGTTCCCTTTTGAAGAGCTTCCTAACACCAACGAATAAACAACCGAAAGATAAGAGGTAATACTATGGAACTTGCAGCATTATTATTCCCCAATGTAACCGAGACCCCCCAGTCCCTGGAGGCTCGCTACCCCCTGCGTCAGCTCCCCGAGGGTGCTGTGGTCACCCGTATGGCTCCTTCCCCCACCGGCTTCGTCCATTTGGGCAATTTGGTCCAGGGGCTGGTCGCAGAGCGTATGGCACACCAGTCTGAGGGTGTCCTCTTCCTCCGTGTAGAGGACACCGACGCCAAGCGTGAGGTCCCCGGTGCCGTGGAGGTCCTTATTGACTCCCTGAAGCACTATAGCATCTGCTTCGACGAGGGTGCCACCAAGGAGGGAGACAACGGTCTCTACGGTCCCTACCGTCAGAGACAGAGAGCCGAGCTGTACCACGTCTACGCCAAGAAGCTGGTAGAGCAGGGCATGGCATATCCCTGCTTCTGTACGGAAGAAGAGCTCACCGCCATGCGTGCAGACCAGGAGGAGAAGAAGGTCAACTTCGGCTACTACGGCTCCTACGCTGTTTGGAGAGACCGTCCCATTGAGGACGTCAAGGCCGCTATGGATGCAGGCAAGCCCTGGGTCCTCCGCTTCCGCTCCACCGGCAGTATCGAGAATCAGTTTAAGTACAACGACCTGGTCAAGGGCTCCCTGACCATTACAGAGAACGACATTGACCATGTCCTCCTAAAGGCAGACGGCATCCCCACCTATCACTTTGCCCACGCTGTAGACGATCACCTCATGCGTACCACCCATGTGGTCCGCGGTGACGAATGGCTCCCCAGCCTGCCCTTCCATCTCCAGCTCTTCCGTGCTCTGGACTTCAAGATCCCCAAGTACGTCCATATCGGCCCCCTTATGAAGATGGACGGCACCAGCAAGCGTAAGCTGTCCAAGCGGAAGGACCCGGAGCTGGCTCTGACCTATTACAAGGCAGAGGGGTTCCCCGTCTGTGCCGTGTACGAGTATATTATGACCCTGCTGAACTCCAACTACGAGGATTGGCGGAAGGCCAATCCCACCGCAGATTCCGATTCCTTCAAGTTCTCCTACAAGAAGCTGAACCCCGCAGGTGCCCTCTTCGACTACGCCAAGCTCTGCGACGTGTCCAAGAACGAGATCGCCAGGATGGATGCAGAGACGGTCTACACTCTGGCTTTGGAATTTGCAGAGGAGTTCGATCCCGATTTCGCCCTGTGCCTTAAGAGAGATCCCGCCTTTACAAAGGCCATCCTTGCCATTGGCCGCGGCGGCAAGAAGCCCCGTAAGGATCTGGCAACCTGGAGAGACGTAAAGCCCTATATGGGATTCTTCTATGATGAGTATTTCGTTTCCGAAGGCTTCGGTGACAAGTACGAAGCCGCCGTCATCAAGGGTGCTCTGGAGGCCTTCCTGGAAACCTACGATCCTGCCGATGATGCAACAGCATGGTTCGACAAGGTCAAGGCCGTTACCGCCCAGATCGGCTTTGCCGCAGATATGAAGGAATACAAGGCCAACCCCGAGGCCTTCCCCGGCTCCGTTGCCGATGTATCCACCTTTATCCGTGTGGCAGTTACCGGCAAGACCAATTCTCCCGATCTGTATACCGTCATGCAGATCCTGGGGGACAAGGCCGTTATCCGTATCCGCAGTGCCATTGCATCTCTGTAATGCGGATCATTGACATGAACAAGGACCCCCGGAAGGAGCATTATGCCTACTTCCGGGGCTTCTCCGACCCTGCCGTAGGGATGACGGTCCCCTGCGACATTACGCCCCTGTATGGGAAGAAGCCCTTCTTCCTCCACATCCTCTACTGCGCCATACAGGCGGCAAACACCCTCCCGGAGCTGCGGCGGCGGATCATTGGGGAGCAGGTAGTAGAATACGAAAGCTGTCTCAGCTCCCACACCGTAGCCCTCCCCGACGGAACCTACTGTTACTGTGAGCTGGACTGCAATATGCCCTTAGAGGACTTCCTCCCCTATGCCCAAAAGCAGGTACAGAGGGTGAAGGAGCATCCTTCTATTGAAGAACATGACCCGGAGCGGCTGTTCTTCGTCTCCTCCGTCCCTTGGGCAAGCTTCACGGGGCTCAAGCTCCCCGTGGCAGATCCACCCCTGTCCAATCCACAGATCACTTTCGGCAAGGCCTATTGGCAGGAGGGCAAGTATCTCCTGCCCCTAAGCCTCACCGTCCACCACGGCCTCTGCGACGGCATCCATATGTCCCGATTCTACGAAACCTTCCACTCCCTGTGCCACAGCCTTTTTCCGTAATAACGCAATCGACAGCTTTCCGATTTGTCGAGCTGTTTGAAAAGGCACAAACCACCAAATCACGCACTATCCCGTAGGGCAAGCTGCCCTCAGCTTGCCCTACAACAGCCTTGTACGATGATATGTTGCATGGTACGGGAATCGAACAGCTCCATAAATCGGAATTTGAACGCCTCCCCGGGCTGTGGCCGGGGAGGCGTTTTGGGTTATGATGCGAAGTAGGCCTTTGCACTGTCGCTGTAGGCAAACAGGGCCTTGCACAGGGTGAGGAGAGTGCCTGTCTTGCCGTTGCCGTAGGTGTCGGGGCTGTAGCGGAGAGTCTGAGACAGGCGGGTGTCTCCTGCGT
>JAZNYV010000002.1:0-8997 GCA_045594585.1 Faecousia sp. | reverse complement strand
TCAGGACTTCATTACGCACCTAAAGTATATCCATCGGTTAAAAATAAACAACTCCTGGGTTACCGGAGAGATCTCAGGCAAAACCCAGAAGTTGCTTGACGCGTTAAATGTTCATATTACTTAATCATTCAAAAGTTACGGTTTGATATAGTTTGACTTTCATAACATTTTCCTTTCTGTAATGTTGTGGCATCAAAGTGATGCCAACGCAGGAGCCCTGCATGGACACTTTGATGCCAAAGTGATGCCACTTCTGTGGCTTGTTGTGTAACGGCAAAAATGAGCCTTTTTAATAGCACTGTGACTGCACTTTTGAGAAGAATTACAATCACTTTTTAAGTAGCCATTTGACTGACTGCAAAAAACATTTTTTATGCAGTCATCATGCCGTCGGCTTTTCCTGAAATTGCCATAATTTTTCTGAGTAACAACTAACTTTGAGCCAAAGTGGTACAAAGTTGTTTTTTACTGAATATGTTTGTGCCAAAATCAGCTATTTTGGCTCAGAAGCAAGGCTTCGTTCATGTCCTTTCCACTAGCAGGAGGCACATCCGAAAGCAAGTATCTGTCCTTTAATCCGAGGATGATTCCTTCAGAAGCACTACGACCAACATTGTCATTGTCGAGGTGCAAACAAATACATTGAATGTTCGGATACAGATTTAAGAATCGTTCCAGAGCAATAGGCACCACCTCCTTTCGTTTGATTTGAAAGACTCCGGCAAGAGACAGCAGGTGTTCTCCCTTCCAGTCCCGTCCTGCCGTGTATTCCATAGTCCCATAACTCAATAAATCAATTGCTGACTCGAACACGTGGACGGTATTGCAGTTTTCGTCTGCATGGATAGCGAAAGAATAGTGCTTGTCACTTCCGATGGCTTCTCCTTTGTAGTATCCGGATGTGCCTCTGAGGGCTCCGTAACGAGAAATGCCGCTTTCGTCGTAGCCAACGAAAACGGCATTGTGGTATGGCAGACTTTCAAAGATCAGGTCATGCTCAAAGCAGTAATCCAAAATTTCGGGATGAATCCCTCTGGAGATCAGATAGGCTTTGACCTTTTCGTTATTGCCTGCACAAGGAGGAAGGAGCAGTTTTTTTACTGCTCGATCCGTCTGCTTATATGATTTGGGTGGCTTGGCTGCTATTCGTCCCAACAGCAACTCTACTGCCGCAGGGAGGGTATAGCCCTTAACAATAATGAGATAATCCAGAGCAGTATGTCCTCCATTGGTTCGGGAGAACCAATACCATTTCCCGTTGGATATCTTCAGGCTGTCATGTTCCTTGGTACAGTAGGTGTCCCTTGTGACTTTTACAAGCTCGTGAGGTTCGTAGTTCTTTAGATATGTGAGGACATCTATCTTTCGGGCTTCCTCAATGTCCTGCGGGGTAACATAGCCCATAGCAATCACCCCCTGTCATGGATCGTACCCGGATATTTCAAAAGGTACTGTGCTGTCTTTTCAGCGGCAGCATATACCTCATCCGGTTTCATTTCAATTAGGAAGCCTAACCTCCCCAACAGCTTACTAATGGGATACTTGCATTTCATCAAGATTTCCGCCTGGTTCTTGGGGAGATCTCTTTCTGCAAAACAGCGTAAAACCTGTTCATGCTGTACATACCTTGCAGAATGAGCCATGATGAGATCGGGTGTACAGGTTCGGAGATACTCTTTGTAGGCTTCGTGTTCCGCACACATTTTCTCATAGAGCAGTTTGTTGACTTCTTGTTCTGTCAATTGAAGTCACCCCCTTTCCTGCGTGCTTCTTATGGGCATGGGCTCGTCGTCCTCGTCGCCTACATCTGCATCTACGATTTCATTCTCGGTTTTGTCGAGGTTGAGCAAGATATTCAGTTCGTCCAGACGGGCGGACTTTTGACGCAATTCTTCCTCTCTTGCAAAAGGTTTGCCCAACTCTGATTTGGCAGTAGCAAGCTGGCATTGCACATTCTCTAACTGCACCTTGCAATTTTCCAATCGTTCCGGGAAGCTGTCAATCACATTGTCCAAACGCTGGATATTACCGTAGATGTCCGTACCCAAGGTGACACTGTGGCTCAAAGCACCTTGCAGAGTGATCTTGAATTCCTTATAGAAGCTGTCATAGTGAAGTTGCATTGCAAAGCCACGGTAGCTACCCAAAGGAATAGGATCGGGGGAGGTCATATTGTGACAGATCTCTAAAATAGCAGAACCGGCGGCCTTTTTATCCGTGTAGGTCTTGCCCTCCAATACCATAGGAGAGAACTTATCCTCGTTGGGATGGGTTTCTTTTTCTGCCAAAGCAATATCTGTTTCCAGACCTGCAATGGTCAGTTCAAATGCGCGGATCTGTTGAGGGAAGGTCTTTAGGATTTGATCCTCCAAAGCGTACTGCTGACTCTGATGGGAGGATTTCAAAAGTCGCAGCTTCTGCACCTCAATATCCAAGTCCATCTTTTCCTTGATGTGAGGATTACCCGTACACAGAGCCTTGATTTCCGCATAGGACAAAGCGGTTTCGTCAATGTCCTCTGCAGAACGAACCGGAGATTTACTGGTCATGATCTGACCGATGAATTTTTGTTTCGATTCCACCAACTGATACAGATAACTGTCAAAAGTATTCTCCGTAACATAGGTGTAGATCTCAACTTGGTTGTGCTTATTGCCTTGGCGGATAATTCTACCTTCTCTCTGTTGGAGATCGGAAGGTCGCCAGGGACAATCCAAATGGTGGAGTGCTACGAGGCGTTCCTGTACATTGGTACCGGCACCCATTTTCTGCGTAGAACCAAGCAAAACCCGTACTTGCCCGGAGCGGACTTTAGAGAACAGTTCCTTTTTCTTAGCCTCTGTAGAGGCATCGTGGATGTAGGCGATTTCTTCTTCCGGGATCCCTCGTGCAATTAAGGAATCTCTCAAAGAATCATACACATTGAAGTTGCCGTCATTATGGGGAGTTGACAGGTCGCAGAACACAAGCTGTGTGGACTTTGTTCCTTCGTGTGCCTGCCAGATCTCGAAAACTCGATCTGCACAGGCGGTCACTTTTCCCGAATCACTTTCCGGCAAGAGAGGATTTACAAGTCGCTGATCCAAAGCTAACTTTCTGCCGTCGTTGGTAATGAGCAACATATTGTCCTTAGAGGAATCTACCATCTTGTTTCTTACTCGCTCGGCTCGTTCGGAAAGGGATGCTACCATTTCCTTCTGGTGTTCCGAAGGAGGCAGAACAATATTCCGAGATACCGCTTCGGGTACAGGTAGTCTAAGCATATCTGCTGTCTGAATATCCGCAACCTCTTTGAACATAGACATGAGTTCGGGGAGATTGTAGAACTTAGCGAATCTTGTTTTCGCCCTGTATCCCGAACCTTCCGGTGCCAACTCAATGGCTGTGACAGTTTCCCCAAAGGTAGAAGCCCACGCATCAAAATGGAGCAGACCATTTCGCCGTAACACATCGTACTGCAAATATTTTTGCATGGTGTACATCTCTACCATGGAGTTGGAGATCGGTGTACCTGTAGCGAAGATCACACCCCTGCCACCGGTGATCTCATCCAGATAACGACACTTCATATACAAGTCGCTGGACTTTTGTGCTTCTGTCTGAGAGATGCCACCTACATTTCGCATTTTGGTAAAGGCGGCAAGGTTCTTATAGTAATGAGCCTCGTCTACAAAGATACGGTCTACGCCCAATTCCTCAAAGGTAACAAGATCGTCCTTTCGACTTTGATCGTTGAGTTTTTCCAGTTTTGCTTGGATCTGCTTTTTGGCTCGTTCCATTTGCTTAATGGTAAAACGCTCACCACGGGCGAATTTGATCTGAGAAATACCGTCCATGATCTCGTCCAACTGCTGTTGGAGAATAGCCCTCTGTCTTTCGATGGACATAGGGATCTTTTCAAACTGAGAATGACCGATAATAATGGCATCATAGTCACCGGTAGCAATTCGACCGCAGAACTTCTTTCGGTTTCGGGCTTCAAAGTCCTTCTTCGTTGCTACCAAGATATTCGCCGCAGGGTATAGCTGTAAGAATTCGGAAGCCCACTGTTCTGTCAGATGGTTGGGAACCACAAACAAGGACTTTTGACACAATCCAAGTCGCTTACTCTCCATGGCGGCGGCTACCATCTCGAAGGTCTTCCCAGCCCCAACTACGTGTGCAAGGAGGGTATTTCCTCCGTAAAGGATATGTGCAATGGCATTGACTTGGTGGGGTCGTAACTGAATTTCGGGATTCATACCGGGGAATTGCAGGTGGCTACCATCATACTCACGGGGACGGTTGGAATTGAATTTTTCATTGTAAAGTTTGCAAAGCTGATCTCTACGGTTAGGATCTTTCCAGATCCATTCTCGGAAGGCTTCCTTGATCAATTCCTGCTTGCCTTGGGCAATGGCAGTTTCTTTCTTGTTGAGAACTGCGATTTTTCTTCCGTCACTGTCCTCCACATAATCAAAGATCCGCACATCACGGAGATTCAAGGTTTCCTCCAGAATCTTATAACCGTTGATGCGAGTCGTGCCATAGGTGTTGTTTGCTTTGACATTGGCTCGATCCTGGGTCTTTTCTGAAATGTTCCATTCACCGGTAATGGGAGAATAGCTGACCTTCATTCTGTAACGCATATAGTAAGGAGTCCCGAAAAGTTCATGCATAAAGTCCTGCACCACTTCTTCCGGGACCCAAGTCGCACCTAAACGAACAGAGATCTCACTTGCTGTCAGATCTTTAGGCTGTACTGCTTCCAGAGCCTTAACATTGGGAATATAGTCTTGGGGATACAGCTCTGCACTGCGTTTAGCAAGAGCCAGTTTTTCACGGACATTGCCGGAGAGGTATTCATCTGCAGGTAAATACTTAGGCTTGTGATCTTGCTCTCCTTGGTATTGAGGGGTTAGGAAAATAACACCCCTCAAATCTTCGTACAGTTCCTCCTCTGTCTTGTCTGTGAGTGTTGACATATACTCCATATCCACACCGGCTCTTTCTCCCAAGGATAGAGCCAGTGCCTCAGAAGCAGTGTCCACATAATCCACAACCTGTCGGCAACGGATGGTTCGTTTGGTGAACATATCTGCTTTTCGGACAAAGTTTCCTTCTCCGTCTATTACCTCCAGAGAGGTTAAGAGGAAATAGGAATTGTCGGAGGAAAATGCAGAATGGTTTGCACGGGAATTGATACGACCATACTTCTTTTCAAAAGCATCGTACAGTTCATTCAAATGAGCCTGTTCTGCCCGGATCATGCTGTCGGGGAAATCCTCAGTCTGCAACTCAATGAGTTTGCGGACAGAATCACGGATGCCGATCAAGCCTTTTACTCGGCTTTCAGCGGTAGCAGATAACTCCTTGGGGTGCATACGGCTGTTTTCTCGGAAATAAATCTTGCCGTCTACAATGGCATAGCTGAAATTCCGAACAGAAGGATCCGCAGGGATAGACTTATCTTCCTGTGTTTCTTCCTGTTCGTCAAATTCATAGTCCAATACTTCACCGTGGATGTTTTGAATGGCACCTTCCAACAGTTCGGACAGTTCTGCCCCCTCCATGGGAACACAGGCTGTTTCCTGTCCATAGGGACCGATGACCATCTGCATTTCCCCAAGAATCATATCCGGATTATCAATAAAATACTGATTCATACGGATGCCGTTTTCATCTGTGTTCAAATGTACCCATTCCGGTTCAATGTCCACAAGGCGATCACGCTTTTGGAGGAACAGAATGTCTGAGGTAACTTCCGTACCTGCCGCCGCCTTAAATGTGTTATTGGGCAAGCGAATGGCTCCCAACAAATCTGCTCTCTGAGCGATATACTTCCTGACAGCAGAATTCTCCTTATCCATCGTTCCCTTAGATGTGATGAACGCAACCACACCACCGGGACGAACCTTGTCCAAAGTACGGGCAAAGAAATAATCGTGGATTAGGAAATTGTGCCTATCATACTGTTTATCCGAAACCTTGAACTGCCCGAAAGGAACATTGCCGATGGCGAGGTCAAAGAAGCTATCGGGAAGTTCCGTCCGTTCAAAGCCCTGCACTGCGATAGAGGATCTCTGATACAACTGCCGGGCAATGCGACCGGAGATACTATCCAACTCCACACCGTACAGCTTAGATTCGCTCATGCTGTCCGGAAGCATGCCGAGGAAATTGCCGATCCCGCAGGAGGGTTCCAAGATGTTACCCTGTTGGAACTGCATATTTTCCATGGCTTGATAGATCGCACGGATCACCACAGGAGGGGTGTAAAAAGCCGTCAGAGCAGATTCTCTGGCGGCGGCATATTCCTCCGGTGTCAAAAGGTCTTTGAGTTCTTGGTATTTGGGATGTCGGTCATCAAACCAGTGGGACAGACCACCCCAACCAACATACTTAGACAGAACCTCTTGTTCTTCCGGTGTAGCCAAACGGTGTTCTGCTTCCAAGGTTTTAAGCAGTCGGATTGCAGAAACATTGTTGATGTACCGCTGTCCGGGCGTACCTTCTCCAAGGGCGTCATCCGTAATACGGAAGTTGCTTCGCTGATCCGAAGGGATTTCGGGATAGAGGATGGTCGTAGAAGTTTGTGCTTTGCGAATTGTTTTAGGCGGTGCAAGGGGGATTTCGGGTGAGGACTCCTTTTCAGGTTCCTGTTCCGATATTTCGACATTCAGAGGTGCATAGGAACTGAAATCTTCCGGAACCAGCCCACGCCGGATCAGATCTTCGTCGGGAACATCTATAAGAGAATCGAAATCAAGATTTTCCAATTCCTTTGAGATTAACTCCGATAAAGACTCATACTGACGGCGTTCATAAACTTGTCCGTCCAATTCTCGCACCAATGCAAAACTGATCAAGTCCACGGAGATCTGGATGGGGATCTCATGGTCGGTTATGGTTGTATAGGTGATAGGGATATTACTCAGATCGCCTACATCTGCACCTTCTTGGAACTCTGCTTGGCAATAATCGTTGATAAGCCCGATGGCTACATCAAGTTGTCCGTCGGTTTGTTCTGCTCCCGATTTTTCCTCGTCAGTGGCACCGGAAGTCAGTGTTTCCGCTTCTGTGATGGGAGAATTTTTTTCCGACTCAGTGGTAGGTTCGATTTTAGCCTCACCGGGTGTTGTGTCTTGTTCCTCCTGTTTGGGTGCTTCGATTACGTGGAGGTATCTGTCGTTATGAGGATTCTCTTTTAAGAGTTCATAGAACTGCTCTTTCGGGAAGTCCTTAACATCCAAGAGGAAATCTGCATCACGGACGGTCACTTCATCCTCTTTTACTGCAAGGATCTCAAACTGCTGTGTGCCGATCCTGACCATAGAGCCTATGGGCAAACGGTATTCTTTGGGTAGCGGAGGGGGTGGATTCAACTCATCGTAGGTAGGCTCAAAGGGTCTTGCAATCTCGGCACTGAGCTTCTCCAGCATGGCTTTTGCTCGGTCTGCGTGGTGGGTTTCCGCTTCCACGATCCGTTCCATGATCTCTCGCAAAGCAGGGAGAATGAATGTTTTGTTTTCTCCATAACCAACGGTTTTGTTTCCTAAGTGAAACGCTTGGCACAAATCCAAAATCGGGTACATTACCAGACAATTTTCTTTTCCGGAAAGCTGTGTCCAGTAGTCGTTATAATCCCTAACGATAGAGCGATATTCCGACATTAAATCGCTACGCTTTCGCATGGCTTCCTGCTTCCTCAGATACTTGGGATATTCTGCCTTTTCACGAGGGGACAAGTATCTGTCTGCGGCGATTAGTTCTCTGATACGCAGTTCTACCATAGGCCATGTCATAAGCACTCGTGCTTCCATTCCGGGTTTGGAGGAAGAAGATCGACGAATGGATATTCCCGTAGCGTCATGCATTTCTCCTAATTCGCTTCCGGGTATGGCATCGGAGCGTCCGCCTATGCCATATTCGTTCTTCAAGAAGGCAATGTTTTTGTCTTTGGTTTCATTCTTTAAGAACTGCTCATAGATTCGGAACTTTCCTTGATCCATACTTGATCCATAGGTGATGATATAGTCAATAGCACCTTGGGGAAGGACAAACTTGCTTCCGTCTTTTGCCTTTGCCTGTAGTGCTCTGGATTTCTGCTGGTCTTCCGTGGGAAAGATCGGTCGTTCACTTTCGCTGAGCCAGTTCTCCATGACCATCATACCGGCTATGCGGTGAGCAATCATGTCCCAACGTTCAAAGACTTCTCGTTCTCGTGTATCGTAGTTGCCTCGCCACATATGGATCAGATCGGAATAGGCTTGATAGCCTACTACAGTTCCGTCCTCCAATGTCATTTCCACAGGCTCGGCACCAAAGTGATCCCTAACAAAAAAGCCGCACTCTTTATCGTCACGATGGTCGTTAAAGAATGCGGCTATGTCTTTTCTATGATCTTTTAAGGGGTCGCAGGTTCTGAGAAGCTCGTTCTTCTCGTGATCTTGGTGAAAATAGTCTATGCCCGTATTGCGACCAAATTCATGACCGCTTAACGATAGATCAGATCTCTCAGGACGATCTCCTCGGCTGAGCTCCGGATGTTGTTCATCTGCTGAACCCAAGCCATCTGGTCCCGGGCTTTCAGTTCCTCCGTCACGCCCTGCTCCTTCGCCATCTGCTTGATCAGGCGTTCCATCATCTCGTTGGCTTGACGATCCACTTCCTCCAGATGATCCTTCAGGGTTTCCTTCATCTGCATCGCTCCGAAGATCACCTTTTTGTTCTCCTGCAGGTAAGTTCTCCGAAGCATTCCGTACTTGCCGATCTTGGGTTCCTCCGGCAGTTCCAGGTCGGGGATCAGATAATCTCCCTGTTGAATGTAGCTCAGTTCCATGATTCGTGCTCCTTTCGTTATTTGTATTTCTACCTGTATCATACTCTCTTTTGGATGATTGTGCAAATGTGCGAACTTGAGATCTGACACTTTTTTCAACTTCTCGCAAAATATTTTCTGAGATGTCGCTGCTTGCAGTTCCCAAGGCTTGGATGGTTTCTTCTGTGTTGAAGTCC
>JAZNYV010000001.1:0-22567 GCA_045594585.1 Faecousia sp. | reverse complement strand
TATTGCAAGGTCGGTCTGGTTTATATAACCGATACATTTGTATAGTTGCTTTGTAGAAAAAAAGGAGATAATAATATGGAAAAAAAGACTTTAAGTGTTGCAGAAGCAGCTGAGGTAGTAGGCATCAGTGAGCGCTATATGTATAATCTGGTTAAAACTAAGGGTTTTCCCACCATCCAGATCGGGAAGCGGCTGCTGGTATCCCGGCCGGGACTGGAACGGTGGCTGGAGGAACAGGCTCAGAAGGGGTGGTGTGGTAAGTATGTAGAACAAGATCTGCAGCGATAGAAACACCATTCCCTTGCGAACAAATAAGGAGTTGCTGTTTTTGGGCCAATTTTGGGCCACAAACTGCGTTACGCCCCAAAATAAAACACCATAAAACATTACGGAATCTACCATAATATAGAGAGAAATGCTATGTTTTTGAACGGTAGAATATGATACCAAATAAAAACATTCGCTCTGTTAATCCGCAGGTCGTTGGTTCGAGTCCAACAGGGGGAGCCAGAATAGAAACACCTTTTGTCCTGTGGGCAAAAGGTGTTTCTTTTCAACGAAATTCGTTCCCTTGGAACGAGTGAAATTGCCTTTGGCAGTGAAATATTGCTACGCAATGTGAAATGTGCTTTGCACGTTTAGGAACGAATTTCATTTCACTTGATGCATTAAGCCATGTTTTATTTTCGGTTATGTGATATAATGATTGTACTGCAGCAGAAACTACGATAGATCACGGAGGAACAGGTATGATTCTTTGTCTGGGAGAAAATATCAGAAGGCTACGTATTTCCCGAGGAATTACCGAAGAGCAATTTGGATATGAATTGGGAGTATCGGCCCAAGCTGTGAGCCGTTGGGAAACCGGTGTGACCTATCCTGATATTACCATGCTTCCTATGATTGCGGATTTCTTTGATGTATCTATGGATGAGCTTATGGGGCGTGGACGGGAGCTTGACAGTATGGGACGAAGTGCCTTTTTTGAGAAGATCCATGAAATGAGGGATCGTGGACAGAATGAGGATATTTTAGAAGCATATGACAAAATGCTGCGCAAGCATCCCAATGACGTATATTTGCTTCACGGAAAGGCAACCTTTCTCTATTCTCAATTCCACAAGAATCGGGATATGGCAATTGCAAAGGAGATCATTTCTTTATGCAAGAAGATCAACTGTTACAATAGGCCCGATATGCAATGCGGAGCCAATGGGTTACTGGTGCGCATCTATGCTTGGATGGGAGAGCTTGAGGAAGCAAGGCGATTAGCAAATGAGTTGCCATCCTTTGAAGTGGGAAGGGAGTTGCTGATTTCCGAATGCTTGCAGGGAGCAGAAAGAACAGAGCATTACAAATATTTGATAGAGCGACTTGAGAGAAAGATTGCAAGATATAAAAGGCAAATTGGCGAATAAAAGTTGCGACAAAACAACTCGGCTTTCTTTTCATCATTGCGATTTTGGAACTATCACTATGCAGGCGTGGCGTCTATTGATTTCTTTTGCTCCATTTGTGGGATCGCTCACTTTTGCTATTTACTTTGTGTAGTATTCATGATATACTTGCTTTGAGGTGATGCAGTATGGAGATCCATGCAAGCTGTAAGTTTGATTATGATGCGATCCTCAGAAAGGCATATGAAACATCACGGTATTTTTTCTTAATGAATTCCTTAAATCAGGCGTATATTGAAGACAAGAGTACCATTGCCAACGAAGCTCTTTCCAATGCATTGAGACAGAAATTACAGATACTACTTGGTAAAAAAATACTATATCTGCAAATAGTAGGAGGTATTTTATGAAAATGACGCATACCTTGCCGGAAGGCTACCGGGAGATCTATGCGATTGATCTACAGAAGAGTAAGAAGCTGTCCCTTCTTATCAATGGTCTATCTCTTTTGATCGCACTGGTTTTTGGGGGAATCGGACAAATGCTTGTTCCGTTTTCTGAAATGTATACGAATCACTACGGGTTTTTAGGGTTTTATACCCGCCCCATTTGTATGATCCTGTTTATGGTTCTATATATTATCCTTCATGAGGCTGTACATGGTGTAGCGATGAAGCTTGTAGGGACTCAGAAGGTGAAGTATGGCTTTACCGGGCTCTATGCTTTTGCAGGCAGTGAGGATTATTACGGAAAGAAGCCCTATATCTTTATTGCACTGGCACCTATTGTCCTTTGGGGTGTGGTTCTGGCAGTGGTATGCTGTCTGGTGCCGAGAGAGTGGTTCTGGGTCTTTTATATCATTCAGATCATCAATTTGTCCGGCACTGCGGGAGATCTGTTCGTTACAGTCAAATTTTCCCGTTTCCCTCAAGATATTTTGGTGAAGGATCACGGCGTTGGAATGACCGTATACTCCAAAGAGTTTGAATCATTTTAATAAACAGACCGCAGAGAGATCTGCGGTTTGTTTTTTTATGGGAATAGTTCCGTCGATGAAGGGAACTTTTTGAGGGCAGTGGCATAGGATGGAGGGCGTAGGGAGGGATCATTATGGAATTTCGGCTCTGTGATTTGGAAAAAGGGCAGGAGGGGATCCTGCAAGAGCCAAGGGCAGAGGGGCTTCTTGCCCGCCGTTTGAAGCAATTCGGCATGATAGAAGGTACGGGGATCCGCTGCCTGGGGAGGAGCCCACTGGGGAGTCCCATACTGTTCCGAGTTCGGGGGGCCGTCCTTGCTATTCGGAGAGAGGATTGCAGGGAGATCCCGGTGATCAGAGTATGAGCCTGATTGCTCTGGTGGGGAATCCCAACGTAGGGAAAAGCACCCTATTCAATGCACTTACAGGCCTAAAACAGCATACGGGAAATTGGCCCGGTAAAACCGTAGACCTTGCTGTAGGTCAATACACGTATAAGGGGAAGTCCTATGACTTGGTGGATCTGCCCGGGACCTATTCCATAGGCGGAGCGTCCCCTGAGGAGGAGATCACTGAAGACTTTATCAGATCACGTAGGGCGGACGGTATCTTGGTGGTATGTGATGCCACCTGCTTGGAGCGTTCCTTGATCCTTGCCTTACAGGTAATGCGTTGTTGTTCCGGGGTGTTGATCGCCGTAAATCTGATGGATGAAGCGGAAATAGAGGGGATCACCGTAGACACTGACAGACTATCAGCGGAAATGGGGGTCCCTGTGGTCGGCGTCAGCGGAAAGGAAGGCTTTGGCATGGATGCTCTACGGGAGAAGCTTCGACTCCTGTCCGAGGGATACTTGTCCTGCCTGCCTATACGCAGGGAGGAAGAGGAGGATATTCCCTATGCAGAGGAGCTGTGCCGACGGGTGTCCAAGGTACAGAGGCAGGGTCCTACGCTGACAGAGAAGCTGGATCGCATTCTCCTGCATCCCCTGGGTGCCTACCCCTGCCTGCTCCTGCTCTTGCTGCTTGTATTTTGGCTCACGATCCAGGGGGCAAATTATCCCTCCCGGGGACTGCAGTGGTGCTTCTCTGCCATTGGGAAGGGGCTTTGGAGCAGTCTTAGCTTTCTGCCTCCTTGGCTGATACAGCTCGTAATGGATGGAATCTACGAGCCGGTTACGAGGGTGATTGCAGTAATGCTGCCGCCTATGGCTATCTTTTTTCCCCTGTTTACAGTGTTGGAGGATCTGGGCTATCTGCCCCGTGTAGCCTATCTGCTGGATGAAGGGTTCCGCCGTTGCGGCGCCTGTGGGAAGCAGGCCCTGACCATGTCCATGGGCTTTGGCTGTAATGCAGTGGGAGTCACAGGCTGCCGCATCATCGACTCTCCCGGGGAGCGGCTCATAGGGAGCTTGACCAATTCCCTGGTGCCCTGCAATGGGCGTTTCCCATCACTCATCCTGTTACTGGGGATATGTATGGGAGAGCTTTCACCCGGACTCCAGGCTCTGGGTCTGACGGGGCTGGTGACGTTGTCTGTGTTCGTGACCTTGATCCTGTCTTGGCTCCTTCGTAAAACAGTTCTAAAGGGGGAGCGGTCCGTGTTCCTTATGGAGCTGCCGCCCTATCGGAGACCTAAGGTGGGCCGTGTGCTTCTGCGATCCCTGTTGGACCGATGCCTAAAGATTCTGGGTCGGGCCATTGCGGTTGCCGCACCTATGGGACTCTTGCTGTGGTGTCTGCAAAGAATTCCTGTGGGAGGTGAAAGCCTCCTCCTGGCCCTGGCACGATGGCTGGAAAGGCCGGGGGCGGTCTTGGGCATAGGGGGAACGATGCTGCTGGCATTCCTCCTGGGGAGCACTGCCAATGAGTTGGTACTGCCCATTGCCCTAATGATCATAGCAGGTGGGGGATGGAGCACCGCAGCAGGGGGGAATACAGGAGAGCTGCTGTCAGCCTTTGGGATGACATGGGGACAGTGCCTGTGTACAATGATATTCATGCTGTTTCATTGGCCCTGCACCACGACGCTTATTACCGTTTATAAGGAAACCAAAAGTGTGGGCTACACAGCCTTGGCCTGGGCGATCCCCACAGGGGTGGGCATTCTCCTTTGCATGATACTGAATTTAATTTTACACATATAATACTGAAAAACAAGGTTGCTATCATATCGGATCTATGATATGATAATAAGGAAGCTAAAACGAAAGTGAGGGGATGCCCTATGCAATATATCGTATTAGATATGGAATGGAATCAGCCCTGGCCCGGTTCCTATGCAGCACGTCGGGTCCTTCCTGTGGAGATCCACGGGGAGATCATTCAGATCGGTGCCGTACGTATGCTGGAGGACGGCACCATTGCGGATGAATTCCAGGTCCTGGTGCGGCCTAAATACTACAAGAAGCTCAACAGCCGAGTTGCTAAGCTGACAGGTCTCAGAGACAGCGATCTCAGGGAGCGGGGCTTGCCCTTCAACGATGCACTGCAACGGTTCCGGGATTGGATCGGCGGTGAATGCATTTTCTTGACCTGGGGCTTTGATGACATTACGGTGCTGGAGGACAATATTCTCCTCCATGACGGTGAGCCGGATTGGATCACCACTTGGTACAATGCACAGATGATCTTTAACGAGCAGATGGATTGCGGCACCGCACAGAAGGCTCTTGCCACAGCCCTGGGCATGATGAATATTGAGCCCTGCCGTCAAGCCCATGATGCCCTGGGAGACGCCTATCATACGGCACTGGTCCTTTCTCGGCTGGATATTCCCCGTGGGATCGAGAACTACAGCAACTCCCTTCGGGCACACGAGGACGGCTTCCACGGAGCACCTCCTGAGGGATGCATCAGCAGATCCGTGTTCCATGGCTTCGAGGATAAGGCACAGGCTATGGAGGCTATGGGCAGTGTAGAGAGCCACTGCCCCCAGTGCGGCGGCACTATGACCATCGGTGCCTGGGTAGCACAGGAGGGGCGGCGGTACATGACCATGGCACAGTGTCCCGAGCACGGCAGATATCTGATCCGTATCCGCCTGTCCAAGGAGCCGGAGGGCACCCTCCGTATCAGCCGTCTGATCTACGAGGGGGCCAGCGATGCCGCCAAGAAGTATG
Source organism: Faecousia sp. (assembly GCA_045594585.1). Lineage (GTDB taxonomy): Bacteria > Bacillota > Clostridia > Oscillospirales > Oscillospiraceae > JAZOXB01. The sequence goes on along the minus strand of JAZNYV010000001.1, from coordinate 17,073 downwards.
ACGAGCTGTCCAAGAACAAGAAGACCCGTTACCGCAGTCGTTGGAATCGGAATGAAAATAACAACTGAGCTTGTCCAACAGCTTCCATTGCGATTGCTGCCCTGGTATCAGCAGAACTGTCGGCAGCTTCCCTGGCGACGGGATCGGGAGCCCTACCATGTGTGGCTGTCAGAGATCATGCTCCAGCAGACCCGTGTAGAGGCGGTTAAGGGCTATTATGAGCGATTCCTGCAGGAGCTTCCCACAATAGAGGCTTTAGCAAAGGCTCCTGAGGATCAGCTTCTAAAGCTGTGGGAGGGCTTAGGATATTATTCCCGTGTGCGGAACCTACAGAGGGCTGCACGGGAGATCCTGGAGCTGGGTGCCTTCCCTACGGATCACAAGGGGCTCTTGAACCTGAGCGGCATCGGCCCCTATACAGCCGGGGCAGTGGCCTCCATATGCTTCGAGGAGCCTGTTGCTGCAGTGGATGGGAACGTGATCCGTGTGCTGTCCCGCTATTTGGGGAGGAATGTACAGCACCGTGAGGCCGCAGAGCTCTTGTGTCCTGTGTATCCTGTGGGGCATTGCGGTGATTTTACCCAAGCTCTTATGGAACTGGGGGCAACGGTCTGTGGTCCCAACGGTATGCCCAACTGTGAGCGCTGTCCTCTCTGCTCTCTCTGCATTGCTCGGCAGCAGGGGGATCCCCGTGCCTTCCCGGAGAAGAAGCCTAAGAAGCAACGGCGTATAGAGCACCGAACGGTCTTTCTATTACAATGGGGAGACAGGCTGGCTGTGTGCAAACGACCCAAGAGGGGACTTCTTGCAGGTCTGTGGCAGTTCCCGGACACAGAGGGGGATCTGTCCATGGAAGAAGCCCTTGCCTTGGCGGCACAGTGGGGCGTTGCACCTCAGAGCCCTGTAATGGAGCTGAAACGGGAGCATATTTTCACCCACGTGGAGTGGAAGCTCCGTGGGATCTGCCTGAACTGCGGAAGCATGGCTCCGTGCTTCCAATGGTACAGCCGTGAGGAGATCAAGGAATCCATCGGCTTACCCACGGCGTACAGGCAATTCTTGGATGTGTAACGAAGGAGAACAGAATGGAAACCATTAAACTGGAATTTCCCGATAAGATCGTAGAATGTAATATTCTCGGTGGCTTCCGGGTAGAGGAGCAGGATTATATTGCTCTTGTTCCTACAGACGGTGGCGAGGATGTATTTTTCTACGGGTACAAAGAAATCGGCGACAAGCTGGAGCTGAGGAACCTGTCTCAGGAGGAATTTGCCGTAGCCCTGGAGGAATTCCAAAGAATCTTGGAAGAAAGCGAAAAATAGCTTGCATCTTTGGAAGAAATCAAGTATACTATATTTACCACAAAACAGGAGGTATTATCTCATGGAAGATAAGAGAGCTTTATATGCAGAGGACGAGATCCTCACGCTGGAATTTGACGACGGTGCCGCATTTGAGTGTGGCATTATGGGTGTCTTTGAGCTGAACGACAAGGAGTACATTGCCCTGGACGCTCTGGATGACAGCAACGACGTATATCTGTACGAGTACGTTCCCACCGAGGACGACTTCGAGCTGCTGGACATCCCCGAGGAGGACTTCGACATGGTATCCGCCGAGTTCGACCGCCTCATGGACGAGCCTGTATAATTCCCCGTATCATTCCTAATGAGCAAATGAGCACCCTCACGGAGAGATCTGTGAGGGGGCTTTGCGGTTCAAGGCGTAGAAACTCGCATGAGACGAAATTTTACGTTTTTCTATACGAAAAAATCGTGAAATTACAACGCTTTAGCGTCGTGCTTTCTAATAGAAAGCAGTATTAGAGCGATACTCAAAAGGACAGATTCATTTAGGTTACGGTGTAGCCCGTGAGGGGTGCACCGTTTTCCTTTGGGTTAGGCAGTTTGCAGCGGCCTGTTTCGATGCAGAGTATATCAACCCCGGCAAAAATCCTCTGTTCGCCGTTGGTTCATAGAAAGGTTGTACTTTAATGCGATAAATTACAAGTGAGTCTATTGAAAAAAGACACATCTACGTGTTATAATATGTGTACACACAAGCATGAATGGAGGTACGGCAGATGAATCTACGGTTTCAACATCGGGGCACAATAGTGCTTTGAGAGCGTAGGCTTTCGGGGCTACGAAAAGACCGAGAAAGGTTTTCGTTGCATTCCGGATTTGAAAGAGTAAATGAAAAGAACGGTGAGAACATGAAGTACAAAATTGCGATCTGCGACGATTCCCATGCAGACAGACAATATGTTTTGAATATGGTTGAGCGTTGGGCGTTGTCTGCCGGTCATGCGGTACATACTGATACCTTTACTTCTGCAGAGACTTTCCTGTTCCGCTATGCAGAGGAAAGCGACTATGACATTCTGCTCCTGGACATTGAAATGGGAGCTATGGACGGCGTGACCATGGCGAAGCAGCTCCGCAAGAACAACGATACAGTCCAGATCGTTTTCATCACAGGCTACTCCGATTACATTTCCGAGGGATATGAGGTTGCAGCACTCCACTATCTGATGAAGCCCGTAAAGGAAGAGAAGCTCTGCTCAGTGCTCGACCGTGCCGCAGAGAAGCTGTCCAAGAATGAAAAGGTCTTGAACCTTGAGATCGGCGGCGAAATGGTGCGTGTTCCGATCTATCAAATTCGGTATGCCGGCGTGTTCGGCAACTACGTTACCATTCACGCCTTGTCTGACGTTACAGTGAAAATGACTTTGGGTGAGCTTGAAAAACAGCTTGACGAGCGTTTCTACCGTGTGGGGCGTTCCACGATCATCAACTTAACGCAGATCAGCCGAGTCACCAAGGCAGAGATCAAACTGAGCGACGGAACCGCCATACCTCTCCCACGGGGAGCGTATGACGGTGTCAACCGGGCAATCATCAACATGAGGTGAGGCAAAATGAAAGTGAAAGAAAAACCGAAATACAATACCATACAAAATATTAGTTGGATGGTAAAAATAGCTTGGAAAAACAGAAGTCGCGTCCTGTTATTCTGTGCGTTGACCGCAATTCTGGAAGTGTTGCTGAATTTGACTCAGCTTTATATCGCTCCGGAAGTCCTTTCACGAGTGGAACAAAAATCTCCGATGTGGATGCTGGTGACAACTATAGGTGTATTTACAGCAGCCTTGTTTGTAATCAATGGCTTCAAGGAGTATGTAAGGCAGAACACTCTGTTTGCTCGTGTTGATGTGAGATCTTCCATTATTGGGAAGGTTGCCGAAAAGTGCAACATGACTTCATACCCCAATACGTTGGAAGCCGACTTTATTAGGATGCGGGAAAAAGCGCATCTCGCCTGTGAGGGTAATAGTCAAGCGACAGAGCATATTTGGAAGACACTGACAATGTTATTGAAAAACATCGGCGGACTGATCGTTTATTTAACCATTCTCTCACGGATAGATACTGTACTCCTGCTTGTTGTGATCGCCACTTGTTTTGCGGGGTTCTTCGTGTCCCGATACACCAACAACTGGCGTTATGCTCGCAGAGATGAAGAAGAACAGTATTTCCAAAAGAAGAATTACCTTCGCAATAAGTCTGAATCCGTAGAACTGGCGAAAGACATCCGGATCTTTGGCTTGCAAAACTGGCTCAATGAACTGTTGGATCAGATTCACGATCTCTATTTGGATTTCAGCCTTCGTTGTGAGCGTGTAGAAGTGCTTGCTGATATTACAGAAGTGATCCTGACGGTAGCTCGTAATGGCATTGCCTACATCTATCTCATCAACATGGCACTTAATGAAGGATTGAGTGTTTCAGAATTTTTACTCTACTTTACGGCTGTAACTACGTTTACTACGTGGGTCATGGGTATTCTGCAGGAGATGAGCACATTGCATAAAGAAAGCTTGGACATATCTCGCCTCCGTGAATTTTTGGATTATCCCGAACCGTTCAAGTTTGAAAACGGTGAGGATATTCCTGCAGCAGAAAACTATGAGCTGAAACTGGAAAATGTTTCTTTCCGTTATCCCGGTGCGGAAACCGATACGATTCACGGCTTGAACTTAACTGTTCGTCCCGGAGAAAAGTTGGCGATCGTCGGATTGAATGGTGCGGGTAAAACAACGTTGGTGAAACTTCTTTGCGGTCTTTTAGACCCTACTGAGGGAGCCGTATTGCTAAACGGAAAAGATATTAGAGACTTCGATCGCAGAAGCTATTATGCCTTGTTTAGTGCTGTGTTCCAAGAGTGCTCTGTACTGGATGTAACCGTGGCAGAGCAAATCGCACAAACGACAGTTAATATTGACTATGATAGAATCGCTGAATGCGTGGAGAAAGCGGGACTGACTTCTACAATTGAGAAGTTACCAAAAGGGTTGGAAACTCACGTTGGTCGCGAAGTCCATTTGGATGGCGTGTTGTTCTCCGGTGGTCAATCTCAACGTCTCATGTTGGCAAGAGCTTTGTACAAAAACGGTCCGATTCTGTTGCTGGATGAACCGACAGCAGCTCTTGATCCTATCGCAGAAAACGATATTTACATGAAATATAGTGAAATGACAAGTGGGAAAACCTCGCTGTTCATCTCACACCGTTTGGCTTCCACTCGATTCTGTGATCGTATTATTTTTATTGCTGACGGAGGCATCAAAGAGGAAGGAACCCATGAAAGCCTTTTGGCTTTAGGCGGAGAATACGCAAATCTCTTTGAAGTACAAAGTCGTTATTATCAAGAAGGAAAGGAGTTCTGAGCATGAAAGAAAACATAAATATGCGTCACGCTGTTGCTTCGCATTTGCGTGGTATTAAGGAACTCCATAAAGTATCCTCTAAGTTTTTTCCGATTTTGACGTTGCATTGTATCGTCAGTGCAGTTACACCGTACATAACGGTTTTCTTCTCGGCGCAAATACTGAAGGAGCTTGCAACCTTACGCCGACCAGACATCCTTTGGAAATGGGTGATCGCAAGCCTTATATGCGTTGGTATTGCTTCTGCTTTGAAAGCCGTTCTTCAGCGACGCTACGGCACTTTGTTTAGCGATTTATGGGGCAGAAAAGAGATTTTGTTTATCCGAAAAATGTTTTCTCTCGATTTCTCCGAACTCGATAAACAGGAGAACCACGATCTCCGAGCACAGATTCAGCAAAACGAAAACTGGTCAAGCTGGGGCTTGATGCGAGTTCAAGAAGTTTATGAGGCATTTGTGACAAGTGTGATTGGTATTTTAAGCGGTATTGCGTTAACGATCGGTTTGTTCACATCCTCTGTACCGAGCGATGCCGGTTGGCTAACTGCGTTGAATAATCCTATGTTTATCCTTGCTTTGGCGAGCCTTATGGTTGGTGTTAGTATCCTTGCAGGAAAATGCAGCGCAGCATCAACAAAGTGTTGGAGCGACTTCGCGGAAGAAGCTACTTTGGGAAACCGTTTGTTTGGACATTTTGGCTTCGTTGGAATGGACGAGGAGCGAAGTGTAGATATACGAATGAACGACCAGCAAAGACTGATCAGTGCATACTGGACTACAAATTCTTCTTTCGGAGTAGTTGGTCCCTTCAGCAAGTCCGCACAAGGCAAAATGGGCATTTACGCGAGCTTAGGTGTATGCATTACTACGCTTATTACCGGTTCTGTTTACGTCTTTACTTGCCTTAAAGCATGGGGCGGGGCATTTGATGTCGGAAGCATTACGCAGTATGTAGGTGCTGCAACAGCAATGGTAGCCAATATTTATGCACTAACCGGTTTGTTTGGGGTTTTGGAAACCAACACAGGCTACTTGGATAAAACATTTTTATTTCTTGATATTCCAAACGCTATGTACCAAGGCAGTCTCACTATCGAAAAGAGAGCGGATTGCAGATATGAAGTGGAGTTCAAGGATGTGTCTTTCAAGTATCCCGGCTCCGACATTTGGGCACTCCGTCATGTAAATATGAAGTTCAAGGTTGGCAAACGACTTGCCATTGTTGGCGAAAACGGAAGTGGTAAAACAACCTTCATTAAGCTGCTGTGTCGTTTGTACGATCCCCAGGAAGGTCAAATTCTACTTAACGGCATTGACATTCGCAAGTACAAGTACGACGATTATATGGATATTTTCTCTGTTGTTTTCCAAGATTTCCGATTGATCAGCCAACCCTTGGGCAATAACGTTGCAGGCAGTATGCACTATGGCCGTGATCGAGTACAGAAGGCATTGGTGGATGCAGGATTTGGAGATCGCCTTGGGACTATGGAAAAGGGATTGGATACCATGATCTATAAGAGTCTGTCCGAAGATGGCGTTGATGTTTCCGGTGGCGAAGCACAGAAGATCGCGATTGCCCGTGCCCTCTACAAGGATGCTCCGTTCATTATCCTCGATGAGCCTACGGCAGCCCTTGATCCCATCGCCGAAGCAGAGATCTACGGAAAGTTTGACGAGATCGCAGGCGACAAGACCGCAATCTATATCTCCCACCGTCTGTCCTCCTGTAAGTTCTGTGACGAGATCGCCGTGTTCCACGAGGGTGCCGTGATCCAACAAGGGTCTCACGCAACTCTCATTGCCGATACAAACGGTAAATATTACGAGCTGTGGAACGCCCAGGCACAGTATTATACAGAGTAAAACAACATATAGAGCAGTTCTCGATTTTGAGGACTGCTCTATATGCTTGTATATGTATTTTCTTGAACGGTCTGCAACCTTTGCAGAAAAGACCTTGACAAATCCCGCCTTGGCTGAGGATCACCTTGGCAGAATGTTCCGGGAGTGCGGTGGAACAGGAGTAACGCTCTCGGTGAATCAGAGCTTTTAGTTATATTCGGCTAAAGTAACCGCTGATGAGATTGCGAGGGACGAGGACGAGAGAGTTTGCTCCCAAACTGAAAAGTTGGGACAAAAGATCCGGCCTCGTCCGAAGCGGATTTCATCAGCGGTTACTAAAGGCAAGAGTGATACTGTCCTGTGAACAGCTTTATTTTACAAAATAGACCTTTGCACTGTCGGAGTAGGCGAAGAGGGCCTTGCACAGGGTCAGGAGGGCGCCGGTCTTGTTGTTGCCGTAGGTATCGGCACTGTACTGCAGGGTGCAGGACAGGGGAGTGGTGCCCTCACAGACCTGTACAGACAGGACACTGCGAAGCTCGGCGGCTAAGAGACCGTCGAAGGTGAAGGCGTAACGGCCGGAAATGCCGCCGTAGGCCTCTGCTCCCGTGAGATACTTGACCTGCTGTAGGCCTGCATAGTCTGTGTAAGTGACCTTCAGCTTCAAGGCTTCGGGGGAGACGTTGTAGGAACCCAGGTCAAAGACGAATTTGACGGCAACCTTGGAATTCAGGTCCAATACCTTGCCGGCCCAGGTAATGAGGGGGTTTGGCAGATCGGTGAGGACCTTGTTGGTGCTGCCAAAGGTGATCTCGTCCAAGCTGCTCAGATATGCTCTGTGGGCCTCGGTCATGGCACTGTCAGCCAAGGCGTCTGTGCGGTAAGCCTTAAAGGTCTGAGCGGCGGAGCCGTAGCGGAGGAGGTCGGCACAGAGAGCCTTGAGACTTTCGGCAGCACCTGCCTTGTTGAGCTGAGAATAGGCGTAGTCTGCAATGGAGTAGGTATCTACGGGGGAGCAGTAGCTCTGCCCTGCCTTGGAGCCGTAAAGAACGGAGGAAAGGCTGTCATTCATCTGTACGGCAGTGAGACCCTCCAAGGTGAAATAGTAATATACCCCTTGATCTGTTGGCAGAAGCTTGATCTTCTCTGCACCGGTCTTGCTGTTGCCCTCATAGGTCTCTACAGTGCATTCCAGATAAACGGTACTCATGTCAAAGCCCTCTAACAAGGTCTTTGCTACAGCGAAGCTGACGGAGATATCGCTGGCCAGATTCAGAGTATGATTGATCTTAAGCCCTGCATCCTCTATGATTTGGGAGGCACCGCAGACACACAGACCGTCGGTGAAGCTGTGGGCAGCGGTGGTCTTTCCGTTACAACGAGCACAGCGGCCCTCGTGATTTCCGTTGCCCAGATCGGTATAGCTGTAGCTGTGACCCAAACGGGGGATGATCTGTGATGCAGACAGGACCTCTTGGCAGACACTGCAGTAGACGTGGTCCGTCTTGCCGGAGCTGACACAGGTAGGTGCGGTTCCGGGAACGGTGACCTCTGTATGTCCCGCGGCAGGGATGGCCTCCGTCTTTTTGTCGCCGCAGGTGGCACAGACATAGGTGCGGATGCCATCAGTGGTACAGGTGGCCTCAGTGGTGACGGTACCCTCGTCATAGCTGTGTCCCGTTGCAGGGATGACACTTTGTGCAAGGATCACTGCATGACATACACTGCAATGGCTACCATCGGTCTTACCCTTGGCGGTGCAGGTAGGTGCGACTGCCTCGTCGGTTACAGGGCTGTGTCCCGTTGCAGAGAGAGCTTCTGTCTTGGTTTCCTTACATACGGTGCAGGTATAGGTCTTAAGGCCTGCTTCGGAGCAAGTGGCTTCCTTGGTGACGGTGCCTGCGTCAAGGGTATGGGCCTCTGTGATCTTGTCTCCGCAGAGGGAGCAGAGGGTGCTGTGGGTCTCGGCTCCGTCGGAGCTTGTGGTGTATTCATGATAGCAGTGTCCTGTACTCTGCCACAGGAGGATAGGATAACCTTGGTTGAGATCGTCCGTATCGGTCTCGAAGGCCTCACCCAAGACACTTGCATAGCTCTTCATGGCTTCTGCAGAAACCTGTGCAGTGCGGCTGTAGTCGAAGGAATTGGGCACACGGACCAGTTTGACGGTGGAGACACTGTAGCAGTTGTCTGCACTGCCTGTTGCCGCCGTGTTAGAGGAACCGAGGAGGGCATAATAGTTACCGATGTTGTAGCAATTACGCAGTTTCATATCCACCGTGCCGCTGGACAGATAGCCTACCAGACCGGCGGTGGAAGAGGACCGCGACTTTGCAGTGACCAGGCCTGTATTGTAGCAATTCTCCAACACCACACCGCTGCCGTTGGCCTGAGCCATAAAGGCTGCAGCATAAGTTTGTGCATAAACAAAGGCCTTGCTGTAGCAGTTTCGGATCACGGAGCCCTTTTGTGCGCTGGCGGCAAAGGCAGCAGAACGAGTCTTGCTCAGCACAATGCTGTCCTCGATTCCCAAATTCTCTACAACTGCACCCTGGATGCCACCGAAGAGACCGGCATAGCCGTAATCCATTTCCCAGGCACTCAGGTTGCGGATCACGTGTCCCTTGCCATCTATGGTACCCTTGAAGTAATAGGTGGCAGACTCGTCCTTCCCGCCGATGGGAAGCCAAAGCTTGCTTTCCAGGTCGATATCAGCCGTCAGCTCCACCTTCTGACCGCTAAAGGCATTCCCTTTTCGGACCAAATAGGACAGCAGATGGAGTTCGTCTGCAGTTCCCACCTGGTAGACCCCGTTGATCTGAGACAGGGTGGTAGCACGGTTGCCGTTTTCCCATGCCAGAACGGGATACATTCTGTTCCGGGTAAAGTAGTCTTCGGCAAAGGCGGTGCTGAGCGTTGTTGCAGCATTGCGGAGCTCAGCCGCAGGCAGCTTCTTGGAATTGGTGGAGGTCAAAGTATTGGCAATGCCTACAAGGGCCGCAGTATCAATGGTGTAGCAGTTGGTCATGGAGCCTGTGGCGGTTTCATTAGAACTGCCTACTATGCCGTTGGTGGCCACACCGCTGTTATAGCTGTTCTGTACTGCCATATTGGTGGCACTGCCGGCCAGATAGCCCAGAATGCCGCCTGTTGAGCTGTTGCCGCCCACATTTCCGCTGTTATAGCAGCTTTCGATGATGCAATCCGAACCGCTGACCATGCCTACGATACCGCCGTTGCCGGACTTGCCGCAGATATTGGCCTTGTTGTAGCAGTTCTCGATCCGTACATTGCTGCGGATGGTGCCTGCCAGACCGGCTACCTTGGCGGCACCTGTGACCATGCCGCTTTCAATGCCCAAGTTCCGGATCGTTGCACCTTTCAGATCTCCGAAGAAGCCTACATAATAATTCCCCTCGGATACGGACAGATTTTCGATTACATGGCCGTCTCCCTCGAAGGTGCCGGCGAACTGACGGGCAGATTTTCCGTCTGCAGAGGCATTGCCACCGATGGGGATCCACTCTGCACTTTCCAAGTCAATATCTGCACAGAGCTTGACGGTCTTGCCGCTGAAGCTCTCTCCCAGCTCATTGACCATATAGGCCAAAGCCCGAAGCTCCTGAGCAGTGTGAATTTCATAGATGCCTTGTGCGTTGGGCTGGAGAGACTGCATATTTGCACTCTTGTAGGTGAAAACGCTAAGGACGGGATAGCCGCCGTTCTTGGCGATGAAGCTATCCTGAATATAGGCAGCTCCCAGGGTCTCGGCCATTGCCTTCAAATTGGCGGCAGATTGGGAAGAACTGCTCTTGAGGGTATAGCCCGTGGTAGAATACACCAGAGAATTGCCACTGAGGGCATAGGAATTGGTAATCACGATACCGGTGGCAGAGGCGTTGATGCTGGCAACCAAACCGCCGTTATTTTTCCCGTTTAAAGTACAGGTTGCATAGGAATTGGTGATCTTTGCATTCGTGGTATTGCTGGGGTAGTATGCCACTAAGCCTGCTGCATTTCCGGTGGCAGTCACATCTGCCTTGGCGTAGCAGTTTTCAATGACCGTGTTCCCGGCCATGCCGACCAGACCGCCGGCATTGCTGGTGCCGTTGACGGTGGCACGGCTGTAGCAGCATGAGATGGTACCGGAGGAATAGCCTGCCAGACCGGCGGTCTTGTTGCCGCCTTTGACACTGCCGCTACGGATACCGAAATTGCGGATGGTTCCCCTGTTGGAGCCGAAAAAGCCCACGTAATGGTGTCCTGTAGAGATCTGCATATTGGAAACGCTGTAGCCCTGTCCGTCAAAGGTTCCACGGAAGGCGTTTCCGGCTTCGTCTGTTAGGCAGTTGCCTCCGATGGGTGTCCATTCTCTGGAATCCAGATCGATGTCTCTTCCTAAACGGATCGTTTTGTCGGCGAAGCTGTCTGTCCCTCTGTTGACCATGAAGGCTACCAGGCGGAGCTGGGCAGCGGTGGTAAGGACCAGATCTTCCGGAAGTGTAGTATCGCACTGCCAGGTCAGAACGGGGTAGCCGTCATTCTGCCACTCGCAGTCATAGATGAAGCTGCTGCTCATAGCGATGGCGGCAGATACCATTTGTGCCTTGGATTTCTTGCCGTTGCCGGTATAGCTCTCTTTGGAACTGTTATCCGTAATACCTGCACCCTTGATGGCTGCAGTGGAGCGGCAATTGGTTACAGTGATCTTGGTAATGGGATTGGTGGAGCCTGTGTTGTAGAAGCCGATCATACCTACATTTCCTGCAGTATCTGTCAGGCTTCCTACGTGATAACAGCCATTGACGGTTGTAGTGGAGGAGCTGGCGATATAGCCGATGATGCCACCGGAAATGCTGCCGGCAGACTGTACATAGGCGTTGTTATAGGAGTTCTTAATGGTGCTGGTGCCGCCTAACTGTCCCACGAGACCTGCACTGTGGCCGGCGGAGGAGATCACATTGGCACGGTTGTAGCAGTTGTTGATCGTTACAGAGGTGCCGTAGCCCGTCAGACCTGCAGAGGCCTTGCCGCCGAATACCAGGCCGCTTTCAATGCCGAAATTCTGAATGGTGGCATTGTTGGTCATGCCGAAGAAGCCTACGCCCTCACCACTGGGGTGGAAGATCAGCAGGTTCTTGATCACATGGTAATTGCCATCGAAGGTGCCCTTGAAGGAGCCGCCGGTTCCGTTGCCTCCAATGGGCTGGAAGGTTCTGCCCTTGAGGTCAATGTCGTTCATGAGCTTTACGGTTTTGCCGGAGAAGGTATTGCCATCTGCAACCATCTGGGAGAAGAGGCATAGCTGATCTGTGGTGTAGATCTCATACACGCCCTCTGCATTGGCAGTCAGGGTGGTGGAGGGATCGTATTGGTTCAGCAGCTTACTGGTGTTGGAAATGCCCCAGGTAGGCAGGGATTGGCTGTCGGCGTTTTCGGACAGTACGGGGGTAAAGAATACGGTAATGGAGGCAGAGGTAGCCTTGGTCAGCTTAATGACCAGCTTCCGGTAGCCCTCGTTGGCATTCTGCCCACTGGGATTAGGGGATGTGGACAGAGGCGTTGCATTCATTTGGGTGAACTTCGCCCCATCGGGAGAGGCGATCTGTGCCAAAAGGGTCTTGCCGTTCTGAGTCAGAGTTGCCGTTTTGCCGTCGGCGGAAATACTGATGCTTGCCTGGGTATGGGCAAACCAATAGATGGTAGAAGCGGAAGAACAGTTGATCTCGTCACGGAGACGGACACGGGTACGGTTGTCGAAGAGAGCCAAGGAACGCTTGGCACCGGTTGCACCGTAGCCGTCGTAGGCATTCTTCATATTGACCGTGGCATAGCCGCCGTCATAGGTGCTCTGGTAGTCTGTGATCTGACACTTGGCATCCACATCCTGACCGCCGTAGGAGCTGGGATTAATGACGATGGTGTTCTGACCCTCTGCCCGTTTGCGGTAGTAGGTCCAGCGTCCGCTGTCGGCGGTGGCTCGGGACATATAGTTGGGAAGGTTGTAGTTATCCTTGCCCATTTCCACAAACCAGGCCTCGCCCATAGCCTCTAAAACAAAGGTGCCGATATCCAGATCCGTATGATTGGTCTGGTTGCTGCCGGATTTGATAGCCGCAAAAATCTGAGCTTCATCTCCGGGGAAGCTGCGGAAGGAGGCAATGGATTCGTATTCATCGCTTCTGATATAATAGTCCAGCTGACGGTCGTCGTAAGACTTGCCCTCCACCAGTTCCGGATCATACCACAGCAGGGAAAGGAAATCCTCGTAACGGCTGCCGGTGGTCTGATTCTCACGCTGATACAGGGACAGCTCCGGCATATTGTAGCGGTTGGCAAACCAGTGCAGGACGGCACTGTCCTTCAAGGAGAAGGATCCATCGCCATAATTAAAGGTGTTCAGGTAGCCGTTAGTTGCAATGAGGAACTGTCCGGCTTCCTTCATGCCCTGGATCTCTGACAGGCCAAAGTCCGTGCCCAGAACCGTATTAAAGGTCTCGATCAGATAAACAGTAAAACCGATTCCCACAACGGAATAGTCCGGACCCTCCGGATAAGCACCGGAGGGCTGGAACACCATGGCCTTCTGAATGTTGGTAACAGCATTGGAAAGGATCTTAGCGCATTCCACAGGATGGTTCTCAAAGATGGCTGCGGCCGCCACAGACAGGCCGCCATTACACCAGGGGTTCCAGTTGTGGGTAACGGTCATACCACTCTGAGTAGTCTGTTGAGTAGAAACACCGTGGTTGTAGATGCCGTTCATAACCGTCTTTCTCTGAGCGTCGGTCATATAGTGATACAGCCAGTCGTAGCCCAAACCTACGCCGAAGCTCATCTGTGCCGTATCTAAGTAGTGAGAGGGGTTCCAGTCCTTGAAGGAGCAGACATTGAGCATCTCTTCTACAGCTCTCTGTGCAAAACGCCGCTCTCCGCTGATCTGGTAGGTCATAGCCAACCAGGTAATACGCTTGGTGGCGTTGTTGCAAACGGAGAGGAGCCGTTTGCCGTCAGGAATCTCGTACTCAAGTACAGGCTCCGCAAGGATCTCCAGACTGAAAGTATAGAGACGGGCATACAGGGTCCTCATATAGGGATCCGTCTCAACCAGTTTGCGAATCCGTGCAAAGTCGTCATTACTTGCAAAGATACGGGGATGCATACCTTCTGAACGGGCCTTGAAGAGGGACGTGACCGTAGCGGAGGATGCACTGGGAGCTGCCTGGGCTCGGGGGACCGCCACAGCGGGAAGGAGTCCCACCAATGCAGCGACCACCAGGATGAAGGAAACAACGCGTTTGACCATATAATGACCTCCTGTATGATTTTTTGCGAAAGTCTAACATATTTACATGATACCATTGAACATATTGGGATGTCAAGGGGATTCTCCTCCGCTCTGCACCGATAAAGCAATAAATTATGACAAAAGGAGCAAGACGTGCAGTACACATCTTGCTCCTTGTATGCTTCTGTGGGTTTACGACTCCTTCGAGAGAACAAAGGTAAAGTCTCCAAGCTGATGAGAGAAATCAATGTGGTCATAGTACCCCCACAGAACACTGTCTGCAATACAGCACTTTATCAGCTCGGCTTGCTCCATGGTAAAGGCTCCTTGCAGTTCTACATCCCCGGTGGTGAACGCGAATTGCAATTCCCTTCCATATGTAAATCGCCCTACAGCCTGTTGATCCCGAATGGCAAAGGACATAGGTCTGCCCAATTCCAATGCGGTCAGATAGCAGAGCATTAAGCCATCACCATCTTCTCTATGCCGAAGGTGATGGCTCTGCAGTCTCCCTCCGCCAAAACATCGATCCTCCCATCTAATGCATATTCCATAAATTCCTATCTCACAAATACACGTGCAAATTCTCGATTTATGGAGCTGTTCGATTCCCGTACCATGGAACATATTATCGTACAAGGCTGTCGTTGGGCAAGCTGAGGGCAGCTTGCCCTACGGGATAGTGCGTGATTTGGTGGTTTGTGCCTTTTTAATCAGCTCGATAAATCGGAATTTAAACATTTTTTCTAGCCAACTCTATTTTGATGGGGGCGTCTATAGTCAAGCTGTCAGGGCTGACCGTGCAATCCATGGCAATGAGCCGGACGCCGGCGGCTTGGGCCTCTCGGAGGGCTTGGCCGAAGGCGGGATGGGTATCGTCGTTGGGGCGGAAGGCGTGGATCCCCTTCATTTTGACGACGAAAAGGACTGCCGCCTCATAGCCCTGCTCCTTGCAGGCAATGAGCTCTCGGATGTGCTTGAGTCCTCGCTCTGTGGGGGCATCGGGGAACATGGCGATATCATCCTTCTCCAGGGTCACGCCCTTGACCTCTAAGAAGGTGGTCTTGGCACCTTCGATAATGCGAAAGTCAAAGCGTGAGGAGCCGTAGGCCACCTCGCGTCGGATGTCTGCTTGGGGGAGGAGCTTGCGGAGCCATTCCTCTGCTACGGCATTGGGAGCCTGGGAATCCATGTTGATGAGTCTGCCACCCTTCTGCACAGCGATGAGATCGTACTTGGTTTTACGGTTGCTGCCCTCCGGGGCACAGTACAAATAAACCGTGGTGCCGGGGAGAAGGAGCTCCTTGCACCGTCCTGTATTTTTCACGTGTACAACTTCTTCCTTGCCCTCAACCAACACATGGGCAATAAAACGGTTGGGCCTGGATAGGAAGGTCCCTGCCACCACCTTGCTGTAAATCATAAAAACCTCCACATACGAAAGAACGCCTGACCTGAAACTCTCAAATCAGACGAAAAAAAGTAAAAAAAAGCTAAATTCAAGGGGGGAAAGCTATTGACGAATCGGAAGTTTTGTGATAAAATAACTACCTATACTGCGGAAGTTTTGCAATCTACCCCCATCTTGCTGAGTACATTGTACCACAGTGCCATCCCGAAAGCAAGAGGATGATGAGAAAAAGTGCAAACAATTCCGGGTGTATCACAATTCGTCAGCAACACACATTCCATGATATTCTTCGATACTATGAGAAAGGCTGTGATGAATCCTATATGGAAACCAAGGACGTCATGTTCGGGAAGACCGAACGCAAGAGCTACGCAAAGTATCAGGAACTGATGCCCATGCCGAATCTGCTGAAGATCCAGCGTGATTCCTACAATTGGTTCCTGAACGAGGGCCTGCGTGAAGTATTCCGTGATATCGCCAAGATCACGGACTACTCCGACAAGTGGGAGCTGTCCTTCCTGGACTACACCATTGATGACAAGCCCAAGTACACCGTAGAGCAGTGCAAGGAGCGTGACGCTACTTACGCCAGAGCCATTAAGGTCGTGGCAAAGCTGCTCAACAAGGAAACCGGCCACTTCACCACGGACCCCATTTTCCTGGGTGAGTTCCCCATGATGACCAACAGCGGCACCTTCGTCATTAACGGTGCGGAGCGTGTTGTGGTTTCCCAGATCGTCCGTAGCCCCGGTATGTACTACGGTGATGCTGTGGACAAGGCCAATCAGCATACCTATACCGCCACTGTCATCCCTTACCGCGGAGCATGGCTGGAGTATGAGACCGACCTGCAGAACGTATTCTCTGTCCGTATCGACAAGAACCGCAAACTGCCCATTACCTACCTGATCCGTGCCCTGGGCGTCGAGTCCGATGAGCAGATCTATGAGATGTTCGGCAACGACGAGCGTATCAAGGCCACCATCGACAAGGACGACGAGAAGGACGCTAAGGAAGCCCGTGACAAGAAGGACCGCATCAGCGTCAAGACCACTCGCGGCAGCTTGATCGAGATCTACAGACGTCTCCGTCCCGGCGAGCCTGCCACCGAGGAGAGTGCAAGAGCACATATCGACGCCCTGTTCTTCGATGCACGCCGCTATGACGTTTCCCGTGTAGGCCGCTACAAGTTCAACAAGAAGATGGACATCTGGTCCCGTATCGAGGGACAGGAGATCGCACAGCCCGTTGTGGATCCCCGTACCGGCGAGATCCTGGCAATGCCCGGCGACGTTCTCAACAGAGAGCAGGCCAAGGCACTGTCTGCCCGTGGCGTTTGCGAAGCATTCGTCAATGTCAACGGCATCGAGCGTAAGGTATTCTCCAACTACGTAGTTGATATGAAGAACTTCGTAGACTTCGATCCTGCACGGTACGGCATCCAGGAGAAGGTTGCCCGCGGTCCTCTCTTTGAGCTGCTGGACAAGAACCTGGCTCCCGAGGATTGGGCAGTTGAGATCGCCAAGAACATGGACAGACTCCAGCCCAAGCACATTACCCGTGAGGACATTTTCGCATCTATCAACTATCTGAACTGCGTGGCATATGGCATTGGCTCCACCGATGATATCGACCACCTGGGCAACCGCCGCCTCCGTTGCGTGGGCGAGCTGCTGCAGAACCAGTTCCGTGTAGGCTTTACCCGTTTGGAGCGCGTGATCCGTGAGCGTATGACCGTTCAGGAGAACATGACCCCCCAGAACCTTATTAACATCCGCCCAAGTCGGATCGTAGCCATGTC